>JAAZHE010000212.1 GCA_012510855.1 Bacillota bacterium | reverse complement strand
GAGACTTTGTACAATATCGCCTAGGCCCTGGCCGGGGAATGTGGCACCCAGACATATGTAACTGTCAATGGTGCCGTAGCCCAGGCCGGTACCTGGTCAGTTCCCATCGGCACAGCCGTGGAGGATGTCATCGGGATAGCCCAGCCCCTCATGGAGCCGGGAAGCTGGGCTGTGGTCAGCGGCGGTCCCATGATGGGGGAAGTGGTGGATGACCTTTCCCAGCCGGTAACTAAGACCACCAAAGGGTTAATTGTTCTCCCCGGGGACCATGTGGTAGTCACGAGGCTTGCGGCTGAGCACGCTCAACTTCGGTGGGCTTACAGCGTCTGCTGCCAGTGCACCATGTGTACCGACCTATGCCCCAGGCGTCTTTTGGGACACCCCCTGTGGCCTCACCGGCTCATGCGGGCCCTAGCCGCAGGAGGACCGATGGATGCAGAGGTCGCGGCGGGGGCACTGCTTTGCAGTGAGTGTGGAGTCTGCGATCACTATGCCTGCTTTATGGGGCTGTCTCCCCGTCGGGTAAACCAAAGGCTAAAGGCTGAGCTGGGATCTAAACAGGATGTACGTCAGTTTTCCATGTCAGAAGGAGCAAGGCCAGGCTTTGCCGACGGCCAGGTGCCAGCCCAGCGGCTGATGGCCCATCTCAAGCTGATTAGGTGGAACCAGCCGGCCCCCTTCAGGGGAACACTGCCGGCCGGTGCCCGTGTGACCATCCCCCTCAAGCAGCATGTGGGACTAGCTGCCAGCTGTCAGGTTGAGGTGGGAGAGGTGGTGGAGCCAGGCACGCTCCTGGGGAGGATGGCCCAGGGAAGCCTAGGTGCCTCTGTCCACAGCAGCATTGCGGGTACGGTGACGGCCATAGCCGATGGAAAGGTGGTCATCGAGCGGGGTGGCGGTGATGCTTAATCGAGAAGCCCTGGCAATGATGGAGTTTAAGAGCATCAGCCGCGGTTTGGAATGTGTTGATGGGGCCCTGAAAGGGTTTCCAGTGGAACTGATTTTGCTCAAGGTCATCTGCCCCGGGAAGCTCCTTGCCGCCATTGCCGGTGAGACCGCGGCTGTTAGGGGTGCCTTGGAGCAGGCGAGAACCACCGATGTAGGACTTACGTATATAGATGATTTTTTCCTCGGCAATCCTCCTCCCGGCATATTTCCCGCTCTCAAGGGCACGGCGCCGGTAAACCGGCGGGGTGCCTTGGGGATCATTGAGACATTTACCGCCAGCTCCGCCTTGACGGCAGCTGATACAGCTGCCAAGGCTGCCGACGTCACCCTAGTCACCATTCATGTGGCCCGGGGGCTGGCAGGCAAAGGTCATGTCTATCTGGTCGGCAGCACCGGGGCGGTGGAGATTGCCTTGGAAGCGGTGGAGGAGGGGCTGGAGCCTGGGCTGTTGGCTCGAAGGCGCATCATCGCTGCTCCCGATGATGCCGTTTGGTCAGCTATCTTGTGATCTGGGAGGAAAGCCATGCGTATACTGGTACTCAACTGTGGAGGGTCATCAGTCAAATACCAGCTGGTAGAGATGCCTGAGGAACGGGTAATGGCCCGGGGCAGTGTCGAGCGGATTGGCAAGGAAGACGGCCAGCTTTCCCTGGAAGTCTTGAAAGACCCTAAGGGAGATCCTGGTTCAGAGTTAGACAGCCGCAAAATCCGCCGGATACTGCCGGTTCCCGATCACGGAGCCGCCATCCGCCTAGCCCTCGAGGCATTGACTGACCCAGAAAACGGAGTGATTCATACCTTTTCCGAAATTGATGCCGTTGGTCACCGGGTGGTACACGGGGGAGAAAAATGCACCGGTTCTCTCTTGATCACCGATGAAGTCGTTGCGGTATTGCGGGAGTTCTTTGATCTGGCACCTCTCCACAATCCCCCCAATGTAGAAGGGATTGAAGTCTGTCAGCGGCTCATGCCGGATACACCGATGGTGGCCGTATTTGACAGCAGCCTTCATCAGACCCTGCCGGCCTATGCCTATACTTACGCTATTCCTTATCGCTACTATGAACAGTACCGGGTACGCCGCTATGGCTTTCACGGGATCACCTTCCGCTACATGACCCAGCGGGCGGCGGAGCTGCTGCAGCGGCCCCTGGAGGAACTCAAAATTGTCAATTTGATGCTGGGAAGCGGCACTACCGCTTGTGCCTTTAAAGAAGGCAAGTCCATCGATGTCAGCACCGGCCTCACGCCTACGGAAGGCTTGGTTCAATCCACTCGCTGCGGCGATCTTGACCCTCTGGTGGTCACTTATTTGATGCGGAAGGAAGGCATCGACCCCGACAGGATGGACGAGATTCTAAACAAGGAAAGCGGCTGGCTCGGCATTTCTGGAGTGAGCAATGATCTTAGGGAGGTCTTCGAAGCTGCAGCCCAAGGCCATGCCCGGGCCCAGTTGGCCATCGATACCTTTGTCTATCGGACGAAGAAGTATGTCGGGGCATACGCTGCAGCTATGGGCGGTATTGATGTCTTGGTCTTTTCCGGCGGTGTGGGAGAAAGGTCTCCCGTGATCAGGGAGAAAATCTGTGAAGGCTTGGAGTTTCTGGGTATTTACCTGGACAAGGCTGCCAATGAGTCGCCCAGCCTTGAGAAGAGGATCTCCCGGGCCGATTCGCCGGTGGCAGTTCTGGTGATACCCACCGATGAGGAGATTGTCATCGCCCGGGATACCTATAGCATCGTGGGGGAGCAGCAGGCAGGGGAGCATCGAAATGGCTAAGGCAGTTGGGCTTTTGGAAATAGCTGGAATAGCTCCCGGTTATCTTGCCG
>JAAZHE010000211.1 GCA_012510855.1 Bacillota bacterium | reverse complement strand
CTGTAATTCCCATCAGCTATCATCTCCGTTCTCTCGTTGGTCAGCCCGCTCGCGTCCATGCCCTCCGACTTTTCGGGGCCGCTTGGGGATGCGCTTACTTTCACCAGGCTGATGGGAATTTTCGACAGTTTCAGAGCTTTCACCGGTTCCGGGACTTTGCCCTTGCGGTTGTTGAGTCTCTTTGATATCGGCATCAACCGGACGGGTAAAGGGTGGCCGCTTGGAGACTGTTGGAATAGGATACCGAAACAGCAGCCGCTTCAAACTAGGCCAATGCCAGGGTATCAGCGGCCACAGGTACGGCAGCCCCAACGATTTGGTAAGACTCATCACCAGTACCGTTACCAGCACTCCAGCTGCTAACCCCCAGAAGGAGAGAAAGCCGGTCAGAACCAAGACCAGGAGCCTGAATAACCGGGTGGCCATCCCAAACTCATAATTGGGGATAGCAAAAAAGGCTAGGGCCGCTACCGCTTGGTACAAAATGGTCTCCGGGACAAACAGTCCCACATCCACGGCAAATTGACCCAGCAAGATGGCAGCAATCAAACCCAGTGAAGAAGCCACCGCCGATGGCGTGTGAATAAAAGCCATCCTCGTCATGTCAATGGCCAGTTCCAGGATCACAAACTGCAAGAATAAGGGAACTGCCGCGTCCCCCTTGGGGCCGATGAAACTCAGCATCGGCGGCAGTGCGCTTTGGTTTTGTGCCAAAGCCAACCACACCGGCGTTAACAAAAATGCTGTAAGAAAGGCGAGAAACCGCAGCCAGCGGATGTAGGTGCCGACAACCGGATTATTGAAGTAGTCCTCAGCATGCTGGGTGAAATGCCAGGCAGTCACCGGCACAATCATGGCAGCTGGAGTGGTATCGGTGATAATTACAATATGTCCCTCCAAGAGGTGGGCAGCCACCACATCAGGTCGTTCCGTATACCGCACCACAGGAAAGGGATTGCGCTTGGTTCCAAATAGATACTCCTCCAAGCTCTTGCTCCCAAGGGGCAAGGCCGATACGTTGATCCTGTTAAGACGCCGCCTCACTTCCGACAGGAGCTCTGGATCGACAATGTCTTTGATATAGCCCACAAAGACATCGGTAGCCGAGCGCTTACCCACTTGAAAAGCCTCAAACCGCAGTCCAGGGTCCCGCAGACGGCGGCGGATGAGATTGGCATTGAAAAGACCAGTCTCCACGAAGCCCTCTCGGGAGCCTCTGGTAACCCTCTCCAGTTCAGGCTCTTCAATACTGCGGGAGGGATACTGCCGCACATCGATGACAATTGCCTCTGCTTCCCCATCTATTAAGAGGATCATGGGACCAGAAAGGACAGTTTGGATAAGCTCGTCAAGATCAGTGACAGTGAAAGTCTCAAAATGGGGGATGTGTTCCTCCATCAGTGCTTTGACGGCTTGGGGTGTAAGTTCCCCGGGCTTTACCTCCATGAGACTTGAGATCACATTTTGTGTTACCAGGTCCTGGACAAAGCCGTCAAGAAACAACAGGGCCGCATCTTTGTTGCCTACCCTTATCCCCCGTAAGATGATGTCAAAACTGACATCTATACCGAGCTCTTTGTTAAGTGTCGACAAGTTCTTTTCTAAAGCCTTACTCAGCTGCAAAGCCCTCACCCTTGAGCCTTTCCAGTCATTATTAGAATCATGCTTCACAGCTGGGGACTTTATACGGCTTTGCGGCAAAAAAAGGAAAGCACCCCAGAAAAGGTGCCTTCCGAGGGCCGCTTCGCCATCAAATCAAGGATGCGGCCGTAAAGCCGATAGCACAGCAAGGCAATAAAATAACCCTTAGGGACATTACCTTACCGTAGTACGGACATTACCTTACCGTTGTAGGTACGAACAGATCAATGATCCCAATGACAAAAGCCGCCAGGAGAGCTCCAAGTACTGAGACCTGCATCTCCGGAACGATAAACTGGGCAGCCCAGATTACCACCGCTGATACTAGAAAGCCAACGATCCCCCGGCTGTAGGGTGAAACGTTCTTACCCAGTGTAGCTTCTATCACCCATCCAATGGCAGCAATGACAACGGCCGCCAGCAGGGCATTGACAAAGCCCATGATTTCAAAACCGGGCACGATATACCCCACCAGCATCAGTGCCAGTGCCGACACTACGAAACGGACTACTGCACCTACCCAATCCATCTCCATCACCTCTTCTTGCCGGCGCCGATTCGGTTGAATCGGATGTTCCAGCTAGGTTCCCTCTACTGCAAAAGCTAGTTCCACGTTGGCTTTGTACTCAATAATATTGCCGTTGGAGTCTACCGTCCCAGTCATGTTCTTCACATGAACGCCGGTTATGTTTCTGATGGTCTTGCAGGCTTCCTTGACAGCCGCCTGAACGGCATCCTCCCAGCCGGTAGTAGATTCTCCCACCAACTCCACTACCTTGACAACCGTCACATACACGCCTCCTTTCCCCGGTGCAACCGGGCCTCACTCTTCGGTTGATATTATTTAACACTAGGCGACTTTTCATACCTGGTCCGTGTCCACCTTGGAGTGACTGCTGACGGTCCCTACAACGGTAATTTTCGGTGATGGAGGCCCCACTCATTAGTCCGGCAATACGGTCTTGAAAACCCTGAGGAAGTTGCCTCCCATGAATTTCTCCAGGCGGCTTTCGGAATGACCTCGCTGCCTAAGCTTTTCCACCAGCCGAGGCAGACACGTCACATCCTCCAACTCCCTGGGAACGATATCCATGCCGTCGTAGTCGGTGCCTAAACCCACATGGTCTTCGCCCGCCACATTCCACAAATGCTCGATATGGCGAATTATATCATCGATGGAGGCACTACCGAATTCCGTGAGATGAGGACCGTAAAAATTGACACCCACTACTCCGCCCCGGTCGGCAACACAGCGGATTTGCTCATCGCTCAGATTCCGAGGATGGGGGCAAACTGCCGCCGCATTGGAATGGGAGGCGATAAAGGGTCCGGCAGCAACCTCGGCAATATCCCAAAAGCCCGCCGGAGCTAGATGGGACACATCGATTATCATACCCAGGGCTTCCATCTCCTTGATTACTTCCTTACCAAAGGAGGTAAGTCCGCCCCTTGTATCCTTTTCCCAGATCCCATCCGCCAGTGCATTGCGATTGCTCCAAGTGATGGTGAGCAGCCGGACCCCCAGCCGATAAAGCAACCGCAAAATCCACAGCTCTTCACCTACACAGTCTCCGCCTTCCACCCCCAAGATTACCCCCAGCTTACCTTCAGCTGGCGAAAGAGCTTCCAGATCTCTCTTGGTGAGAACTAGATGGAGCCGGGGATCGCGGTCAACACAGTCGAGGGCATACTCTGCGTAAGACAGGATCCTCTGCAGTGTCACGCTCTTATTGGAATCTGGCGGAGCAAAAAGAGCCAAGACCTGCAGGTTCACCCCTGCTTCCAGAAGCCTCGGCAAATCGCTGTGGGTGGCCGACTGCCGCTGGCAAAAATCCAGTCCGCCATCTTTCATTTTGGAGACAACATCATTATGCGCATCAATCAGCAGCGTTTCCCGATACCAGTTCATCCATTCCTTGGTCACGTCGCTTACCTCCAGTCACTTGACTTCGAAACCAGTTTGTCTTGGATAAAAAAACCTGCCCCCATTGGCGGCAACCAATGTCTGGGCAGGCAAATAGACAACACATGTTCATTGCTAGGGACACTAGCGAGGTTCCACTATAATCTTGATAGCGGTTCTCTCTTCACCATCGATTTCGATGTCGGTGAATGCGGGAATACAGATGAGATCGATGCCGCTAGGGGCCACAAACCCACGGGCAATAGCAACAGCCTTGACCGCCTGGTTAATTGCCCCTGCACCAATGGCCTGCATCTCAGCTGAACCCCGCTCTCGCAAAACACCTGCTAAAGCTCCGGCTACAGAATTTGGGTTAGATCTTGAGGATACCTTCAGCACTTCTGTCCTTAGCCTCCTTGGCGAGATTGCGATCTATGCCATATTTTGCTGCTGCTACTTACTATATTAACTATCGAAGTGCTAATTCCTTTTTCATCAGTAAAATTTCTTCAATATTGTCACATCATTTTCTCAAGCGTAGCAACTTAGCTGGTGCCAGAAGCAGTTGGTTTGCAAAACACCAAGATGCGACCATCCTCTCGAAAGCCCAAAAACTCCTGCAAATGGACCTCGCGGTTGATATCCTCCAGAACGTGTTGAATGGCTCCATCGTCCCACTGGAGGTCATCATCTTGGAAGTCACCGTCACTCAAGATGAGGCTTGTGTTGAACTGTTCCTCGAACAAAGCCACGATCAGTGCTATCTCCTCTAGTGTAATAGTCCCCATATCCCTATCTATCTCAACCATGGACAGATCTTCGTATTGGCTTACCCGCAGATCGAAACAACCGATTTTCTTGCCGACGAGCTGCACAATTGCCTCGATGTTTTTCCCGAGATAATCACCAAACTTTGTGAAACTCTCAACATCCCAGGGACCCTTGATGAAAAAGCCAAACCGCATCGTGCGGGATTGAGGCAGGATCTGCAGAGTACCCAGCTGCGGATAGCGGGCCAGAAGGAGTGCCAATAGATTACCGTGACCCTTTGCTGCATATGTATCCCTTTGTATCACAACAATCACCTCATGGAGAGAGCCCCTCCGAATACCTGGATTGCGAAAGGCCCGGAAGGTCGCCGGGCCTTGGAGACAATCCCTACTTGGCGTATTCTGTTGCCCTCGTTTCCCGGATTACAGTGACCTTAATCTGACCGGGGTACTCCAGTTCACTCTCGATTCGTTTGGCTATCTCTCTGGCCATCCAAATAGAGCCAGCATCATCCACCCGTTCCGGCTTCACCATAATCCTAATCTCCCGACCTGCTTGGATAGCATAGGCCTTTTCCACACCCTCAAAGGAATCGGCTATAGCTTCCAGCCTTTCTAGACGCTTGATGTAAGATTCTAGGGTTTCTCGCCGGGCGCCTGGACGAGCCGCCGATATCGAATCTGCAGCTGCCACAAGGACAGCCTCTACGCTCCGGGGTTCACAGTCTCCATGATGACACTCCATCGCGTGAATGACATCCGGCGATTCCTTGTACCGTCTCAGGAGATCCACCCCAATTTGTACATGGGTGCCCTCTACCTCGTGGTCAACTGCTTTGCCTATATCATGGAGCAAACCAGCTCTGCGGGCCAGCTTCTCATCAGCACCGATCTCAGCCGCCATAATTGCAGCCAAGTGAGCTACTTCAACAGAGTGCTTGAGCACATTCTGTCCATAGCTGGTGCGGAACCGCAGCCGCCCCAACAGCTTAATGAGTTCTGGATGGAGGCCATGTACATTGGCCTCAAAGGTGGCCTGCTCACCTTCTTCCCTAATAACAGCTTCTACTTCCCGCCGGGCTTTCTCCACCATTTCCTCGATCCTCGCCGGATGAATCCGCCCGTCTGCCACCAGTTTCTCCAATGCAATGCGGGCAATCTCCCGTCTGATGGGATCAAATCCCGATAAAATTACGGCCTCCGGTGTATCATCTATGATCAGATCGATTCCGGTCAGTGTCTCCAGTGTCCGGATATTGCGCCCTTCACGGCCAATAATCCGCCCCTTCATCTCATCATTGGGGAGATTCACCACTGATACCGTTGCTTCAGCCACATGGTCTGCGGCACAGCGCTGGATTGCCAAGGAAAGTACCTCCTGGCAGCGCTTATCTGCCTCTTCCTTCGCCCTCGCCTCCATATCCTTGATCATCAGAGCAGCTTCGTGCTTCACCGACTCCTTGACTTCACGGAGGATCATTTCCTTGGCTTCCTCCATGGAAAGCTCGGCTATGCGCTGGAGTTCAGCCTGCTGCTCGGCTAGAATCCGCTCTACCTCTTCTCTGGCCTGCGTCAGCTCTTTCCGTTCCTTTTCCAGAAGGCTCTCCTTCCGGTCGATGTTCTCAGAGCGGCGGTCAAGGGCTGCTTCCTTCTGGGCGAGGCGGCGTTCTTGTTCCTGCAGTTCAGCACGTCTCTCCCTGAGCTCCTGGTCCATTTCAGCCCGCAGCTTGTGGGCTTCCTCCTTGGCCTCCAACATCTTTTCCCGATACTTGGCTTCAGCATCCCTTTCGGCGTCTTGGATAATACGCTTAGCCGCTTCTTCAGCGGAACCGATCTTAGCCTCGGCGAGAGACTTGCGCATAAAATAACCGGCGCTAAAAGCGACGGCGGCTATGAGCACAAAGTAAACAAAGCTAATGATTGTCACCTCCTATCCGGAAAAAAATGTGCCGTTTACCAAGTTGCTTGTAAAGAAAGCCGAGCAAAGACTCGGCTTGGTCCACACTACTGAATGGATCACTAGCATGTTCCACAGTGTCATTTTAGCTTGTTTTAGGACCACTGTCAAGGAACGAGAAGCCCACGATAGCGTCAAGATACTGTAGGTCTGGAACAAAGAGTCTCATCCTACTGTAGTGGCAGAGTACAGGGCTAGATAAT
>JAAZHE010000210.1 GCA_012510855.1 Bacillota bacterium | reverse complement strand
GTCCCAAACCTTCCCAGAACTAGTCTTTCCGACATAGTGGTCAAGCTAGGCAAGTATTAATGTACATAGCAGCTGAATAAGCTGACCAAACCCCTGAAGGAGAGTAAGCATCCTATGTACATCCCCCGCCGGCATCTTTACTGGATTGCAGCTGCCTTAGGTCTCTGGCTAATGGTCTTTGCAGCCCTGGCCCTCAGCCGCTTTCCCGCTGCCCATCCTGCATGGATTGCCGCCTATTGGGGGCCGGAATTCGATTACCTACCTGATTATACCAAAGGTCCTACCATTACCGCCACCAGTGCAATTCTTCTGGAGGGAACCACCGGCACTGTGCTCTATGCGAAAAATGAGCATGTCCGCCGCCCCCCAGCCAGCACCACCAAAATCCTCACCGCCCTCTTGGCCATAGAGGAGGGCAATCTCAAAGATATAGTCACCATCAGTCAGAAAGCAGCGAGCATCAGGGGATCCAGTGCCGGCATCCGAGCCCGCCAGCGCATCCCTTTGGGCGATCTGCTCCACGGCCTCATGCTGCCCTCCGGCAACGATGCTGCTGTGGCCATTGCCGAGCACCTGGCAGGTTCAGAAGCTGAATTTGTCAAGCGGATGAATGCCCGGGCCCGGGAACTGGGAGCGGTGAACTCCCATTTCGTCAATCCCCACGGGCTGGACCATCCCGACCACTACTCCACAGCCTTTGACCTGGCCATGGTCACCAGGGTAGCACTTCTCTATCCTCTTTTTGGGGAGATCGTCAGAAAAACCCATCATCAAGCCCGTTTTGACAGCTCCCAGTGGTCCTGGTACAATACCAATCGACTGCTGTTTTCTTTCGAGGGAGCCGAAGGCGTCAAAACCGGTACAACCAGCGGTGCTGGGCACTGCTTGGTGGCAGCGGCATCCCGGGACGGCCGGCAGCTGATCTGTGTGGTCCTAAACAGCCGCAACCGGTGGCACGATGCCGCCCAGCTTCTGGAGTACGGCTTTCAGGAATTCCACCTGCTGCCCCTAGCCAAGCAAGGAGAACCTCTTGTAGAGATCACTGTTTACGGCGGCCTTCGGCACCAACTCACGGGCACCGCTGCCGAAACGGTTTACAAGGTGGTCCGCAACCAAGACGTCGATGATGTCAAATCCCATATTGTCATTGAAAAGACAAATGCCCCCATCCGCCGGGGACAGAAAATTGGCGAACTGCGCTGCACTCTCAATGGCGAAGTGATCGGCCAAGTTCCCCTTATCGCCTCCCATTCCGTGCCCCGGGCTACACCGCTAAATATCCTGCTTTACTGGTTCAAAAACCTATTTACACCTTCTCCAAAGGAGCGTATTCAGCCAGAAACCGCTTGATGCCCTGACCAGGAAAGGCGACAGTCACCACTGTATCCTTTCCTTCTTGCGCTACAGCAACCACCGTACCTTCCCCAAAGTGAGAATGCCTAACCTTATCTCCATGCCGCAGCTGGATGTCGTCGCCCCTGGCTTCCTGGCCCCCGGAGTAGCTCTGGTCCCGGTCTCTTCCCCGCATTTCGCTACCTATCTGCCGGGCAAGGGGTCTTCCCATGTCCCTTGCCGCTCCACGGTACGACGTCTCCCGCTCCACTTCCTCCAGACACTCTTGGGGGATCTCCTCTACAAACCGGGAAATATGGTTCTGGGTAGTTGAGCCGTAAAGTGTCCTCAGTTCTGCACAGGTGAGGTACAGGCGCTCCATAGCCCTGGTGATCCCCACATAGCAAAGCCGCCTTTCCTCTTCCAGCTCTGCCGGCTCCCAAAGGGCACGGCTGTGGGGAAATACCCCTTCCTCCATACCCACTAAGAATACCACGGGAAACTCCAATCCCTTGGCGGCGTGTAAGGTCATCATCACTACGGCATCGGCGGTTTCATCGTAAAGATCCACATCGGCCACCAAGGCAACGTGCTCTAGAAACCCGCTCAAATCCCCATCGGGGTTCTCCTCTTCATACTGCTTAGTGACTGACAAGAACTCTTTGAGGTTCTCAATGCGGCCCTCTGCCTCCGGCGAGCGCTCAGCCTGAAGCTCGGCCAAATACCCACTGGTCTCCAACACATCCTCAGTCAAGCGGGTTAGGGTGACCCGCCCGACTCTGCCCCGCCACGTTTCTACCATCTCATAGAATCGTCCCAAGGCATTAACGGCCCGCTGGCCCAACCCCGGGATTTCCTCTGCCCTAGCCAAAGCGTCATAGGCAGTGATCCCGTTCTCCAAAGCAAAGCTTTCCACCCGGCCTAAAGTGACGTCTCCGATACCCCGTTTGGGCACATTGATCACCCGCCGCAAGCTGTAAAGGTCCGCGGGGTTTTCAATTAAGCGAAGATACGCGATTAAATCCTTGATCTCCTTCCGTTCATAGAACCGCAGTCCAGCGACGATGGCGTAGGGTATCCCCCGCCGCATGAACTCCTCTTCAAAGGTTCGGGACTGAGAGTGGGTCCGGTACAGAATGGCGCAATGGTGGAAACGGCGGCCCGACTGCCGCAGCCCTTGGATCTCTTCTGCCACGAACCTGGCTTCTTCCCGCTCATCCCTGGCCCTATACAGAAAGAGGGGATCTCCACCGGTCTTATTTGTCCATAGGTTCTTATCCCTGCGGCCCAAATTGTTGGCGATGACGGCATTGGCCGACTCCAAAATCTTTTCGGTGGAGCGGTAGTTCTGTTCCAGCATGATGACCCTAGCATCGGGATAGTCTTTTTCAAAATCTAGGATATTGCGGATATCTGCTCCCCGAAAGCCGTAAATACTCTGGTCGGCATCGCCCACCACACACAGGTTGCGGTATTTCTGGGCCAAAAGGTTCACCAACACATACTGGGCGTGGTTTGTATCTTGGTACTCATCTACGAGAATATAGCGGAAGCGGTCCTGGTAACGGCTCAACACCTCCGGTGACGTGCGGAACAGCCTGACAGTCTCCATAATGAGATCATCGAAATCCATGGCATTAGCTTCCACCAGCTTGCTCTGGTACTTCCTATAGATCCGGGCGATGATTTTATCCCAATAATCCCCGGCCGACCGATCATATTCATCGGGGCCCACCAGCTCATTCTTAGCGCTGCTGATGGCATACAGCGCAGTCCGGGGCTCAATCTTGCGAGTGTCGATATTCAGCTCCTTCATGGCTTCCTTAACTACACTGAACTGATCGGCGGTATCAAAGATGAGGAAATTCCGCTGATAACCGACTTTATCCGCTTCCCGCCGAAGGATCTGGACACAGGTTGAATGAAAAGTGGCAACCCACACCTGCTCGCCTAAAGGACCGATGAGCCGGGTAATCCGCTCCTTCATCTCTTTAGCCGCCTTATTGGTAAAGGTCACTGCCAAGATAAAATACGGGGGCACCCTCCTGGCAGAAAGCAGGTAGGCAATCCGGTAGGTCAGCACCCGGGTCTTGCCGCTCCCTGCCCCTGCAGCCACCAACAGCGGCCCATCTCCGTGTGTTACTGCTTCCCTTTGCTGCTCGTTTAGACTGCTGAGAATATCCACTATCAAACTCCCTCCGGCCAACCCTGTTGAGGCTGACTGTCAACCAGTTCCAAGCTAACGCCTCGATCTCAGTTCGGAAAACACGGCTCCTGGGTCGGTACCCTTTTCCACCATCAAGACGATGGTGTGGTAATACAGATCTGCCAACTCGTAAACCAGTTCTTCTACCCCGGGATTCTTAGCGGCAATGATCACCTCCGCCGCCTCCTCGCCGATTTTTTTGAGAATCTTATCTAATCCCTTGCTAAAAATATAATTGGTATATGAGCCTTCCACAGGATTCGCCCGGCGATCCCGGACTACTTCATAAAGCTCATTGAGAATCCGGGGCGAACGTTTACCATAGACCTCATCGGCATCAAAGGCCGGCTGCTCCTCCTCATCCTGAGCCGCGGCCGTCGGTCCTTCATCCTTCTGAAACTCCACGGGATTATGAAAACACGATCTGTAGCCTTCATGGCAGGCCCCCGGTCCCAGCTGCTCTACCTTGATCAAGAGGGCATCGTAATCGCAGTCGGCAGTAATCTCTTTTACGATCTGGTAGTGACCTGAGGTTTGTCCCTTCTCCCACAGCTCCTGCCGGCTGCGGCTCCAAAACCAGGTCCTGCCTGTTTGTAGAGTCTTTTCCAAGGCCTCCCGGTTCATGTAGGCCATCATCAGCACTTCGCCGTTCTCGGCATCTTGGATAATGGCTGGAATCAGGCCGCTTGCGCGGAACTTCAGCTCTCCCATATCTACCATGGTTTTCCTCCTAGTACAAAGCCAAATTGCTCAACTCCACTTTCCATCCCACAAAGAGATGGATGCCTATCACATCACAGGCGCACCGGTATCCCGGCCTCCTGTAAATACTCCTTTACTTGTCGGATGGAATATGTGCGAAAATGAAAAAGAGAAGCTTCCAGTACCGCATCAACTCTGCCCACCAAGAACGCGTCCTTAAAATGCTCCAGGCGGCCGGCGCCTCCCGAAGCGATGATGGGGATGGGCACCTTGTCTGCCACCAGCCGGTTCAGGTCATTATCGTACCCGTCTTGGGTTCCATCGGCATCCATGCTGGTGAGGAGGATTTCCCCCGCTCCCAGGGAATACACCCGTTCGGCCCACTGCCGCACATCCCAACCGGTGGCAGTCCGGCCTCCCCGGGCATACACCTCCCACCACAGACTACCATCGGCACCCAGAGTCCTCTTGGCATCAATGGCGACAACGATCCGCTCCCTGCCGAAGGCCTTGGCGGCTTGGGCGATGAGATCAGGATTCTCTACAGCCGCGGTGTTAATGGATACCTTGCTGGCCCCAGCCTCGAACACGGCCTCCATGTCCTCCAAGGAGCTGATACCACCCCCCACAGTCAAGGGAACACTGATAACCTCCACCGTTCGGCGAATGCTTTCAGAGAACGCTCTCCGTCCCTCCTGGGAAGCGGTAATATCCAGAAACACAAGCTCATCGGCGCCTTCTCTATCATAGAAGGCTGCCTGCTCCGCCGGATCCCCTATGTCCCGCAAACCCACGAAATTAACGCCCTTTACCACCCTGCCGTTCTTTACATCTAGGCACGGAATTATCCTTTTTTCCAACATACCAGCAGTCTCCCACCTATCTCAAAAACCTGACTACGAACCCTACCACATCACCGGCTGGAATGACCGGCGGCCTTGGCGGCCTCAATGGCTGCTTCTAGGGTGAAGCGGCCGCTGTAAAGGGCCTTGCCGATGATCACTCCTATTACGCCAAGTGCAGTCAACTCACCGATGGCCCGGATATCCTCCAAGGAGGCTACCCCGCCGCTGGCGATGATCTTGGCTCCAGCCGCTGTCATCTTCTGCAAAGCGGAAATGTTGGGGCCCGTCAGCATGCCGTCCCGGGCGATGTCGGTGAAAATGATCTCCTCCACCCCGAGCTCAACCATTCTCCCGGCCAGGTCCAGGGCATCCATTTCGGTATCATCCACCCAGCCCCGGACTGCCACCCGCCCCTCCCGGGCATCTATACCGACGATGATTCTGCCGGGATAAAGCCTGCAGGCAGCTTCCACCAACTCGGGGTTTTCACAAGCCGCTGTGCCGAGGATTGCATAGGCTGCTCCCGCGGCCAAAACCTGCTCAATGGTCTCTAGATCCCTGATACCGCCCCCAACTTCGAGGGGCATGGCAACAGTTTTAGCTATAGATCTTATTACCTCCAGGTTCCCAGGAAACCCGGAAAAGGCCCCGTCCAAATCAACTACATGGAGCCTTTCGGCCCCCGCTGCGGCAAAACTCTCAGCCACCTTAACCGGTTCCCGGGAGTAAACAGTCTCCCGATGGCTTTGCCCCTGAACCAGACGCACACAGCACCCCCGCCGAAGGTCAATGGCGGGAATCACCATTAGGCTCAACCTAATCTTCCTTTCGTAGACAGCAGACCTTCAATCCTGGAATCCACAGCACAAGCCTCGGCCAGGGCTCTAGCCGTCGCCTTAAATGCTGCTTCTATTAAGTGGTGCATATTTCCCCCTGCGATCTCCCGAATATGCAGCGTAATTCCGGCATTGAAGGCCAATGATCTGAAAAACTCCTCTGCCAGAACAGAAGGAAAGGCACCCAGCATCTCATAGGTCAGATTCCAAGCAAAAGCTGCATAGGGCCTGCCGCTGATATCCACAGAAGTCATCACCAAGACTTCATCCATGGGCACAAAAGCCGTGCCAAAGCGGGCAATACCGGCTTTGCTGTCCAGAGCCTTTGCTAGGGCTTGGCCCAGGACAATCCCCACATCTTCTAC
>JAAZHE010000209.1 GCA_012510855.1 Bacillota bacterium | reverse complement strand
TTCACCCCAGTCTCTACCATAGCCATCGGTCGTGTACACTAGCTTCGCAAGGGCAGTGCCTCCATCTTGTTTCTTTATGTGGTCCTCATCGGCTTGGACATGCAAATAGCGCGTTTGTATTTTCCTATCTGGATGACCTACAATAACTTTACACTAACGAAGCCCACGACCCCCTAGTTTAAGTGCTCTTCCCGGTCCTGTTCTAGCACCCTTTCTACGGCATTGCGGACATCATCAAGACCAAATCCCCGCCTCAATAGGTAAGCGGTTAACTTGCGTTTTGCCGTTTCTCCAGCTTCATCTGCATAAATCCGCGCTCTCTCTGCTGCCACTTTGAAAGTCAGATCCCGCTCATCTACCGACTCCCGAAACTCCTCTACGGCCTTCTCGATCACTTCTTTGGGAATCCCCTTTTGCCGCAGTTCTTGGACTAGCCGTCGTTCGCCCATAGGGTTGGTACGGATACGGTTCTGGATCCAGTTCCGGGCAAACTGCAAATCGTCAATATATCCTAGTTGCCGCAGCCAATCTAACACTTCCTCCCGGACATACCGTTCAAAACCTTTCCGCGTCAAGTATGCATCCATTTCAGCGCTGGACCGGGAGCGAAACTTGAGATAGTAAAGTGCCTGACTCTTGGCTCTATCAATATCGGTGCCCACATCTTGGCCCAAGGACCGGCTGTTACTGAAAGCCGAGTCGCTCACAGCTGCCGTCACTCCTTATCCTGCTGTGCCGCATCATCCTGCTGGCCACCTTGACTAAATGGGACTAAGCCGACGGCTGTCCTAATCCGGTCTTCAATCTCTTGACAGAGTTCAGGATTCTGCTTTAAGAAATCCTTAGCATTCTCTCGGCCTTGGCCTAAACGGAGATCGCCATAGGAGTACCAAGCTCCACTCTTGTTGATAATATCCAGCTCAGCGCCTATATCCAGAACATTGCCCTCCCGGGAAATACCCTGACCGTACATGATATCAAACTCGGCTTCCCGGAAAGGCGGCGCCACCTTGTTCTTGACAACTTTGACCCGGGTGCGATTGCCGATGACCTCATTACCCTGTTTGATGGTCTCAATGCGCCTGATATCCATCCGAATAGAAGCATAGAATTTGAGGGCTCGCCCGCCGGGAGTTGTCTCGGGATTGCCGAACATGACGCCGACCTTTTCCCGAATCTGATTGGTAAAAATCACGGTGGTGTTGGACTTGCTGATGGCACCGGTTAGTTTCCGTAAAGCCTGGGACATAAGCCTGGCCTGCAATCCTACATGGGCATCGCCCATTTCCCCTTCGATTTCCGCCCGGGGCACAAGGGCAGCAACGGAATCGATTACCACAACATCCACCGCACCGCTCCGCACCAAAGCTTCAGCTATTTCTAAAGCCTGTTCGGCATTATCCGGCTGGGAAATCAGCAAGTTATCAATGTCTACTCCCACCTGTTTAGCATAGACCGGATCTTGAGCGTGCTCAACATCGATAAATGCTCCGATGCCGCCGGCTTTTTGGGCCTCTGCTATAATGTGCAGGGCCAAAGTGGTCTTACCCGATGACTCAGGACCATAAATCTCTACTACTCGCCCCCGGGGAACACCGCCTACCCCTAACGCTATATCTAAAGCCAAGGACCCGGTAGGTATCACCTGCATACTGACAGGTCTAGCATCCCCCAGCCGCATGATGGAGCCCTTGCCGAATTGCTTCTCTATCTGATGCAATGCCATATCCAGGGCTTTAAGCTTCTCCGACATATGCCCACTCCTCTCAAGCGGAGACTCGCCATCTCCAAACAATTGTTCGTAACATGACTATATCATATGGGAACCGATGGGGCAAGTTCCTCGGCTGCCCTGCCAACGCGATATCCTCAGGCAGACCCTTGGGAGGCGCCTGCCGACAGTTTGAGGCTGGCTGATGATTAAGAAGCAATCGACAAACGACAACCTGAATGTAGGATAGTCCTAAGCTTCGACAAGGGCCAAATCAATCCTCCAACTCTTCCCCCAAATTCCCCAATAGGTAGCGGCGCAGGATGTCAAGTGCCGCCAGCGCAGCCCGCTCTTTCACCTGCAGGCGGTCACCGGCGAACTGACGGCCGAATACCTTGGTATCTTGAGGATAACTGACGCCAAAATACACCAGTCCTACCGGCTTGGCTGCACTGCCGCCTCCGGGACCTGCGATCCCTGTTACAGATAGACCTATATCAGTGCCGGCCCACTTCCTTACTCCCTCAGCCATGGCCTTGGCAACCTGCTTGCTTACGGCCCCGAATCGTGTCAAAAGCTCCGGTTCAACTCCCAGCACTGCGGTCTTGGCAGCATTGCTGTAAGTTACGGCCCCCTGCATGTAATATCCAGAACTGCCGGCTACGTTGGTCAGTTTGTGGGAGATTAACCCTCCGGTGCACGATTCAGCCACAGCCACGGTCTTTTTCTGAGCCAACAAAAGCCGTGCCACCACTATTTCCAAACCCTCATCTCCATAGCCATAGAAGTAAGGCCCTAGGCGCTCAAGGAGCTGCCTTTCCACGGGCTCAATTAAGCGCAGAGCTTCCGACTCATTGGCCGCCTTGGCAGTGATTCTGAGCCTCACCTCACCGCTCCCCGCGTACGGTGCGATGGTGGGGTTAGTCTGGGCCGCAATGATGTCCTGAACAATATTGTCGATAGCCGATTCACCTAACCCGTAAAACCGGAGAACCTTATAATAGATGGTAGCCCGGTTTTCCTCTCCCAGCTTCCGCCGAATATATGGGATGACCGAGTCCTCCATGATGGCTTTCAGCTCCACAGGTACCCCAGGCAGCATGACCACTGCTTTCCCGCCAGAGAGCTCCAAGAGCACACCGGGCGCAGTCCCCTTGGGATTAGGCAGTGCCGTTGCGCCTTTGGGTAGGTATGCCTGCCGTTTGTTGTTCTCCGACATAACCCTGTTCAGGCGGCGGAAATGCTCTTCAATATCAGCCAGTGCATCTTGGCACAGTACCAACTCCAAGCCAAAGGCATCGGCCACCGCTTCCTTGGTAAGATCATCGGCGGTAGGTCCGAGACCGCCGGAGATGATCACCAAATCTGCCCGCTCATGGGCCTGCTGCACCAGCTGGGCAATTCTCTTCCGGTTATCTCCGACTCTATTTACGTAATATAAATCAATCCCAAGCTCAGCTAGGCGCTGGGCCATATAGGCTGAGTTGGTATCGACGACTTCTCCCAGCAGAAGTTCAGTTCCAACTATAATTAACTCAGCTATCATTTCTCCCGTCGGCACAACCACATCAACCCTGTGCTGTGCCTCCTCTCCTTTCCCTATAGCTTGCTCGTGCCTGTAACCCAATCATCTTACCAAAGTTCCCGGGATATCTAGCGGCATTGGAGACTATAATTCTGCAAGTGAAACCTATATCCTTTCAAACCACCAATCTCCCGTTTGCCTTACCCCGCTTACAAGCTACCGTATCCTGTAAAACTTGTGTTACCTTGGCAAAAGCCCTTGACTCGCTGCTTCCCGACCTATACAATTCAAGATAATAGCGGGACACATTAATTGCCGGGCGGGACCCAGGTTGTCCCTATTGGCTGCAATATAGAGGCATAAGATTTATGTAACCAAGGTTTTGCAATGGGTTTGGGAGGTGATGGACGTGACCTGCCCCGAGCGCAATCGGCAGATAAGCCCCAGCCGCTGTCTAACCTGTTCCTACTTCGGTGGTTATCATAATCAAGGTGTACTGTGCTTTAAGGCCAAGCGTCGTCTTGCCTTTGATTATAAGAAAAAGCCGCTGCCGGCTTTCGCACTACGTCATCACTGCGGTTGAAGCCAATAAAACGATGACGATGAATACTTGTCCAAAACGGGGATATCATATGCTATTAACCTACAAAGATATGATCATGATCTGAAAATACCCTGCCACGCCTCAACGTGTAAGGGTATTTTTCGATGCTTTGGGTAAATTATAACTAAGACTTGCCCTGTGGAAAGGTGAGTGACCTCGATGGGTGAAGAAAGTACACTGCAGCGCATCGCATCCCATTGTACTGAGTATGAGCCCATCTCATCCGCCCAAGGCTACGGTTTCTCATGGCTCAATACCGCCATGGCCTCGGAAGACTATCGCTGTGACTGGTGCGTCTACTGGCGGGACGGCAACTGCTCCATATATGTGGACCGTAATAAATACCATTCCTAAGCCCCAGTTTGGGCCAGCTTTAGCTCTTGTTTTGCCTTCGCCAACTGCCCAATGGTTGCATCCCTCAAGACTTTGAGCATGGCCTCCTGTGCCTGAGCCCACAGTTTGCACAAGGGGCAGGTTTCCCGGTTCTCACAAGTCATCTGCGCTTCTTCTGTCAGGCAGCGGGTTATGATCACGGGACCGTCCACGGTTTCGATTACCTCTAGAACACTTAGGTCAGAGAGATCCACAACGGGACGCACTCCTCCCCCGGGGCCCCGCACTCCTTCTATCCAACCAGCTCGAGTCAAAGCAGAAATAATCTGCGGAGTAAAGGTCTGGGGAATTCTCTGCCTCTCAGCTATTTCCTGAGCAGTCGAATACCTGCCCTCGGGCTGCAGAACCAAGTCCATGAGAATCAGTATCGCGTATTCAGCTTTTTTTGTTATCGCCACAAATTCAGCGACTCCATCTCCATAGATCTTTACCTATGGATGAGAAGCCGCCCTGCCCCCCTCCCATGTTGGCCCTCGGCGCTTTGTTGGGCCGAGCTAACACGATAACTCCTTTGTTACTATTATCACATTCTCTAGTTTAGGAGTCAATACCATGGGAAAGGGGGCAGAAAAACCTAGCTGGCTTTCACTAGTTCCCGAAAACGCTCCCCTGACAGTTTTTCTTCCCGCAAGAGTTCTTCCGCCAGATTCCGAGCCAAAACCCGCCTTGCAGCCAACAGCTCCCGGACCCGGCCTTCCTGTTCAGTAATAATCGCCTGCACCTCTCTGTTGATATCCTCAGGCAGGACGTGTTCCTTGCTTATAATACCTAGGGCGGACATACCGCTGTCAATGATCTGGTGGGCAGCCTCTACAGCCTGTTGGAAGTCTCCGACAGAGCCGGTACTGCGGCTGCCGAAGAACATCTCTTCCATGACAGCTCCACCCAACGCGATGGCGATCTGGTCCAACAGCTGTTCCTTAGTGTAAAGATAGTAATCACCATCGGGCCTGCGGCGGACGTATCCCAGAGTCTGGCCCCTAGGGGTGACTGTCACCGATGATACCGAACCGCTGCGTAAGAGCTCGCTCACCAAGGCGTGGCCGGTTTCGTGATACGCCACCCGCCGGCGCTCTTCTTCCCGGGGCTTGCGGTTCAGCTTTTCTCCCAACATCACTTTTTCCAGTGCTTCCCTCAGGTCCTTCTCTCGAATGAGGTCAGAACCCTCCCGCAGAGCATGGATAGCAGCTTCATTGAGGAGGCTCTCTAGATGGGCACCGGAAAAGCCAAAGGTTTCTCCGGCGATTCTCTCCAGGTCGACATCGGGAGCCAAAGGCTTGTTTCTGCTGTGGATCTTGAGAATATGGAGCCGACCCTGTTTATCCGGTAGGTCCACCCGAACAACCCGATCAAAGCGACCGGGACGGATCAGGGCAGAGTCCAGCAAATCAGGCCGGTTTGTTGCGCCAATCACCAACACCCTGATATCAGAATCCCCTTGGATGCCGTCCATCTCCACCAGCAATTGGTTAAGGGTCTGATCGTACTCCAGGTGACTGCTGTGGCGGCCGCGCTTTCCGCCGATCACTTCGATTTCGTCAATGAAAACGATGGCGCTGTCTTTGCCCTGCTGAAGGGCAGTCTGCCTGCCTTTGGCGAAGAGCTGCCGGATTCGCTGGGCACCGACCCCGGCATACATCTCTATGAACGAAGAGCCGCTGGCAGCCACAAAGGCGGAATTGGTGAAACTGGCCGCCGCTTTAGCCAGCAAAGTCTTACCGGTTCCCGGCGGCCCTGTAAGCAGTATGCCCTTGAGAGGCCGGATGCCGAGCCGAGCGCATTTTTCTTTATTATTGATGAATTCCAGTGCCTCCAGCAGTTCTCGTTTAGCAGTCTCCTGACCGCCTATATCATCAAAGGTGACCGGAGCGTCAATAGAGTTCTTGGCATCGACGGTCAGCGCCTCCAACTTGCGGCTGCTGCCTAAGCGTCCCGAGACTACCATCTGCATCAAGACTACAAGACCGGCCAGCACCAATAGGGGAGTTACATCTACCCCCCAGATGGCCAGAGCAATGATGACCCCAATTCCTGTCCCTGCCACTATTTCCTTCCAGTAAGCTTCCACGGCCTTCACCCTTCCTACGCGGCCCTTCCCCGCAGCTCGAAGTTACGGCGGGGAAACACCTGGTAAAGATGCTCCGGCCCGTAGTGCATTTCCAGGTAGATGAACTCACTACCTACCCACAGCTCACCATCTATACCTCGAGCGGTCAGTTCATCCCTTACATTATCTGCCATCAGTTGAAACCGACCTGTTGCTATTCCCTCTTCAATGGCATAGTGGATATCGTAAAGAGTGCGGGACAAGACCGGCCCCCTGTCATCGTCAATGGAAATGGCATCAAGGGAGATGCCGGCTTCCACAGCTAGATTCAGGACTAGACCGTGAGTCTCTCTTAGGTCAGCGTCGCTGGCCAATTTCAAAGTGAGGCCAAGACCATCAGGGGTGGAATCGACTGCAGCAGCCACCACCCCTGGAATATCGGCGAATTTCTCTTCCCAACTGCGAAGGGTATGTTGGTTGAAAATGAAATGCTGACCAAGGAGCAGCAGGGCCAAGGAAATGGCAGAAACAATGGTCAGCACTGGAAGATTGAGTTTTCCCATCGGCGCCCCCTCCCACTGCCAGCATTATACCATGGGAAGAGGCTCCTCAAGACATGTAATACCTGCCAAGAGTCAGCCCAACTCAGCCGAGAAACAGACCCCGGGAATTATGAAAGTACTCCACCCCCGAAAGAACAGTAAAAACTGTCGCCAACATCATCAAGAAGGGACCGAAGGGCCACTGCAGGAGCAAAGCGACAATGGCCACCATCTGAAGGGCAGTCTTGACTTTGCCCAAGGTGCTCGCGGTGATGACAACTCCTTCAACTGCGGCCACGATCCTCAAACCCGAAACAGCAAACTCCCTGCCCACGATTAGTATAGCTATCCAGGATGACACCCGGCCCATCTCCACCAAAGTAAACAGCGCTGCAGTCACCAGGAGTTTGTCCGCCAGGGGATCGATGAGCTGACCGAAGCGAGTGACTTCTTTGCGCATCCGGGCTGCATATCCGTCCAGGCTGTCAGTGAGGGCCGCGATGGCAAAAATGACAGCAGCAGCAGTATCTCCGTACTGCAGTTGACTGCTAACGAGGAACATGAACACTGGAATCAGCAGGATCCTGGCAAAAGTTATGGCAGTAGCCAAAGTCAAGGGCCGCATCAGGGGTCACCACTTTCGTCTATAACCTCACCCACCAAATCGTAGGTATGTCCTTCAATAATCCGCACCTTGGTCAGCGTTCCCCGAGGCAGCCAGCGGTTGCCAATGTAAATTACCCCATCCACCTCCGGTGCCTGGTACTTGGACCGGGCAGTCAAGACCAAGTCAGTCTCCGGTGATGGTCCATCGATCAGCACATCCAGAACTTCACCCACCCTGGCCCGGTTCTTTTCCTCGGTGATCCGCTGCTGCAAGAGCATAGCCCGTTGCAGCCGCTCTTCCTTAACTTCCTCTGGTATCTGGTCGAGAAATTCAGCTGCCGGAGAGCCTTCCTCCTGGGAATATGGGAAGATACCCACATGGTCAAATCTGATTTCCTCCAAAAAATCTAAGAGCTCCTGGAACTCTCTTTCAGTTTCTCCCGGGAAGCCCACGATAAAGGAGCTTCTCAGGGCCACATCCGGCATAGCCTCGCGCAGCCGACCAATCAAACGCCTTTGCAGATCTGCTACCGGCCCTCTACCCATCCGCACTAGGACGTCATTACTGGCATGCTGCAGAGGAATGTCCACGTAATGACAGACCTTGGGATTAGTGGAAAACTCCTCAATCAGCCCTTCCGAGAAAGTGGTGGGATAGGTGTACAGTACCCGCAACCAATGAACCCCAGAGAGCTTGGCCAGCTCTCGCAAAAGCTCCGGAAGACCCGGACTGCCAGGCCTGTCTTTGCCGTAAGCACTGGTATCTTGAGCAATCAGAATGAGTTCCTTGGCACCCTGCTTGACTAGCTCTTCTGCCTCCGTGATAATACTTTCCATCGACCGGGAACGGTAAGGGCCCCGGATTGCGGGGATCATGCAGTAGGCACAGCGGTGACTACAACCTTCCGCGATCTTGAGATAGACACTGTGGGAACCGGTTGTCACAAGGCGGGGTGCGCCAGCATCGTAGTCAAACTGCGGCTGTCCCAGGAGCACCGGCCGCTGCCCCTGGTTAACCTTTTCTAGCACCTGCGGCAGCTGATCTAACTGACCGGTACCTAGCATAGCATCAATTTCCGGCATCTCTTCCAAAAGTTCCCAACCGTATCTTTGACTCAAGCAGCCGGTGACTATGAGGGCCCGACACCTGCCGCTTTTCTTGTATTCTGCCATCTCCAGGATAGTATCAATAGATTCTTCCTTGGCCGGTCCGATAAACCCGCAGGTGTTGATAATAATAGCATCGGCCTCCCAAGCCGCGTCGGTTATATCATAACCGGCTTTCTTGAGGCTGCCTAGCATGATTTCACTATCTACTAGGTTCTTGGCACAGCCCAAGGATATTAGACCAACGGTTTTTATGGCTTTGGCACCAATCTGGTGCTTACTTGATAATGCTTCTCTTTCTGCCAATCGACAATCACCATTCCTTTGTCACTACCTAGACTAAACTACTTCGGTCACTTCCTCCGATCTCCTGCAGCCCAAGAGACTCCGAATAAGAGTGGCGGCTCCGGCAGGGAAGGCGCCCCTTCTGGTGGAACCATAAGTAATGGACATCGCCTGACTGTCTAAGGTTACACAAAAGGAGACCCTATGATTGTTCTAGTTCTTATCGTATTGGTTGGATTGCGCATATGGTTCTGGTCCCCAGCAGCCTTTCCCTTCATAGCCTTTCTCGTTGTTGCGGGAGTTATGGTATCTCATGGTTCGCTCCTAGTGCCCATGAATCCAGCGGCTTTTGCAGCTACGGCCGCGGCTTTTTTGTGGCTTGTGGATCTTGTCCGCCGCTTGGATGTGAGGCACCACCCCACCAGGATTGAGGCCAACGTCTTCCGGGGATTATTCGCTGGGAGCAGTCTGCTTTCCCGCTGGCAGCTGAGGATCGTCCTGGCAATAGAGTCCTTCCTTGTCGCCTCCCTATTCACCCTGGGGCAATCATGCCTGTGGTTTGATCGCCGGCTGCGGGAGAAGGGCCACAGATTGATTCACCTGCTCACCATCCTGCCGAGAGCACCGAGAAAGCTGTATGGGCGATTCACCAGCCCGAAAACCTACTGACGGTCAGAGATTTTCGGCACTAGTAGTACCATTGACTTTCGCGGATCTGACAGGAGGTCATTAGCGTGTTGACAACTCTAATTGTTATACCTGCGGCTGCAGCTTTATTGCTGTCCTTCGCCTCCAAAACCGACGAAAAAATGCTTTACTGGCTGATCGTCGCTGCTTCCCTGGCGCCGTTTCTCATGGTGCTGCAAGCTTGGCCTAATTTTGGTGCCCCGGAAGCACCGGAGGTGATGATCTCCTTTAATGAGACCAGAGAATGGATTCCCGCCATTGGAGCCTCTTATTCCCTGGGGCTGGACGGGCTCAACCTGCCATTCTTGGCGCTACTTACCTTTATAGGTATTACAGCTAACCTGACTCTCCGGAGCAAAGAAGACCTCAGAAAAAGGGGTACCCTGCTTCTAATCTGGGAAGCGGTTCTGATCGGCGCCTTTCTAGCCCAGGATTATATCCTCTTCCTGCTTTTTTGGACAATAAGCACCGTTCCCATCTACTTTCTCCTGGAGCCAGGGCAGGCTGACGGCAAGCCGTCTGCCGCCCAGAGTTTCGCCTTGGCAAGCCTCTTGAGCGTACTGGCCCTCGGTGCCGGTCTCCTTATCCTCTCCGGTTCCCTTGGCAACGCCAGTGTCGCCGCTAGAGAATTAACCAACACCGTTATCACCAACCTCGATCCCGATACCCAGTGGTGGATCTTCTTGGCCGTTTTCATAGGCTGCGGCCTGCGGATCCCCGTTTTCCCCCTCCACACTTGGCTGCCGGCAACCATGGAGCGGCTGCCGGTATCCGCCAAAATTTTTCTTGTTGGCGGCTTTCTGCCTTTAGGAGTCTATGGACTGCTCCGCTTTGCCCTGGTGGTTCTCACCGACGCGGCAGCTGCCTTTGCCATTGTCATCACTGCCGCAGGCGCTGTTAATCTCATCTTTGGCTCACTGGCAGCTCTGGGCGGGGAGACTCCGTACCAGAAAACGGCCTACCTGGTAATGAGCTACACCGGCATCGGACTCTTGGGCATTGCCACCTTGACTTTGGGAGGGATCACCGGCGCCCTTTTTGCAACCTTTTCTCTAGGTCTGGCCATCGCCTTTTCCCTTTCCATCGCTGACCCAGCAGCCTGCATCACCTGCCCGCGGTGGGCTATACTTCTCCATGGCCTTGAAGCTGCCCAGCACCTGCGGCTGCCGGGATTTGCTGGCTTCATCGGACTATTTCTCGTTTTTCTTGCGGTGTTCCAGGGCTTTCGACCGCTGTCCCTCTTAATATTTGCCGCCTTGTTCCTCACCGCGGTTGATTATTCCCGTTCCATGGCGGCGGTTGTGGAGAACGCAGCTGACGGCAGGGAAAACGCGGAAACCGATCATTACCCCTCTAGAGCTCTAGCGCCTTTGATGACAGGAGCAGGAGCAGCTGCAGCGCTCCTTTTGGGCGGTAGCATCCTATTGGGGGTGAAACCGGACCTGGTCTTGGGGGTACTCGAGCCAGCAATCAAAGGGTTAATGCAGTTTCTAGAATAGGACCTCGCACTAGCTTTCTTCACCCAGTTTCTCAAACTGGACCGGAGTAGTCTGCAAGAGCTCCTGAACAACCTGTTCAGGAGCTTTACCCCTGAGCTGGCTTTCTGGCTTGAGAATCAAGCGGTGGCTCAATACAGGCACCGCCAGATGCTTAACGTCATCGGGCAGCACATAATCCCGGCCCCGCAGTGCTGCCAGGGCCTGACTGCCCCTAAACAGTGCCAGAGAGCCCCGAGGGCTGGCTCCCAAGACTACATCCCGATGGCGCCGGGTGGCCGCGGTCAGCCGGACAATGTAACTCCTAACGGAATCTTCGACAAAGACTCCCCTAACAGCCTCCTGCATATCAACAAAGGTTTGGGGATCAGTACAGGCCTGTAGAGTCTCAATGGGATGGTCGTACTGAAGGCGCTCCAGAATTGCATTTTCCTCAGCTTCGCTGGGATAGCCCAGCCTCAGCTTGAGGAAAAACCTGTCCAGCTGAGCCTCCGGCAGAGGGAAGGTCCCTTCGTATTCGACGGGGTTCTGGGTGGCGATGACCAAAAAAGGCCGGGGCAGCTTGATAGTTCTCCCATCAACTGTAATCTGGCCTTCCGCCATGCATTCCAGCAAGCTGGACTGGGTCCTGGGTGTGGCCCGATTGATTTCATCAGCCAGGACAATCTGGGACATAACCGGACCCGGCCGAAAACTAAACCCACCTTTACCCGGGTCATACACGGACACACCGGTTACATCAGAGGGCAGGAGGTCAGGAGTACACTGGATCCTGGTGAAAGAACACCCCAAAGACACCGCCGCTGCCCGTGCCAAGATGGTCTTCCCCACGCCGGGGACGTCTTCAACCAGCACATGCCCTTCACTTAGGAATGCCACCAAAAGGAGCTCCACTGCTTCAGCTTTGCCTACAATCACCCGGTTGATACTCTCACTTATCCTTTGGCAGACTGATGCTATGTTTTCGATATCAGCTTGCCTCAGCCTTCCTCTATTGTCTTCCATGCTGCCTGCCTCCCCCCGTCTCATCCCAAATGGCTTTCACCGGTCTTGGTGCTGTCTTGACCAAATTCATCATCCCTGCCTTCCAAAGGGTCCGGCTCTTCTTGAGTCTTACCTCGCCAGGTATCGATTGCAGCCATCACCCTCTCCCAAAGGGCATCCACCACAGGGCAGACATCGGTAGCAAGCTCTTCCCGGCTGTACCGGGCCCTGAGGTAATATTTTGTTAATTCATCGAGCTCTTCCTGTCCTTCTTCCAAGTACGCAGCCAAGTCCTCAGAGTACTCCAAAGGTGTGTGATTGACCTTAGGCGTTAAGCCCCCTTGCTGTGCGGCTTCAATCAAGAGAATAAAAAGATGGCGAATGTACAAGGCAGGAGTAGAAGGTGTGGTTCTTTTTCCAAGAGCTTTCTGCTCTTGAGATGCTGACCAAGGAAGGTAAGAGCCTCGTTGCTGGAGCCTGCCCATGAGCTTCCTTCCTTGGATTACACCGGCTGCCAAGAGGGCCACCAGCTGAGCCGCTGTCTCCTTGACCCAAAGGTAAACGTAGACAGGAAGCCTCAAGGCGGCAGGCAGCCTTTCCCATTCTTCCCTGAGAAACCCCAGAATCAGCAGACCAATGATAGCCAATAGAACACCGAGGACCGAGAGAGTCAGCACAAGGACGAGGGCCAGATACAAAGCGGCGGCAAGCCAGCTCGTGTCGGCTACCTGGAGCGGTGCTGGCCTTACCGGCGGGGCAAAGACCGACTCCGCGCTGCTCTGCTG
>JAAZHE010000208.1 GCA_012510855.1 Bacillota bacterium | reverse complement strand
GGGCAAGATCGTCTAGGGTTATCTCTTGATGGAAGTGGGCTTCAATGTGCTGCTTTGCCTTAATCAGAGCTATCTGAGTATCACTCTGTGTATGGATCTGCTCCATGTGGGAAATCGTCAAGAGGCGATACAACAGCTCCAGAAAGTAGGCCTTACAGAGCAAAGCTTCATGCTCCCGGGGTATTGGCCATAGCTCGGCAACTTGCCTTGCCAAAAGCTGTAGCAGACTGCTATTAGAACCCGGAGGAATGCAGGCAGCTAGACCCGGGATAGTCTCTATTGGACTAAGCGGGAGAGAATTCTGAGTCTCATAGAGGTCAAAAAGCAGCCAGATGACCTTCATCCCTGGTTCTGTTTTCACAGAATAGGATCTGCCAGCCGGCAGGTAGAAGACAGTTCCCGTTTCTCCGGTGTAATCCTGCCCATCGATGCTGGTTGTGCACTGCCCATCCATCAGCAATACCAGCCCATGGTGGCGGTTGCGGCTCGTTAGCGACCAGCCGGGATAATAACTGGTCTCATACGCGCCCTGGATCTGGAAGTGCCACCTCGCGGGATAGGTGGCTGCTAATGCTTCACTGTCCGGTAGGAGAGCCACCCGGGATAGGAGCAAACGCAAATACTCTACGGAGTCTACCATGGTGCAAAGACTAATGGGCTTACCGGTTGGACTCCAGTAAAGCGCGCCTCGGCCTGGGCCTGGGGAGGTGGCGATGTCTAGCCTAACCGGTGACGTATGAACAAGGGAAGGTTGGCAGAGCAGCGCTATTGGTAGGGGGTCATGCATTATTAGAACCTCATTGGCAGTTGCCCGAAACCAGGCATCACATAGGGCAAGGAGGTGCCGTGGGCCTTTTTCGGTTCTCGAGCGAAGCGGGGTCAGCTGTCGGCGCTGCACAGCACAGCCCAGAGTCACTTCATAACCTACGGCGGTGATTGGTACCTTGGACTTGAATACTGTGGCCACTGCTTCTGGATCTTCGCTGGTATTCCATTCCGGCAGGGCCTGGCTTGACCACCCTCCCATAAAGACGATTTCTTCTATGTTTTCCTCCAGACGTGGATAGCGGCGCAGTAAAGCGGCGATATTGGTTAGAGGAGCAATACCCACCAGGGTGACCTGTCTCGCCTCTTCAATAATACCAGCCATAAACTCCGTTACTTCTGCTGTTGCTGCAGGTGCCAGCGGTCCTTCATAGACATCACTGGCTAGGTGCATGTACCAAGAAACGTTGGCATTTTCCAGTGGATCTGAGCTAGCAGCTACTGGGACGTCGGTGCGGCCGTAGGCTCCCAGTACTTGTCTTGTTAAGAGATAAGCCCTGGGCTCTAAAACCGTCACTCCTACCAGCTCAATCTCACGGGAACAGGCTGCTAGAGCGAGGGCAAACGACTCATCGACATTGTCTGCAGGGTTAGTGTCAAGCAATACTTTTCGAGCCACCCTTATACACCCCTCCCCTTATTACTATAGCCTGAAATATCCAACTACTCAAGCAAGGAGTGTTAACGGAATAGCAAGCTGTAGCAAAGGGGAATTCTTCCTGAAACACGAATTCACCAGTACCAGAAGTAGGACAGATAGATTTCGTCTTATCAGTTGGAGCAAGAACGGTAGGCCCATCAGCAAAAATCGAAAGGAAAGGATGTTTGAACATATGGCAGACAAAATCCCTATTCTCTTTGATACCGACATTGGCAGCGACATAGATGACGCGCTTTGTCTAGCTTATCTTCTCAAGCAAGAGCGCGGCGACCTCTTGGGTATAACCACCGTTACCGGTGAGCCGGTGAAAAGGGCAATGCTGGCCGATGCAGTGTGCTAAGCAGAAGGCCGCTTCGTTATCCCTATTTATCCTGGCTGTGAAGAGCGGCTGCTTGTCGAGCAGAGGCAGAAACTGGCTCCCCAAAGTGAGATTCTAGATAGATGGCCTCACAGGGAGGACTTTGAACCCAGTTCCGCGGTGCAGTTTCTTAGGGATACCATTCGCAGCCGTCCGGGGGAAATCACTTTACTAGCGGTTGGACCTTTGACCAACATTGGGCTCCTGTTCCGCCTCGATCCAGAAATCCCCCGCCTCCTCAAAGAGATGGTACTCATGGGCGGGGTGTTCTCCTTCCCGATTGGGCACGTACAGCGGCCTTTGGAGTGGAACATCCTAGTGGATCCCCATGCAGCCAGTATCGTCTTCTCTGCTGAGGATTTATCCATTACCGCAATTGGACTGGATGTTACCACCAAGTGCGTCATGCCGGTGGAGGAATGTCGGCAGAAGATCAAAGGCGGGGTATTGGATGTAGTGGCCGACGCTGCTGAAGTCTGGTTCCGGATGCGGCCGCAGATCACCTTCCACGATCCCCTGGCGGCGGCAGCCATCTTTGATCCCGGTGTTGTTGAGTTCGAGCAAGGCCGGGTAAAAGTAGAACTCGTAAGCGAGGACCTCAAGGGTAAGACCCTATTTGAACCGGACAGCGAAAAGGGCAGACACTGGGTGGCCAAAAAGGTCGATCCTAACCGCTTCTTCGCAGAGTACTTCCAGGTGACCGGGAAAGAGGGTTAATCTGGTTCTTTGGCCGCCTTTAGGTGCACTTTGGCGGGCAGCGAGCTTGCAGTAGTCAGTGACATTGCAGTAACTAAATGCAAAAGCAGCGAGGGTAAAAGCTGCAAGGGTAAGAGTATAAGACCTGGGGGAAAAATACCCCCAGGTCTTGTGTCGTATGCACAAGTCGTGTGCACAAGGGCATACAGCGCAAACAAGCGTACAGGCAACGCTGCCGCCGAGACGGTATCCAGATGGCAGCACTGCAAAGATTCCACAGAGACTACAGGGTTCCTTCTAAGCTTACGCCTCCCGGATCCAAACCAGCATTTCCCCGGGTTTCCGGTTGCACCAGGTGCTGTAGGGGACTGCGGTTATCTCAATTTCCCGGGTGGCAGGTGGTGCTTTCGCCGGCATATACAGCTTTCCATTCCACCGGTCTTCATCTATCCGCAGGGCTTTGCCGTGGATGGTGACAACGCCCCCCAGAAGGTCCGATCTCCACTGGGCAGAGAGCTCTGAATCCCGCGGGAGAATCACGGCAGATAGGTTGGGACCGTTGTCTACCTCTTCCAGGCAGTAGACAACAGGGCCCCTCTGTAAGGCAACCCGCCCGGCGTTTTCCCGCACCTTGGGATTAGCACTGATGCGCTGTACCGGCATAGGCAGGGTAAGTTCTATGGTGTCGCCTGGCTGCCATGTTCTTCGTATATAGGCGTATCCTCTGGAGGTTGCTTGGGTAAGGTCTGCTTCCTTGCCATTGACCGCAAGGCTAGGGTCTTCACACCAATCGGGAAGCCGCACAGCTATTGCAAATTCCCTAGCTTCCTCCGGCTCCACTTTGATCGTCACTTTTTCCTGCCAGGGGTAGTCTGTCTCTTGGATAAGCCTCACCTTCATCCCTGCAAGGACGAGCTCCGCTGTGCTGGCGGCATAAAGGTGGATATAGGCTGTATCTTCTCCGGCTGAGTACATGTATCGGCCGATGGAGGCCAGGAGCCTGGCAGCATTGGGCGGGCAGCACGCGCAGGCGAACCATCCTTGCCGCTCCGTCTTGACGTGCTGCAGGTCATGGCGCACTCTACCCGCCTCGGGCCAGACCTCCAGGGGATTGACGTAGAAAAAGCTCTTCCCATCCAGGGAGATGCCGCTGAGAACGCCGTTATACAGCGCCCGCTCCATCACATTGGCGTATTTGGCATCCATATCTGCCTGCAGCATCCGATGGGCGAAAAATACCAGCGCTATGCTGGCACAGGTTTCGGTGTATGCTCGGTCGTTAGGCAGGTCATAATCAAAGGTAAACCGTTCTCCGTACCGCTCCGACCCAACGCCGCCGGTAATATACATCCGGCGTAGGGTGACATTGTCCCACAGCCTCCGGCAGACCTCCAAGAGCTCCTCGTCACCGGTTTCCACAGCCACATCGGCCATACCGCTGAAAAGATACAAGGCCCGGACCGAGTGTCCTTCTGCCGTTTCCTGCTGCCTTACCGGCAGGTGCGCCTGGCTGTAATTGTAGCCGATATCGGAGAAATAGTATTTGGGTACATCCCCCCGCCGCTGGGCTTCGATGTCATACCAGTGGGGCTCCTGTCCCCGCTGATCGACAAAGTACTTGCTCAGCTTTAGGTACTTTTCTCCACCCGTCCCATGATAAAGCCTAACCAAAGCCAGCTCAATCTCCGGATGTCCGGGATACCCTTGCAGCTTTCGCGGCTCAGGGCCGAAGGTCTCGGCTATATAATCCGCAAAGCGGCACATGACCTCCAGGAGCTTGCGCTTTCCGGTAGCTTCATAGTACGCAACAGCAGCCTCCATCATGTGGCCGGCGCAGTAGAGTTCATGCCAGTCCCGGAGGTTGGTCCACCGCTTATCCGGTTCGGCGATGGTAAAGTATGTATTCAAGTACCCATCGGGCTGCTGGGCATTGGCGATGAGGTCAATGACTTCATCTGCGGTTTTTTCCAGCTCAGGGTTAGGTTCCACAGCGAGAACGTAGGCTACCGCCTCCAGCCATTTGGCAAGATCGCTATCTTGAAAAACGAAGCCTTTGAACTCGCCTTCCGACTCTCCGGCGGCAATCCGAAAATTCCTAATGGCATGGCTGGGCGGCACCCCGGGTATGCGGTCATTGAGGGCATCCCATTGATAGGGAATCACCTCATCCCTTACCAGCTGAAACCGGGATTGCCAAATCCGGTCTTGCAGCTTGACCGACTGTAGAGGAATTGGTTTAGCCTTCATGTTCTGTACCTCTCTTAACTGTCCTGTGCCCTTCGGTTCATCATCTGGTAGTGGAGAGGGCTGATTCCTTCTTTTTGCTTAAAGCGGCGGCTGAAATAGGCGGGATCGGCATATCCGACGTTGACGGCGGTGCTGGAGACCGAGTGGCCGTCGCTCAATAGTTCCTTGGCTTTGTTGATCCGGAGGTTGGCGAGGTAATCAAAGGGGGTGGTGCCGGTCACCTCTTTGAAGATTTTATTGGTATAGGGGATGCTGATCCCGTTAAGGTCCGCCAGTTCTTTAAGGGAAATGGCCTCATCG
>JAAZHE010000207.1 GCA_012510855.1 Bacillota bacterium | reverse complement strand
CGGAGTGGGAGAAACAGCTGGCAGCACAGGTGAAGGATGCCGGCATGGGTATTGCTGTGATTGGAACGGCGGAGATGCAAAACCACCTTCACGAGCTAGCCAGGATCGTTGCCCTGGCCCTGGATAATCTAAATGATGCTGTGGGCAGGATCGCCTTGGTTATGGGTCTTTCCAAGCAGAAATCAGGCTACTACGGCGTAGGCAGGCACGCTAAGCCTCCTTGGACTCTAGTGGGCGGCGGTGAAGACGGCCGTTAGGAAGGCTATAGGCGATGAAGGTATCGGCTGTTATTCCGGCCTACAACGAAGAAGCGACCATCGCCAAGACTGTCCGGGCTCTGGAAGCAGTTGAAGCAATCAATGAGGTCATCGTCATCGATGATGGTTCCCAAGACGGGACTTTCCAGGCTGCCCGGGAGGCGGGGGCGTTCACCTTTTCTCTAGCGGCCAACTGCGGTAAGGGACAAGCTCTGGCTGTAGGATGCGCTCTGGCCGAGGGGGATATCCTGCTGCTCCTGGATGCCGATCTGGGAGACACTGCCCGGGAGGCGGCCGTGCTCCTGGAGCCCGTGATGGCAGGAGAGGCAGATATGTCCATCGCGGTATTTCCCCTGACCGCAGGAGAAGGTGGTTTCGGCTTGGTTCAAGGCTTATCCCGATGGGCTATCAAAAGGAGTGGCGGCCCTCTCCTTAATCAACCTCTTTCCGGTCAGCGGGCCATGAAGCGGGCAGTCTGGCAGAAGCTGGGAGTTGGCTATGGCTTCGGTATTGAAACTGCCTTGGGGATGGGAGTCCACCGCATGGGGTACCGGGTTGTGGAGGTGCCAGTAGCTATGACCCATCGGCGGACCGGTAGAGACTTCCGGGGGATGGTTCACCGGGGCCGGCAGTTCCTTCACGTATTTATAACGATCCTTCGTCATTGGCGCTGGCTCCTCGGCTGAAGGCTGTAGGGGGAACGAGTGTATGCAGATCCTCTTGTTCTCGATCTTGGCAGGCTTAGGGACGTATTTGGCTATGCCGGCTTTTCTTGAACTCCTCAAAGAGGACGGTGCCCTTAGGAAGAATTACAGGCAAGATAGTGTGCCGGTGGGAGGCGGGTTCTTATTTATCTGGATCGGTTCAGTGATGGGGGCATTGCTGGGGCTGACAGAGCCTTGGACTTGGATCCCCACGGGGTTGGGACAGGCGGCCAGGCCTTCAACACTTTTGGCAGCAGCTGCCTTGGGATATGGCCTCCTGGGCCTTTTAGATGACCTGGTGGGAACCCGTAAGCAAACGGGCCTTCTAGGTCACGGCAGGGCTCTGCTCGGTGGGCAGCTGACCACCGGTGCTGTCAAGGCTGCCGCCGGTACTGCCCTAGGGCTGCTCTTGGCAGCATACCGATTGGCTCCGGGAGGTTTTTCGGAGGCTCCTTGGGCAGATGGCCTTTCAGCAGTAGCGGTGGACGGCCTCTTGATCGCCGCAGCGGCCAATACCCTCAATCTTTTCGATCTGAGGCCTGGGCGGGCCGGCAAGGTTTTCCTCATGGGGTACAGTTTCGTCTTGTTGAGGGGAAATCCAGTCTCCTTGGTATTACTCCCCTGGTTGGGAAGCCTTCTTGGCTACCTTCCCTATGACCTAAGAGGAGAGGTGATGATGGGCGATGTCGGATCCAACGCCTTAGGCAGCCTCCTTGGGTTGGCCAGCTGTTATGCCCTGGCGCTGCCTGCCCGGCTGGCTTTTCTCGTTCTCCTCATCTTGCTCCACCTCTTGGCAGAGCGCATCTCCTTCACAGAAATAATTGAGAATCACTGGTTGCTTCACCGGCTTGATCTTTGGGGGCGGAAGGGACCATGAGAGCAGGTAGCGGCTCCTTGAAAGAGAAGTGTTAGAAGGATTGAGAAGTAGAGGAGCCAGTCTGCATGAACGGTGGAGAAGGGAACAAAGCAGGCCAAGAAAAGCTGAGCTTTCGTGAGATGGAAAGCCAGATCGAGGCAGTTTTCACCCCAGGAGGAGCTATCTCCCAGCGGCTTGACGGCTATGAAGAAAGACCAGGGCAGCTCCTGATGGCCAAGACGGTGGCCAGGGCCCTTTGGGAGGGAAGGATTGCTTTGATTGAAGCCGGAACGGGAACTGGTAAGTCTCTAGCGTATTTGATTCCGGCAAGTTTCTGGACTTCCCTTTCCGGGGAGAAGGTGATTATCTCCACCAATACCATCAATCTCCAAGAACAGCTGATCAACAAAGATGTTCCGTTATTGAAGAGTGTGATCAACAACGACTTGCAGGTGGCGGTTATTTAGGGATGGAGCAATTATCTTTGCCTTCACCGTTTCCAAACCCTGGGGCAGCACGGTCAAGTCAGTCTTTGGAGAGAAGAGGAGCTAAGTGCCTTAGGGGAATGGCTCACCCGGTGCCGGACTGGGTCTAGAAGCGAGGTGGATTTTCCTCTCAGTGAGGAGACCTGGTGGGAGGTCTGTGCCGAGAGTGATGTTTGTCTGCGGACCCGCTGTCCGTATATCCAAGACTGCTTCTATTTTAAAGAGCGGAACCAGGCCTTTGCAGCTGATATGATCATTGTCAACCATCATTTGTTGTTCGCCGATTTGGCGATTCGGCAGGTGTTGGGTTTTGATACCAAGCGCTCGGTGCTGCCACCGTACCGCTATGTAATTCTGGATGAAGCTCATCACGTAGAAGATGTGGCTACTGAACACTTTGGATTCAGTCTCAGCAAGGTAGGCGTAAGCCGCCTCCTTGGCCGCCTGCAGCGCACCAGGCACGGAAGAACAGTAGGGCTGCTGCCGCAGATCCAAACACTGCTTGAACAGGGCCCCGGCACGGCGCAGTCCAGGGCGGAGTCAGCAGTTGTTGAGCTGACCCGTGAACTACTTCCCGCGTTGGAGCGTTCCCAAACAACCTGCAACACCTTCTTCGACGGAGCGGCAGCTCTCATTAAGGCAAGGGGTGGTGAGGGGGCTGCACCCCTTTGGCCCACCCCCGGCGGCATCCAGCTTGGGGAGGCTCTGTCACGGGAAAGCTGGGATTTTGTGGTGAGTCTCCAGAATCTAGAGCGGGCTTTACGAAGCCTTAAAGACCGCCTAAGTACGGCGGAAGGTGAAGAATGGGAGATGTACAAAGCTGAACTGGGGGCTGTGGAGAATCGCCTCAGTCAAAGTCGGACAATCCTTGAATCTATGATGGGGGAGCCGCCCCCGGATTACGTCTATTGGGGTGAACTGAGCGGCAACCGAAACGAGCCCAGTCTCCATGCAGCTCCCATTGAGGTGGCCGAGGTGCTGAGACAGGGAGTCTACCGGAACCTAGCCGCGGTGGTTTTGACTTCAGCGACCCTGGCCATTGACCGCGGGTTTGGCCACATCCGCCGGCGCCTCGGTCTGGACCAAATAGACATCACCCAGGATCACTGCTTAGGACAGCCGGTCTTGGAGGAGCTCATCGCCTCTCCCTTTGACTACCGACGGCAGGTGCTTTTGTGTATTCCAACAGATATCCCAGAACCAAAATCCAGTTGTTACGGAAGTGACCTGGCGGAGTATGTGAAGGATGTGCTTCTGGCTACCGCAGGCCGCGCCTTTGTTCTATTTACTTCCTACCGCCTGCTGCGGGAGGTCTACAGCTACTGCCGGGAACCATTGGATGAGGCAGGTATAACCGCCCTCTGTCAGGGAACAGCTGCCAGGAGCCTCTTGCTGGAGCATTTCCAAAGGGATACAAGGTCGGTCTTGTTCGGCACCAGTAGCTTCTGGGAAGGAGTTGATGTACCGGGAGAGGCTCTATCCTGTGTAATTCTCACTAAACTGCCTTTCCAGGTTCCGGACCACCCGGTGGTGGCCTCTCGCATCCGCCGCCTCGAGGAGATGGGCCGCAATTCCTTTCTCGAGTATATGCTGCCTCAGGCAGTGATTCGGTTCAAACAGGGCTTTGGACGGCTCATCAGGCGGACCTCGGATCACGGCGTCATAGTTGTCTGTGATTCGAGGCTCCTGACCAAATCCTATGGAGCTACATTCCTGAGGTCTATTCCCGAATGCACCACCACCGTTAGATCCCGCCAAGAGACTCTAGCCTCCATCCGCCAGTGGCTGGCCGGCTCATAACCGCTGTTAAGTCTGGGAAAACTACGCTTGTATCAAACTGCCGTGGGTAGAGGAGGTGATTGATTGGGATGAGCCTCATGCCGTGGCGCCCTTTGCGGGAGCTCAGCAGGGACATGTGGGAGCTTTTGGAGCGCGGTTCCTTCCCCTATTGGGGCGAAGGCAGGATTCCCAAGGTAGACATTTATCAGACAGATTCTGAAGTGATTGTCGACGCTGAGGTTCCCGGAGTGAGTAAAGAGAACCTGCAGCTGTATGTTGATGAAACCTCCCTTAGACTAAGCGGCCAGATGAAGCAGAGCCAAGAGTTTAAGGATGAACACGTCTACCGCTCTGAAAGGCACTTAGGGAGCTTTGCCCGGACAATTCCTCTGCCGGTGGAGGTCAAGCCCGATCAGGCCCGGGCGGAGTATAAAGACGGGATTCTATCAGTTAGGATCCCCAAGAAGGAGCCGGGCATGTCCAGTGGCCGGCGGATAGATATCCATTAACAAGAACAGGCTCAAGACCGATCTAGGCGGCTCCCCGGGGGAGCTGCCTCTTTATTAAGTGAGACTGCCCGCTTCTATCCCGGAACGCAGGTGAATAGAATGCCACAGTAGAGGGGTTATGCTCTTTACCTGCGGAGGAGGATAGCTATGCGGGTATTCTATATTAGGGGCACGTGGAGCTAGGTTGTGATGGTGGTCTTGGCTTTTGCGGTCTTTACCGTCATGCATTGGCTGTCGGAAATGGCCATCACTACCGTGTCCACCATGCTGGCGTCCCGCTTGGTGCCGATCTACAAAGTGGATGTCCCCGATCAGCGGATGTCCATCTCCTTTGACGCCATGTGGGGAGTGGACTACACAGATGAGCTATTGAGGATTCTGGCAGAAAACGATGTCCGCACAACCTTTTTTTTAGGGGGCTATTGGGTAGAAAAATACCCCGAATATGTGAAGAAGATCGTCGCTGCCGGTCATGAAATCGGGAACCACACTTATTCACATCCGCATCTCAATAATCTGAGCCCAGCCGCCATCCGCCAAGAGCTTGAGCGCAATCACAACAACATCAAGGCCATCACGGGCACCGATCCCTTTCTGTTTCGCCCTCCCTTTGGAGAATACAGCAATAAGGTCATCGAGGTCGCCCAAGAGCTAGGGTATTATACCATTCAGTGGAGTATCGATTCCCTGGATTGGAAAGATGTTTCCGCCCAGTTCATCGTGGATCGGATCCTAAGTCAGGCGGGTCCCGGCGAGATTGTGCTGATGCACAATAACGGCAAGCATACAGCAGAGGCCTTAGCCCATTTCCTGCCGGAGCTGAAGGCCCGGGGGTATGAGATAGTGCCCATTTCTGAATTAATCTACCGGGACAACTATTATATTGAGCAGCATTCAGGACTCCAGCGCCCCTTGAAACTGCCCCAGCTTAAGCCGCAGTCAGAAGCCTCCGTCAAGGGAGGGAAAGCCCAATGACCAGGGCCACAAGGCGGTTTGTCTTTCTGTGTATTAGTGTCGGGGCCTTACGGCAACGACTCGGTGTCGTTGCCTTGCTTACCGTTTGGCTGGCCAGCCTCGTCTTTGCTGCTGCTTTGCCCTATTGGCGGGGCAGTATAGATGTGTTGGGTCTCGACAATGCAACAAATCCAGTGTATCGGGGAGACCCAAACAAACCTTTGATGAGTCTAACCGTCAATGTGGACTGGGGGCAAGAGGTTCTGCCTGACATGCTAGATACCCTGCGGGAACATGGAGTTAGGGTCACTTTTTTTGTGACAGGCCATTGGGCCCAACAGTACCCAGAGCTTGTCAAGCGGATGGCCAGGGAAGGCCATGAAGTGGCCAATCACGGTATGCGCCATGCCCACCCGACTCAGCTTTCCGATTGGGATTTGACTATGTTGATCTTAGAAAACCACAACCTGCTAAAGACCCTTGTAGGTGAACCTGCCCTCTTGTTTGCGCCTCCCTATGGAGAGGTGGACCGGCGGGTGGTGGCCGCCGCCGATGCCTTGGGTTACCGGACCATCATGTGGACTATTGATACCATCGACTGGCAGGAGCCCAGTGTTGAAACCACCATCGCCCGGGTGATGAACAAAGCGCAAAACGGAGGCATCGTTCTAATGCACCCCAAAGTGAATACAGTAAAAGCCCTTCCAAGAATCATAGAAGGGCTTAGACAAAAAGGGTTTAGCCTGTTGCCGGTAGGTGAGCTGCTGGAGGAGATGGATGGAGCGAAAGTAGGGGTTTCTTAGAACTTGTTGGCTACCAGCTGCCACAGCTGGGGATCTTCCTGCCCCAGCCGCCAAAGGGCAATCCCTTGGATATCGTATTTCTTCACCAGCTCCAGCTTGTAACTGATGCTGGCGGCGTTTTCAAACCACATTTCCCGGCCATTGTAAGTGGCATAAGGAGCCTTGTGGGTCGCATCCCAACGGACACCGCTGCCTTGGGCTGCCAGTTCAACAGCCCTTTGGTAGCTCACCGAGTGGGCATTGCCCGGTCCCTTCCAACTGTAGCCGTAGCCGGGTATTCCCAAGATCACCTTGTCCTTGGGGATTTGGGATACCGCAAATTTAAGCACCCGGTCCACCCAGTCCGCGGAGGCAATGGGGCCTGGGGACCCGCCGGCGTAGTGCTGATCGTAGGCCATGAGCACTACCCTGTCAACCGCTTGGCCAATAGCTTTATAGTCAAAGGCGCCCGACCAGCTTGATGACGGATCATCATAGGTTTTGGCCGGTATGGCTGCGGTAACCATGATTCCTGCGGGTCTGAGGCGATTGCTCAATTCCCGGAGAAACTGGGAGTAGTACTCGCGGTCCGAGGGATAGACGTGTTCGAAATCTAAGTTAATGCCGCTGAGCCCCCAGTCGATAGCAGTCTTGTAGATGTTTTCTACAGCCCGCTGGCGGTTGGCTGTACTGCCCAGGAGCTCATGGGCGATTTTGCCGCTGAAACTCTCGGTGGCTTTGTCGTAGTTGCTGATCAAAGCTAGCGTCTTGAGTCTCCGCTGGCCGGCAAAGGCCAAAGTCTCGGCCAGAGTCTCAGGATTCATCTGGTTATGCACATTGCCCCGGGCATCGACACTAAAGGCCCACGGTACGATACCGGTCATCTTGTTGTAGTTGGCCGCCAGCGACGGCTGGGAAGGAAGATTGGCATTTTGGACGAAGTAACCATAGACCTCTTTGGTCAAAAGCCCTAAGGAGCCGGTGCTTCCCGATGTACTCACCATAATTTTGAGAACCCAGCCGGTGGTTCCATCTGGCAGCTGGACCTTGTACCAATCGCCGCTTTCGGCCAATATGGATACCGATGTATTGGGCTGCCCAGTAGCGATGCGCTTGCTCTCGGTGCTGGGGCTTTCATACAAGGTGGCTGGAGATTTGCGGATCTGGCCAGTTGCGGTATTAATCTCGTGCTGACTGGGCAGCTGGCCCTTTGGTGTGGCGATATCTGAAGGGCCCCCAAACAGGTTGGAAATAAACAGCATGAGGCTGAGCAAAATAACGATCACGCTTTGTGACATGGTGGCCTCCTTTCATAGAGAAAAAACGGGCAAACTTACAAGGTCACCTGCCGCTACAACCGCCATTATATCGGACTTTCCCGGTATTCTCCAGGAAAGGTTAGATCCACATTTGACAGGAATTGGACACAGCGGTATAGTGGCTCCGAGGGGGAATGGTGATTGCAAAAAACCACACTGGAGAATGGTATCAAGATTGTGACTGAGTTTATCCCCTATGTTCGTTCAGCCACCGTAGGGTTCTGGTTTAAGGTCGGTTCCCAGGACGAAGCTGATGAGCAGCTGGGGATTTCCCATATGATTGAACATATGATGTTTAAAGGTACAACTAGTCGTTCAGCCCGGGAGATAGCGGAAACCATCGATGCCACCGGGGGACAGTTGAATGCCTACACAGAGAAGGAGTATACCTGCTATTACGGGAAGGTGCCCGATGAGCATTTCAGCCTCCTAATCGAGGTCTTGGCCGATATGCTGCTTAACTCAGCATTTGCTGATCAAGAATTGGAAAAGGAAAAGAGCGTAATCCTAGAAGAAATCCGCATGTATGAGGACTCACCTGAAGATTTGGTCCATGAGGGTTTGCTGGAGAGTTTACTGAAGCCCCATCCCGTTAGCCGGGGGATCTTGGGTACCAGGGAGACAGTTCGCTCCCTCCAGAGGGAGGATCTTTTGACCTATTATGCCCAACACTACGTACCATCAAATCTTATTGTAGCGGTGGTGGGCAACATAGAGCATGGACAAGTGGTAGAGTGTGTTGCCCGGCACTTTTCCCACTGGAGGGGGCAAAGGCTGCAAAAGCACAGCAACTCCCGGCCCCGGGGATGCGGTCAGTACTTTAGAATAAAAGATACAGAGCAGGCCCATATCTGTTTGGGAGTGCCGGGGTTTTCCCGGAAGGATGAAGACAAGTATGCCCTACACGTTCTAGATACAGCCTTGGGGGGCGGGATGAGTTCCCGACTGTTTCAGACTCTCCGGGAGGAGCGGGGTCTAGTATACTCCACATTTTCTTACCACACTTGCTATGAAGAGGTGGGGACCATGGCGGTGTATGCCGGTACAAGCCCTAAGAATACCTCTCAAGTCATTAAGCTGCTCAGGGAGGAGTGCCGGCGGGTAGCCGAGGAGGGACTACGGCCAGAAGAGCTCATGCGTGCCAAGGAACAGCTCAAAGGCAGCGTGCTCTTGGAGCTGGAGAGTATGGGGACCCGAATGAGCCGTCTAGCCAAGGCGGAGCTGTATAATGAGAGACTGCTCACACCCCAAGAGCTGATTGCCGAGATCGATGCCGTTGGTCTTGGTGATGTACAGCGGGTCGCACACCGCCTCTTCGCCGAAAAGCCCTTTTCTTTGGCGGTTGTGGGGCCCATACCCAAGAAGGAGCTCATGGAGAAGGCAGCCTTTGAAATCGCATGATAGGGGGAGAAGCATGACAGAAAAAGTGGACAAGCTGGAGCATATTTTCGCACTGCAGGCGGCCTTTGACGAAGAACTTACTAGGCAGAGGCAGCTGGAGGATGTAACCCCTGAGATCTGGATTCAGCGGGAGATTTTGGCAATCGTAGCTGAACTCGGGGAGCTCTTGGCAGAAGTCAATTTCAAGTGGTGGAAAAATCCCCAGCCGGTGAACCGGGATGCTGTCAAGGAAGAGCTGGTGGATATTCTTCACTTTTTTGTCAGCATGTGTCTCAAAGCAGGATTTGACGCTGGGGAGATATATCAGGGATATCTGGAGAAGAATCGGGAGAACTTCCGGCGCCAGGCTGGACTTTCCGATAAGAAAGGGTATGCAATAAAGGAACTGGCGGCAGATTAGGAGTACTTGTCAAGGACAGTTGATAATGTAATAATATACCTAGAATACACCTACCCAGGACGCCCGTTGGGGCTGGGCAAGTTAAGCTTTGCCAGCCGCACCGGGCGTTTGTCTTTCACCGGCCGGAAAGGAGTGCATAGTGGGTGAGGCCGGCGTTTACGGTGCTGCTGACAGTCTCAGCTGTACTGTTAACGGGCGTCTTGTGCTGCTTTATAGGCGTGGAGGTTGCATCGGCGAGGGGGAAAGTGGAAGTGGAGCTCTCGTGGCCCAGGGCGATTGGGGATGATCGGTCAGGGCTAGAGGTTGTTCAAAATGTTAGCTGGCAGGGGCAGATGGGACAGCTCAGGCTGCCGGCGGCCTTTGAGGTTAAGTTGGAGAAGACAGTCGAGGATAGTCCCACACTGGCAAAGGGCCAGCTGAGGCTAAGGTCCGGTGAGGTGTAGCTTCGGCTGTTCCAGAATGCCGGTTTTCGCAGCACTTTGGATCCCATCAGGCTGCTGGCATCTTCCCGGCGGGCAGAAGGTGCCAGAGGAGTGGAAGTAAGTGGGCGATTGGGGACTTGGAGCGGCCGGGGACTGTGGGTTAGTGAAATCGAAAACACTGGAGATAACGGCCCCCTGTTTCTCCTAGATATGTCTTTGCCCCCCATGGGAAAGGGCGGAAAGTACCGATATATATACCTTACCCATGATAGTAACTGGCAGTGGCGGTATCCCAAGACCGGTCCCTACGCTACTCGGACTGCACGCACCATACATTCACTGGTGGGAATGTGGTCTTTTGGATCTGGCCTCCGGCTTTCCGGCCAAGCGGCAATACTATCGGGCTTTGATGTGACCAGGACATACCGTAGGGACCTAGAAGGGTTTGCGGTCATATCTAGGATGGAAGGACTGCTGGGTAGCCTAAACTGGGGGGTAGATCTTTACCGCTCCAATCCCGGTTTTCTCCTGGCAACAGGGGATAGCGATTCCCTGGGTGCGGGAGTCACGGGGTTTGGCCTTCGCTTGACCCAAAGCCGCCACAGAAACGAATCTCTGAGACTTTCTCTCCGCTTTGAGCAGCCGGTACCGGAAATCAAGGGGTGGGAGGGAGAGGCAGCTATGGGTTTCCAACCGACAGAGCCGCGGTCGGAAGTAGGGCTGACCTTTCGCCGCCGGTTGCCTCTACTCACTTACCGACTGGGACTTGGTTGGGAAAGGGACTCCAGTCAAGATAGCCTGGAGATTATCTGGGATACCAACTGGCCCTCCAGAAGGCTTCAGTTGGGCGGTCGGCTGGGCGGCAAGAACCCAGCTCAACTTCAAAGCCGCCTCCAGCTCCATCCTATGGTGACAGCAGATATCCGCTGGCAGCCGGCAGAGGCCTGTTGGAGGAGCGGAGTTAAAATTGATGGAGCAAAATCCCTCCGGCAGCGGCTGATGCCGTGGGAGGGAGAAATAATCTACAAGAAAAGGCCAGGTGAGAATTATACATATCTGGCTCTGCGGCATAAGATGGAGCAGGGCTACTGGGAGGTAGCCTGGGGAAAATCGGATCAAGGGCGAGTAGATTGGTATTGGCAGGAGGAGCCCCGGATAAGTATCAAAGTGGGGCGGTATTTCTAGTCAGGAGGCAAGGTATGCGATTCAGTGAATTGGCAGGCAAGGAGGTTATCTCCATTGATGAAGGGGCCCGCCTGGGGATTATCAGTGAAACCGATTTGGTGATCGATACAGAGTCGGGAACGATTCGCTCTCTAATAGTGCCCAATCGGGGTACCTTTTTGCGGAGGCGCACATTGGTTATCCCCTTTCACGGCATTAAGAAGATCGGCCACGACTTGATTATTGTGGACCTAAGCACTATGGAGGATGAGGCTAAGTACTTGCGGGAGTTGGACCTAGAGGGCTAGCTCATAATGTATGCTTATCCCCTCCTGAGGGTACCCTATCTTGGGAAGAGTGACAATATGCAAAGCTGGCCGAGGCATTTTGCCGTCCTTAATGCCGGCTTTGGCCCAAGAAAGGGGATTGTGCGTGAGTACAGTTATCGGTACCTTTTCATCTCGAGAACAGGCGGAGAAAGCAGTCCGGGCCTTGCGGGACCGAGGATTTACTGAAGACGAGATTTCAGTCATTGCTAAGGGCGGTAAGAAGGATGACGTTGAAGTCGGTGGCGATATGGGCGCCATGGGAAACGCCAGTGAAGGTACTGCCTGGGGCAGTGTCCTCGGTGGAGCCGCGGGCCTTTTGGCTGGAGTGGGGGCATTGGCCATTCCTGGTATCGGCCCCATCGTCGCGGCAGGCCCCTTGGCTGCTACACTTTCGGGGGCAGTCACCGGCGGTGTAGCAGGCGGACTCTTGGATCTGGGGATTCCTGAGGACAGAAGCCGGTATTTTGAAGAGGAGGTGAAAAAGGGCCGCTTCTTAGCAGTCATCGATACCGAGGCCGATATGGTGGAGGATGCTGCTAGAATTATGCGGGATAACGGCGCTGCCGACGTAGAAACCCACTAAAAAGACCATAGCTTGACCGTAAGCTTTGGGCTGCCTAAGGCAGCCCTTTTCGTGTTTAACAGCAGCTCCTCCGGTCGCGGGCTAGACACTGTAGAGCTGCGTTCTTGCTTGACAAAATCAGGTTTGTACTGGAGAATAGGAACTAATGAAGGAAGATACGGGGAAGATGCGGGGGGCTGATGTGTGACAACCATCAAGGTAGTGGTAAATGGAGCGGCTGGTAAGATGGGTCGGGAAGTAGTAAAGGCTGTGACCCAAGTTGCCGATCTGACCCTCGTCGGAGCCTGCGATCGGGCAGCTGTTGGTGAAGACGCCGGTACGATAGCGGGAGTCGGCCCCCTGGGGATCAAGATCGAAACAGGCCTTGAAGAGCTTCTTGAGCGCACGGGCGCTGAAGTTATGGTGGATTTTACCGAGCCGGGCAGTGTAGTAAATAATGTACATACAGCCATTCGAGCGGGAGTGTACGCAGTTGTGGGAACCACGGGACTTAGTCAGGCTGACTTAGATGAAATAGATCGAGCGGCATCCGCTAAGGGTGTGGGGGTGCTGGTGGCGCCTAACTTTGCCATCGGCGCTTGTCTTATGATGCGGTTTGCCGAGGAGGCGGCCCGCTGGTTTCCCCATGTGGAGATCATTGAGCTGCATCATGACCAAAAGAAGGATGCTCCCTCGGGTACGGCCCTGAAGACGGGTCAGCTGATTGCCAAAGTGTGGGAGAGCCAAGGGCTGGACCAAGACGACAGGCACCGCAGCCGGTCTGTGGAGGAATGGGAGAGCCTCCCCGGTGCCAGGGGCGGGAGGCTGGAGGGAATCCATATACATAGTGTCCGGTTGCCTGGATTTGTCGCCCATCAAGAGGTGATTTTCGGATTGCCAGGTCAGACTTTGACTCTGCGCCACGATTCCACTAGCCGGGAGTCGTTTATGCCTGGGGTACTTATGGGGATCCGCCGAGTCAAAGAGAACAAGGGGGTTCTGTACGGCCTGGACAAGCTGCTGTTCTAATAAGGAGGACTAAAGCGTCTGCAACCTGGAGCCCACCTGCCGAGGGCCTTCGCACCACCTTCTCTTGGGGCTCATATACTGTTACTGTACTAGGAAGGCTGGTGGCTGTATATCGCTTAGGAAAGGGGAAGCCGAGTTGCAGGCGACTTTAGCTGGAATTCGCATCCTCGTGCTGGGCGGAGACCGGAGAGAAGTGGAGATGGTCAGGTGCCTGGCAAAGCAAGGGGGAGAGATCTACACCGTTGGTCATGGCCCGTATCCAGGGTATGCCAATATCCGTCAGGTAGAAAGTATGGGTCCGTTCCCAGAGACAGTGCCGGAGGTGGACGTGGTCATTGCCCCCATGAGTTATACCGATTCTACTGGTAAGGTGCGGGCAGTGCCGGAGGATGGTGTGACCATTCGGCTGGATGATGTGCTGTTGGAGAAATTCCCACCTGGTACACCGCTGTTCATCGGCAAGGCGGTGCCGGTAGTCAGGGAAGCAGCACTAAGGCGGGGCATGCGGCTTTTTGAAACTGCAGAAGATGATGAGATTGCCATATTGAACTCAATACCCACGGCTGAGGGTGCGATTCAAATAGCTATGGAAGAACTGAGCATCACGGTCCACGGTTCCCGGAGCCTGGTCCTGGGCCTGGGTAGGTGCGGGCTCACCCTTGTGCGGACTCTGCAAGGCCTGGGAGCTAAAGTTACAGCTGCTGCTAGAAACGAGGCGCAGCTGGCCCGGGCGGTAGAGATGGGGGCGGAAGCTATTCACTTGGAAGACCTAGGTGAAGTCCTTCCGGATGTAGATGTTGTCTTTAACACCATACCTGCCTTGGTGTTAACCAGGGAGCTCCTGCAGAAGATGCCGCAAGAAGCTTTGATCATCGACATTGCCTCTTCGCCGGGCGGGGTAGACTTCCAAGGAGCTGCCGACTTAGGCATCAAGGCTATTTTAGCTGCTGGGCTGCCGGGAAAGGCTGCACCGGTAACGGCTGGGAGAATCCTGGGGAGGTGCCTGCCGAGGCTGATTCTCAGTGTCCTTTCCAAGGATTGAAAGCGAAACGCCAACACCAGAGTCTTAGTACCAATCCCAATGGTGAGAGGTGCTAAGTAGTGGAGTTGAAAGGGAAAAGAATAGGCTTCGGCCTCACCGGCTCCTTTTGCACTTTTGCCGCTGTACTTCCGGAAATGCAGCGCCTGATGGAGGCCGGTGCAATTATAATTCCCATCATGTCTGAGGCGGCGGCGAAGTTAGATACCCGATTCGGCAAGGCGGAGGATTTTATCCAGCAGATCGAGAAAATGACGGGACACAAGGTCATTCAGTCCATGGTGGAAGCAGAGCCCATCGGTCCCAAAGAGCTCTTGGATCTGATGATTATCGCACCGTGTACGGGGAATACTCTGGCTAAGTTTGCCAATGGGATTACAGATTCAGCTGTGCTGATGGCCGCCAAGGCTCAGCTTCGTAATGAGCGTCCGGTCCTTGTAGCTATTTCAACCAATGACGGTCTGAGCAATAACGCGAAAAACCTGGGTATGTTGCTGAACAGGAAGCATGTCTATATGGTTCCCTTCGGCCAGGACGATCCCTTTGGTAAGAGTCGTTCCCTAGTGGCAGACATGACATTGATTCTGCCAGCAGCCGGCTTGGCCCTGGAGGGTAAGCAGATTCAACCTCTGCTGGTCCCCGTAAGTTCTGCGGCTGATCGGAGAGAAGTGCTGAAAGTCAGATAAAACTAGAGAGTGGGGATGAGCCTTGAAAACCTATAATGTTGCAGTCTTGGGTGCGACTGGTGCTGTCGGCCAGGAGCTAGTGGATATTTTGCTGGAGCGGCAGTTTCCCATTAAGTCCCTGAAACTGCTGGCTTCAGCCCGCAGCGCGGGACGGGTCATGGAGATTGGGGGAGAGCCCTTGGTGGTGGAGGAGGTTTCCCCAGAGAGTTTTGCCGGCGTTGACCTGGCTTTTTTCATGGCTGGAGGTTCGGTAAGCCAGCAGTTTGCACCTGCTGCCTGGGACCATGGAGCAATAGTCATTGACAACTCCAGTGCTTTTCGTTTGGATGACGACGTACCTCTAGTTGTGCCAGAGGTCAACGGTGATGATTTGGAAAAGCATCAGGGATTGATTGCTAATCCCAACTGTTCAACAACTATTGCGGTGATGGCATTGGCCCCCCTTCATGCCGCGGCTGGGATTAAGCGGGTGGTGGTATCTACCTACCAAGCTGTTTCTGGCATCGGCGCGGCCGCCATCGATGACCTCAAGCACCAGGTGGCTCAGTATCAAGGGGGAGAAGAGATCACAGCTAAGACATTCCCCTCGCCTTCAGCGGCGAAGAAGTATCCCATGTTGTTCAACTTGATACCCCATATCGATGTTTTCGAAGAAGGGGGATACACTAAAGAAGAGTGGAAAATGGTGCGGGAGACCCAAAAGATCCTGCACGACGATAGTATTAAGATCACCGCTACCACGGTCAGAGTGCCGGTAATGAGAAGCCACTCTGAGTCCATTAACGTGGAATTTGATAACCCCATTACACCTGCTGAGGCCCGGAAGATTCTGGAAAATGCCCCCGGCATAAAGGTGTACGATGACCCCGCTGAGCAGGAATACCCCATGCCGATCCTTACCACTGGTGGTGATTTGGTGTGGGTGGGCCGGATCCGGGAGGATTTCACTGTTCCCTCTGGACTTAATCTTTGGGTCGTAGGGGATCAGATTCGGAAGGGAGCGGCCCTAAACACTGTACAGATTGCGGAAGAACTCATTAAGCGGGGGCTGGTGTGACAATTTCCGAGACTGAGCAGTACTATACTCTTGGAAAGCTAAGAGTGGTTAGTTCAGTATCGGAAAAGGGGGCCGGGATATGAATATCCTGGTGCAGAAGTTTGGCGGTTCCTCCATGGCTACACCTGCCCGACGGGAGCTCGTCATCGGACATATCAAGGAAGCAAAGGCAGCTGGATACAGAATCGTTGTTGTGGTCTCCGCCATGGGACGATCAGGAGAACCCTACGCTACCGATACTCTACTTCAACTGGTGGATCACGGTAAGGGTATGGATCCCCGGGATTTGGATCTTCTGATGTCCTGTGGCGAGATTATTTCCGCTGCGGTCTTGGTATCTGAACTGATCAGGGCGGGGCAGCGAGCTGCAGTGCTGACTGGAGGCCAGGCAGGGATCTTAACCGATGATGTCCACGGCACTGCGAGGATCATCGAGGTGAAGCCCGACAGAGTCCTGGAATACTTGAATAGAGGTGTAATTCCCGTTGTAGCGGGGTTTCAGGGAACAACCCGGGAGGGTGAAATCACCACCTTGGGACGGGGCAGTGGCGATACCAGTGCTGTTGCCTTGGGAGTAGCACTGCGGGCCGAGATGGTGGAAATCTACACCGACGTCGATGGTCTAATGACAGCTGATCCTCGGGTAGAACCACATGCCAGGAGATTGGAGACCGTTACGTACCGGGAGATTGCGGAAATGGCCCATCTGGGGGCAAAGGTGATCCACCCTCGGGCAGTGGAGATCGCCATGGAAGGCCATATCCCCTTGAGGATCCGGGCAACGGGGTCCAGCAGCCCCGGGACTTTAGTTCACAGTGCGGCCAGTCAAGTGGTGATCAGGGGCGACCGGGTGGTTACCGGGATTGCCCACGTAGGCGGCATGGTTCAAGTCCAGCTGGAAACGGTATCGGATTTTAACCGATCAGAGCTGGGATTGGCCATTTTTCAAGGTTTGGCTAAAGCAGGGATCAGTCTAGATATGATTTATGTATCGCCTAATCGGATCTCTTTCATCCTGGAACAACAATGGGCAGAACAGGCAGAGAATATCCTGCGGAATTTTCCAGTGGGAGTTCAGATTGAGCATGGCATGGCCAAGGTGTCAGCTGTGGGGGCAGGAATGCGGGGAGTGCCGGGTGTGATGGCCAGGGTTGTATCTGCCCTCCAACAAGCAGGGGTGACCATCTATCAGACCACTGACTCCCATGCCAACATTTCTTGCTTAGTGCGGGAAACGGATGTGGAAGCTGCAGTGCACGCCCTGCACAGTGAATTTCAGCTGAGCAGGCCAGAAACTTGAGGGAGTGTGAGACAGCAATGGCGCAGTTTGGACGATTGCTTACAGCAATGGTGACTCCGTTTACCAGCGAGCTGGAGGTAGATTATGATAAGGCGGCTGAGCTTGCCAAAAAGCTCTGTGAAGGAGGCTCAGACGGTCTAGTTGTCTGTGGGACTACCGGTGAATCGCCTACCCTCACCACAGAGGAGAAACTCAAACTGATTCAGGTAGTGGTAGATACCGTCGGCGGCGATGCAATCGTGCTGGCGGGGACCGGTTCCAACTGCACAGCCGCGACAGTAGAACTAACCAAGGCAGTGCAGCGGCTGGGCGTAGATGGCATCATGCTGGTAGCGCCGTATTACAATAAACCGAGCCAAGAAGGTCTTTATCAGCATTTCCGCACGGTGGCTGAGTCTACTTCACTGCCCATCATGATTTACAACATTCCCGGTCGGACTGGAGTTAATATACAGCCGGAAACCATGGCCCGCTTGGCGGAGATTCCCAATATCGTGGCTATTAAAGAAGCCAGCGGCAATTTAGAGCAGGCTGCCGCACTGCGGCGGCTTCTTCCCAAGGAATTTGCCATCTACAGCGGCGATGACAGCTTGACACTTCCCATCCTATCCGTAGGGGGTAGTGGTGTTGTCAGTGTTGCTTCCCATGTGGTTGGCCGCCAGATTAAGAAGATGATGGAAGCGTATTTTCAGGGCGATGTGGCCACGGCTGCCAAACTCAATGCAGAGCTTTTGCCACTGTTTAAAGTGTTGTTTATCACAACAAATCCTGTCCCGGTGAAACTCGCCCTGAGAATGGTGGGCTGTCCGGTAGGGGGTGTCCGTCTGCCCCTGGTTGAAGCCGGTGAAGCAGAAGCTCAAGCCATCCGCAAGGTGTTGGAAGAAATGAACTTAGTGTAACCTAGGGCAGGAAAAGTGATTAGCGAAGGGGTGGTTGTTGTTTGGGAAATAAGAAGGAACCGGTTTCCCTAATTCCCTTGGGGGGTGTTGGGGAAATAGGGAAGAATATGTGGGTCTTGGAGTATGAAGATGACATTATCGTAATCGATGCCGGGGTGATGTTTCCGGAGGAGGAAATGCTGGGCATCGATCTAGTGATACCTGATATTACCTATTTGATGGAGAATAAACACCGGGTTAGGGGAATTTTCCTCAGCCACGGTCACGAAGACCACATCGGTGCCGTACCATACGTGCTGCAGGTGCTCGATGCTCCCATCTACGGTACCCGCCTGACCTTGGGGCTGTTGCAGGGGAAACTTGAGGAGCACGGCTTGGCTTCCACCGCGGACCTGCGGGAGGTCAAGGCTGGAGGCAGTGTTAAAGTCGGCGCCTTAAAGGTTGAATTTATCCATGTGAATCACAGTATAGCTGATGTGGTTGCCATGGCTATCCACACTCCCCAAGGCGTCATCGTCTATTGCAGCGATTTTAAGCTGGACCAAACGCCCATCGGCGGCCCGGTAATGGATTTGCACAGATTTGCTGAGCTTGGTCGCGATGGTGTTTTGCTGCTTATGTCCGACAGTACCAATGCTGAGAGGCCTGGCTACACACTATCGGAACGGGTGGTAGGCCAGGCCTTTGACCAAGTTTTTGATGAAGCACCGGGTAGGATACTGGTAGCTACCTTTTCCAGCAATATCCATCGCATCCAGCAAATCATCGACGCTGCAGCCAAACACGGGCGGAAGGTGGGAATCGTCGGTCGTAGCATGATCAATACTGTCAGCATTGCCAGTGAGCTCGGCTATCTCAAGGTTCCGCCTCGGATCATGGTGGATATTGATGAGCTGGACAAGTATCCAGCCAACAAGGTGGTAATAATCACTACCGGCAGTCAGGGGGAACCTATGGCAGCCCTGACCCGCATGGCCATGGCAGAGCACCGGAAAGTGGACATCATCCCCGGTGACACGGTAATTATTTCCGCCATGCCCATCCCTGGCAACGAGAAGTTGGTGGGCAAGACCATCAATCATCTGTTCCGGCAGGGGGCAAGGGTGATTTATCAGGCTGTTTCTGGAGTTCACGTATCCGGTCATGCCAGCCAAGAAGAATTAAAGCTTCTGCTCAATTTGTGCCGCCCCCGGTATTTCATGCCGATCCATGGAGAGTACAGGATGCTGGTCCGGCATGCAGAGCTGGCGGAGATGGTGGGCATTCCAGAGAAAAACATTTTGCTGTGCGATATCGGTGATGTGGTCGAAATCCGCTCCGATGGAATTGTCAAGACGGGCAAGGTGCCCGCTGGTCAGGTGCTGGTGGACGGCTTGGGTGTTGGCGATGTGGGCAACATCGTACTGCGGGATAGAAAACAGCTGGCCCAAGATGGTATCCTCATTGTTGTTACTACCATAGACAAGCAGTCGGGGACTGTTGTAGCGGGGCCGGACATTATCTCCCGGGGCTTTGTTTACATGCGGGAATCGGAAAAGCTCATCGATGAAGCAAGGGAAGAAGTTAAGCGGATTCTCAAAGAGTGTGAAGCTGAAGGGATCACCGAGTGGAACCTGATTAAAGGTAACGTCAAGGATGGTTTGACCCAAATGCTTTATCAAAGGACAAAGCGCCGGCCCATGATCATGCCCATCATCATGGAAGTCTAGTGATGGGTCATAAAAAATCCAGCGGTAGTTATACTAATGGGGAGTTCTATGCCTAGATGTCCCATGGTCAGTGTGGATTTCGGATGACGGGAAGGATGAACTGGGTGGACAAGCCGCTGGGAGAAGGCAAAGATGTAGGCCGATTGGGTATGGATATTTCTGGCTGCGGTGGTCTGGGACCGCAGGTCGAAAGTGAAGAGCCGTGGATGCCGGAAATCGAGCCGGGCCCCGAAGTGCCGGATGAAGCAGCCGTCCAGGCGCAGAAGGCTGCACTGGAGAACATCAGGCAGGTAGGACAGGTGGCAGTGCCGGCCCCCGAGGTATCCCGCATTCACTGCGTCTCCATAGTGGGGCAGGTTGAGGGTCATATTTTGCTGCCGCCCCGCAATAAGACCACTAAGTACGAACATATCATACCGCAGCTGGTGGCTGTGGAGCAGAGTCCGGAGATTAAGGGAGTCTTGATCATACTCAATACAGTAGGCGGTGATATTGAAGCCGGATTAGCCATCGCCGAGATGATCAAGGGGTTGTCCAAGCCCAGTGTGTCTTTGGTATTGGGAGGCGGACATTCCATTGGAGCTCCCATTGCCGTAGCCGCTGACTATAGTTTTATCGCTGAATCAGCCACCATCACTGTCCATCCCATCAGGTTGACTGGCCTGGTGGTGGGAGTTCCCCAAACCTATGAATACCTGGACAAGATGCAGGATCGGGTGGTCCGGTTCATTGTAGAGAACAGCTCTATCCCCGAGGATAAGCTGCGGGAGCTGATGTTTCGGACAGGGGACCTGATGCGGGATATCGGTACCGTTCTCATTGGTGCTGAGGCAGTGAGGGTGGGTCTGATCGATGAAGTCGGCGGTTTGGCTCAAGCCTTGAGCAAGCTGGAGGAAATGATTCGCTTAGAGGTTGATGAAGGCCCTCCTAACCAGCGGCCGTCGCCAACGGTGTGGCCGCTGATTCCGCCGCAGGGACAGAGCTTTTCCCATGAAGTGAACGTGCCGTGTCCAGGAGGCGGAGAGCAATGATGTGGACAATTATTCCTCCAGAGGTTGTCTGGGAAGGTGTAGAAGAAAAGCCCAAAGACATCATGGAGCTCGAATGGCAGGGGGTACAGATGCTGGTTGAACCCTTGCAGTTTGGCCAAGGAAGAATTGTGAGGCTCTTAAGTACTGATCCGAAGGATTTTCTCAGGCCGGAACTTGCACCTGGCAGTATCATTAATCTACTCCCTAGGAAGCAGTAAATCTCTAAGCTCGAGCGTCCAGGACGGTGGGTGAAACCACCGTCCTTTCGCGTTGCTGCCCTGTCAGCTTTGTTCTGCTTGGTCCGACCCTTGCATAGGATGGGCCAGGAGGCGGTGATATGGTTGGCACAGCAGTAGGCATGGTGCTCGGGATTCTGATCTTCCTCGTTGGCCTTAAGACAATGACTCAAGGCCTGCGGATAGCTGCTGGAAAGCGGCTCCGCTGGATCCTGGAGCGCTCTACAGCTAGTCCAGCACGGGGACTCATCACAGGGGCAGTAGCTACAGCCCTTACCCAAAGCAGCAGCGCTACCATTGCCGCGGCTGTAGGATTGGTGGATGCAAAGCTGCTCAGCCTCGAACAGGCCTTGGGGATTATCCTCGGAGCCAACATCGGCACGACTTTGACCGCCCAGCTTATTTCCTTTCGGTGGGTGAATGGAGCCCCCTGGGCCATTGGCCTGGGGGTTGTTATCTTCCTCCTCGGTCGCAACACCCGGTGGGGAGCCGTCGGGTGCATCGTTGCTGGAGCAGGGGGGCTGCTTTGGGGGATAGAACTTGTATCTGCAGCTGTAAGGCCTCTAACCCATTTGGCGTATTTGGCTAATCTCATCTTGGAGTGGGAAAATAGCATTTATTCTGGTATACTGGCAGGGATAATACTTACAGTTATCTTGCAAAGCAGCAGTGCCACCATCGGTTTAGTCATGGCCCTGGCGGGGGAAGGGTTCCTGGGGCTTTCCGGTGGGATCGCCGTAGTCCTGGGGAGTAACATCGGCACAGTATTGACTTCATTAATCGCCAGCATTGGCACTATCCCAGAGGCTAGGCAGACTGCCGTTGGCGACCTGCTCTTCAACTGCTTGGGGGTAATGGCGGTACTGCCTGTAATGGACTTGTTCCTGCGGCTGCTCGAGGCTGGCTCTCAAGATGTGGTCCGCCAAATAGCTAACGGACATGCATTGTTCAATATGACTACCGCCTTGATTGCCCTGCCGTGCATAAAGTACTTAGCCCGGATGGTCAGGCGGTTGATCCCAAGTTGAGCTGGGAAGCAAGAACACAGAAAGAGGGGTGAGGGCGGTTATCTAGGCCGCTGTCAAAGATGAGTATCTGGGAAGCCATTATATTAGGAGTTATACAGGGATTAACCGAGTTTCTCCCAGTGAGCTCTTCGGGACATCTTGTCCTTTTCGGCCAATTATTTGGCCTAAAGGAGCCCAATCTCACATTTGATGTCATGGTTCATCTAGGCACCCTAATTGCTGTAATTACGGCGTTGTGGAATGAAGTTGCGCTGCTTTTTGCAGGGCTGCAGCCGGTGGGGTCAGGGCCCCATGGGGAACCGGTCAAGGCGGGCAGACGGTTGATCTTTTTGCTGATTGTCGGAACCCTACCCGCTGGCATTGTGGGGTTCTTGGCCCAGGATTTCATCGAAGAGCTTTTCTCTTCCGTCAGCGTCGTAGGAATTGCCCTCTTGATAACGGGAGGGCTCCTTTGGTGGGCGGAAGGCCGGATGGAAGGTGCCAAGACCATGGACAAGATGAGACCAAAGGATGCACTGTATATCGGTGTCTGGCAGATCTTGGCTCTAGTGCCCGGCATTTCCCGGTCTGGAACTACCATCAGTGCTGGTCTATCCCGGAAGCTTACCCGAGAGGATGCGGCCAAGTTCTCCTTTCTGCTGTCGGTGCCGGTGATTGCCGGAGCCGTTTTGCTGCAGGTTGGGGATTTGCTTAATGCCTGGAACCGAGGGACATGGGGACCGATCTTGATTGGAACCCTGGCCGCGGCCCTGTCTGGGTTTGCTGCGATCCGAGGACTGATCAATATGGTCAAACGCTATTCCCTCCGGGTTTTTTCGTACTATACGTGGGCAGTCGGCATCCTCGTGTTGATTTTGACACATTTTTTACATTAGAAGTGAGGAAATCGCCATTTTGTGCTTGACACCCGACGGTTGCTGAGCTATAATCGGCAGTAAATATCTGCGGCCCAGGGATGAACTGCACAATCTGGCACGCCCCTGGGGGAAGAACGGAGGGGTTGAAGTGTCGAAATCAAGAGTACTGTCAATCGTACTAGCTGCGGTAATGGTGATGACCGCGGCACTGGGGGTGGGGGCGGCTGAACCCTTCAAGATTGGGGTAGTAGGTCCTACAACCGGTCCAGTAGCTACCTATGGTCTATCGGTGATTGACGCTGTGGTTATGGCTGCTGAGGAAGTCAATGCCAAGGGCGGCATCCTCGGTCGGGAAGTCCAGCTGATCATCGAAGATAACAAGGCTGATGCCACTGAAACCAACAATGCTTTCCGGAAGCTAATCTCCAGGGATCAGGTCCATGCCATCATCGGGGCAGTAGTAACAGCCAACAGCATCGTTGGCGGCCAGATTGCCCAGATGATGAAGGTGCCTATGATCACCGCCACTTCCACAGCAGAAAAGGTTACCCAGGCCGGCGATTACGTTTTCCGAGCATGTCTCATCGACCCGGTACAGGGCAGGATCATGGCTAATTTTGCCTATAACTCCTTAGGCGTTAGGGAAGTTGCAGTCCTCACTGCCCGGACCAATGACTACAGCGGAGGCCTGGAGGAAGTCTTCGTTGAGACCTTTGAAAGCCTAGGCGGCAAGGTCGTGGCTAAGGAGTCCTACAGCGAGGGTGACCAGGACTTCAGGGCTCAGCTGACCAAGATCAGGGCCCAGAGGCCGGAGGCAATTTATGTGCCGGGCTATTACACAGAAGCAGGCTTGATTGCTAAGCAGATGCGGCAGCTGGGAATGGATCAGCCCATCCTCGGTCCCGATGGATTTGATTCTCCCAAGCTGTTTGAAATCGGCGGAGATGCAGTCTACGGTAGCTACTTTACCAACCACTATCATCCTGATGCAGGAGACGAGGTTTCTCAGCGGTTCGTGGAAAACTACCGGGCAAAGTACGGCAAGGATCCCGATGGTTTCGCCGCTTTGGGTTATGATGCAGCTATGATACTATTTAATGCCATCGAGCGGGCAGGGGATGCTGCTGCCTCTCGGAATATCGCCGCAGCTCGGACCGCCATCCGGGATGCAATGGCCCAGACCAAGGACCTGCATGTGGTCACCGGTGTACTCACCCTGGATGAGAACCGCAATCCGGTCAAGAGTGCAGTGATCCTCAAGGTTGTTGAAGGCGGATATGAGTTTGTGGAGCGAGTCGAACCGTAATACCGTAGTGACATAAATTAGGTAGTTGCTTAGGAGTCAGAGTTAGTCATGGGCGGCTGGCTTAGTCGCCCATGACCATTGACGTGGGATGCCGGATTGCAGCGGTTTTTTTACGGGGCAGCGGGCAGTGGGCCTGTTGCGTCATCGTGTTTTTGGGCGCATTTGTTTGTGGGGAAGGTGAGTAGGTGTGGAGGTAATGCAGGAAGTTGTCCAGCAGCTGGTGAACGGCATTTCTTTGGGCAGTATTTATGGGCTGATTGCATTGGGTTACACCATGGTCTACGGCATCATCAGGCTGATCAACTTTGCCCATGGAGATATATACATGATCGGCGCTTTCGTCGGTTATTTTGCCATTCGAACCTTTAAGCTATCGTTTCTGCCGGCCCTGCTGGTTGCCATGGCAATATCGGCAGTGTTGGGTATGGTCATCGAGCGACTGGCTTATAGACCTCTGAGGAATTCTACCAGGATTGCCGCCCTCATTACTGCCATCGGCGTTTCATTCTTGATCCAAAATACAGCACTCTTGGCATGGACGCCGGATCCCCGGTCGTACCCCGATGTTTTTCCTCTTAGGACTTATGAACTCGCCGGCGTCTATGTAGATAACAGGCAGATTGCGATCTTGGGCGTCGCCTTGGTCTTGATGGTGGTTCTCCACTATATTGTCAATTACACCCAGATTGGTAGAGCTATGCGGGCTGTATCCCTGGATGCCGATACCGCGCGCCTGATGGGTATTGACGTGGACCGGGTGATTTCTTTTACCTTTGCCCTGGGATCGGCGCTGGCAGCTGCCGCCGGTGTACTGGTGGGGATTTACTATAACCGCATCGATCCCACCATGGGCACGATGCCGGGACTCAAGGCCTTTGTGGCAGCGGTGCTGGGAGGCATCGGGGTGATTCCCGGAGCGATGCTAGGCGGTCTGGTAATGGGAGTTGCTGAGGTAGCGGTGGTGGCCTTAACTGCGTCTACTTGGAAGGATGCTGTAGCCTTTGCCATTCTGATCGTGATCTTATTGGTGAGGCCCGCCGGTCTCTTGGGTCGACAAGTGCGAGAGAAGGTGTAATGACGATGAAGAAGGAAAGGACATTGCCCTCCTTTGGGACTTCATTGAGGCAAAAACTTACCTGGCTGGCGACAGGCTTGGTGGGACTACTACTTCTAGCCGTCAATATAGGGGTTTATCGGGGCACCATCGACTTCTACTTTTCCGGTGTCCTGGTGGTTGCCTGGATCAACGTGATTTTGGCCGTGAGCCTCAATTTGATTAATGGTTTTACCGGTCAGTTTTCCCTGGGTCATGCCGGTTTTATGGCGGTAGGGGCTTATGTTAGCAGTCTCTTAACCATCCACCTCAACTGGCCTTTTCCAGTGGTGCTGATGATTGCAGCCCTGGTGGCGGCGGTGTTAGGGTTTGTCATCGGATTGCCGACCTTGCGGCTTCGGGGGGACTATCTGGCCATCGCCACCCTGGGCTTTGGGGAGATCGTGCGGGTTGTCCTGTTGAATCTGGATATCACCGGCGGCCCCCGGGGGCTAGGTGGGATTTTCCCTAAGACGACCTTTTTCTCGGCAGAGTTAGTGGCGGTCCTCACAATCGTTGTGATCGGGAACATCATCCGCTCTTCCCACGGCCGAGCCTTTATCGCCGTGCGGGAGGATGAAATCGCCGCGGAGGCTATGGGCATTGATACTACCGTATACAAGGTGCTAGCCTTTACCATCGGTGCAGCCTTTGCGGGTGTTGCTGGCGGGCTTTTTGCCCATCATCAGATGTTTATCGATCCCCGGTCCTTTACCTTCCAGAGATCCATCGAGATTCTGGTTATGGTGGTACTGGGTGGGCTGGGAAGTATCACTGGTTCCATCATCGCCGCTATTGTGCTGACAATCTTGCCAGAGGCCCTTAGGGGGATGGCAGAGTACAGAATGATCGTCTATGCCATCTTGTTAATCGGCCTCATGTTGGTGCGGCCCCAGGGGCTGTTTGGCACCAGGGAACTCAGGGACTTCCTTGGAATAGAACGGGTTCGCTGGGTAAAGGCACAGCAGCCCGCGGCCGGAGTCTTGAAGAGCCATGGGGGTGACGGCAGGTGAGTCTCTTAGAGGTTCGAAACCTAACAATGCAGTTTGGGGGCCTGACCGCGGTAAATCGTTTTAACCTGGTTCTCAGTGAGGGAGATATCGTAGGGTTGATTGGCCCCAACGGAGCCGGCAAGACCACGGTCTTTAACTGCCTCACCGGTATGTACGCTCCTACCAGCGGCGAGATTCTCTTGTCCGGTCAGAGAATCGATGGTCTCCATCCCTATGAGATAACTAAGCTGGGCATGGCCCGCACCTTTCAGAACATCCGGCTGTTTAGGCAGCTCACCGTATACGACAATATTCGCATCGCATTTCACAATCAGAGCAAGTACAATTTGGCCGCCGCTGTCTTTCGGTCGCCGCAGTTTGCCAAAGAGGAAAGGGAGATTCTTGAGAAAACCGAGGAGCTGTTGGAAATCTTCGGCCTGTACGAACACAGGAATGAGATTGCCAGCAGTCTGCCCTATGGAGAACAGAGACAGCTTGAAATCGCCAGAGCCTTAGCCACCAATACGCACATTCTCCTGCTGGCTGAGACGGCGGCTGGCATGAACCCCCAGGAGACAGAAGAGTTGACTAATCTGATCCGGTGGGTGAAGGAGCGGTTTGATCTCACCGTTTTCCTCATTGAGCACGATATGCGGTTGGTCATGAGGCTCTGTGAGCGGATTGTGGTTCTAGATTATGGCATTACTATTGCCGAAGGTACGCCGGAAGAGATTCAAAACGATCCTCAGGTGATTGAGGCGTATCTGGGGGAGGAGGCACTGTAGAATGCTGACAGTCGAAAACTTGAACGTATACTACGGCGGCATTCACGCTCTGAAGGGGATCTCCTTCCAGGTACGGCAGCGGGAGATTGCGACCCTCATTGGAGCCAATGGCGCAGGAAAGACCACCACCCTCAAGACGATCTCAGGATTGGTGCGGGCTCGAAGCGGCACCATCTGCTACCAAGATCAGGAGATCTCCTCTACACCAGCCCATATTATAGCCCGGGATGGTCTTTGCCACGTACCGGAAGGGCGCCGGGTTTTCTCCAACATGACAGTAGCTGAGAATCTAGCTTTAGGTGCTTATCACCGCCGGGATCAAGAGGGCATCAGGCGGGATTTGGAATGGGTTTATGAGCTGTTTCCTCGCCTAGCGGAGCGGCGGCAGCAGCTGGCCGGCACCCTCAGCGGGGGAGAGCAACAGATGCTGGCCATCGGCCGCGGACTTATGTCGCATCCCCGCTTACTGCTCCTGGATGAACCATCCATGGGTCTCGCTCCCCTCTTGGTGCGGGAGATTTTTGAGATCATTAAGCAGATCAACGCTGCCGGCATGACTATTCTCTTGGTGGAGCAGAATGCCCATATGGCCCTGTCTGTAGCCGATACTGCCTATGTGTTGGAAACCGGCAGAATCGTGTTCTCAGGTCCAGCCCGGGAGGTTGCAGCCAACAAGCAAGTGAGGGAAGCGTATCTTGGGGCATAGCCGGAGTATTAAGCTAAAGCGAGATGAGTGAAGGACCGACTCAGAACTGCCCAGTTATTGACAATTAGGCTTAATTTGGTATATCATGGCCTTGAAAGGTTGGAATGCTAGAATGAGTGACAGTTCTGATCCAGAGGCGTCTGAGCAGCGGCATTTCAGACTGAGGCCATTAAGAAACCGGCCCATAGGTTTTAGGTATTATACACACATTATCGGGGACAATTGTATATTGTCCTCCTTAATGTGTGTTTTTTTATTGAGGTGATGGCAGTGGATTGTCACGGCTTTTGCCGGAGTCAAAGATATCAACTGTAATTCAGGAGGTTGTTATTTTGACCGACAGTCCCTTGTTATGGTTGTTCCTGCTGCAGTTTACATTTATTGTTCTAAATGCCTTGTTTGCCAGTGCCGAGATTGCTGTTCTCACTTTGAACAAGAACAGACTTGTCCAGCTGTCGGCATCGGGAGACAAGCGGGCTCTAATTCTCAGTAGACTGACCGAGCAGCCGGCAAGTTTTTTGGCTACCATCCAGGTTGGCATCACTTTAATCAACCTGTTGAGCAGTGCCGTAGCTACTGCCAACTTCTCCGATCGGCTAGTGAATTGGCTGGTGGGCATCGGCCTCAATGCACCTCCTCTTCTTGTCAAGGTCTTGTCGGTTGGCGGCATAACCCTTCTCCTAACCTATTTCACTGTACTTTTGGGCGAGTTGATTCCCAAACGCTTGGCTATGGAGAAGGCTGAACAGATCGCCTTGCGGATGTCACGGCTCATCTACCTGGTGGCCAGGGTATTCACACCGGCTGTGTGGCTATTTACTGTATCCACCAATGGCCTTCTACGGCTCATGGGTATTGATCCCAACAGCCAGCGGGATGAAAGTGCCGAGGAAGAGATTCGCATGATACTAGATGCTGCCAAGGAAAAGGGAAGCCTACCGCCAACTGAACGGAGTATGATTCGCAACATCTTTGAGTTTGACGATATTTCCGCGGAAGAGATCATGACCCATCGGGTTGAGGTCTCGATTCTGTGGCTCGATGAAACCGATGAACAGTGGGAACAGACCATCACTGAAACCAGGTATTCTGCGTACCCCGTCTGCGGTGAAAGTCCCGATCATGTTGTCGGTGTCTTGAAGGCAAAGGACTATCTGAGGCTCAGGGACCGCAGCCGTGAGAATGTGATGAAAAAAGCAGTGCATCCGCCGTTCTTCATTCCCGAATCGGTACGGGCCGATGTCTTATTCCGCAACATGCAGAAAACCAAGAATCATTTTGCCGTAGTGGTAGACGACTATGGGGGAATGAGCGGCGTTATAACCATGAACGATTTGCTTGAACTCTTGGTGGGGGATCTGGACGATGATCATTCAGCTCCTAGGGAGCTGCCGCCCATCGAGCGGATCGATTCACAGACCTGGCGGATCCGAGGCATAGCACCACTGGATGAGGTAGCAGCGCAGCTCGGGGTAAAGCTTCCTGACGAGGACTACGATACCTTTGGCGGTTTTGTGTTTGGCCTCCTGGGGACTGTGCCCGATGACGGCAGCACACCGGAACTTGAGGCCTATGGATTGATCATTAAGGTGACAAAGATCAGGAAGCGAAGACTAGAGACTGCAGTGGTTTGCTTGTCGGATGTGAAGCCGGAATAGACAGGCGGACAAGCAGCTGATTTCTGGGTGGGGCAGTGTTGAGATAGACTTTGACACTGTCCTCTTGGTATATAGAGGGTTTTGGTGGCACCTTGGGCAAATTCTACGAAAAAAAGCCGAGAGTTGGGGGCAAGAACCATGGCAAATAGAATGCCGGGGAGAATTTGCCTATTGTTGGTGGGTTTTTTCTTAACATGGGTCCTATGGCGGTGGGTGATCCCCAGTGCAGCCTGCCGTCTCTTCACCATGGAAGTTGAACAGCCAGTGCGGCTCAAGGGGGAATGGCAGGGCGAAGTGGTGGTCATTCCTGAAGAAAGGCTGGTCATGGCACCGCAGGAGGGTAAGATCACCATTTTAGTCCAAAACGGTCAATGGGTGGCACCTGGGTCCATTCTGGCGGAAATAACCTTATCAACTGGCGAGACAGAGGTGGTCTACTCTCCCTCCGGCGGTATAGCGCTATTGGAAACGAGGGGGGAACCCCGCCGCCAGACGGTTCGCGATGGAGAAGTGGTGCTGCCGGGAAAGGCCTTTGTCCGGATAGTCCGTCCCAACTCTCTTTACCTTGGTCTGGAACTCGAGCCGTTGAGTCTTCGGAAAGCTGCTTTGGAAAGGTCGGCTAAGGTACAGGTAAGGGAGATAGCCTCAGGTGGTGCCTCAGCTAACAGGCCGTGGTATCCTGCGGAAGTCATGGCAGAGGGGAACGGCGGACCCAGACTGCGGTTGACTGAGTTTCCTTGGGCATGGCTGCAGCGGGAGACCTTATCTGTCACGGTGAGGATGGAAGGGCCCAGGGGTATTCGGGTGCCGGCGGCGGCCATAGTCAAGCGAGGAGGACGGGATGGAGTATTTGTAGTTGGCCGGGGGAGCTATGAGTTTCGGCCGGTTGTGGTCTTGGATAAGGCCGGCGGTGATGCCGTTGTGGAAGGTCTCAATGTGGGGGAAAAAATCGTGACGAGACCCGGCCTATTGATGGCGGGAGAGTTTTCCAAGAGAAATGGGCATTAGGGCAGGAACCTGGAATTTGAGCTAGAATCCATCCTGTGAGCAGGTTATAAAGGAGTTGTCGAAGCAATGGTCGATGTTCTGGCCAACTGGCGAGCTGTCCAAGACAGAATAGCCGAGGCCGCCCAGCGAAGCGGTCGTTCGCCGGATGCGATTGAGGTTGTGGCAGTGACTAAGGGTGTACCTGTGGAGGTCATCTCTCCCCTGATCAAGGGCGGCATCGCCGCCATCGGCGAGAATCGGGTGCAGGAAGCCCGAGCCAAGTATGCCGCTGCCGATTGGCGGGATCAAATCCAATGGCATTTTATAGGACATCTGCAGACAAATAAGGTGAAGCAGTGTCTTGAGATAGCAGATTTGATTCATTCTGTCGATAGCCTCCGCTTGCTGCAGGAAATTAACCGCCGCGCCGAGGCCATGGATTTGGACCAGGTGCGGGTGCTGCTGCAGGTGAATGTGAGCGAGGAGAATACCAAGTTTGGGTTTGTTCCCAGTGAGGTGCCCAAAGTACTGGAAGAAGCTGTATCCTGCCAACGGGTAGTTATCCAAGGTCTGATGACCATGGCACCCTTTGAGGAGGATCCGGAAAGGACTCGTCCGGTTTTCCGGAGACTCCGGCTTTTGGGCGAAAAGCTGGAGCAGAAGGGATTTCCAGGTTTTGAGATGAAATACCTGTCAATGGGAATGACCAACGATTTTGACATCGCGGTAGAGGAAGGTGCCAATCTTCTGCGGATCGGTAGTGGGATCTTTGGGCATAGGTAGAAGCTTCTGATTCTTGGCCGAGAGGGGGGAAAACATGGCAGCCAAATTTATGGACAAGATGTTGTCCTTTATGGGTTTTGAGGAGGAGACGGAGTTGGAGGTCGAAACCCAGGAGAAGCAGGAAACACCCCAGGTGCAGGAGGCTCCGGCGGGCAAGAGGCGGGGACAGCTGGTCAGCATCGGCAGGCAAACCCAAACCCGGGTGATGGTCACGGCTCCTACCAGCTATGAAGCTGTAGAAGAACTAGCCAACTACCTAAAAGGTGGACGGGCTGTTATCGCGTGTCTGGACGAAATCGATCGGGACCTGGCCAAGCGAATTGTCGATTTCATGAGCGGAGCTACCTTCGCCCTCGATGGAACGGTGCGGCGGATTGCCGACGGAGTGTTCCTGTTTACCCCGGCCCACATAATGGTAGAGGTGGATCCGTCGATAGACGTGCGGGAAAAGAAGATGTCGTGGGTAACAGGCAGTGTTACACATGTGTAGCGGCAATGCCTGGAGGGGGCTTATTAGGTGAGAGGTTTAGGGATTATAGGCGTAGGAGCCATGGGGGGTGCATTAGCCCGTCGGCTGACCGCTTGGGAGAAGATTTCCCCCGAGGCTATTATCCTGGCAGATAAGCGAGAAGAGCATGTAGAGCGGTTGGCGCAAGAGTTGGGTGCCAGGCGGGCAGGCATTCCAGAGCTGGCAGCGATGTGCGATACTGTAATCATTGCTGTTAAGCCGCACCAGGTATTGGAGGTATTGTCGGAGCTAAAAGCGGAGCTAACCCCAGAACATCTCTTGATCTCGGTGGCCGCTGGCGTCTCTTTAAAAGCCTTGGCCCAAGGCACCCGGGAATCCCAGCCTGTGGTGCGGGCAATGCCCAATACCCCGTGCCTCGTCGGACAAGGGGCAGTTGTACTTAGTCCGAATGCCCATGTGAGCCAAGGGCAGCTTGATACGGCGGTAGAGATTTTCCAGCAGACGGGAAAGGTCTGGGTACTGCCTGAGGCGCAAATGGATGCCGTTACCGGCCTTTCGGGCAGCGGCCCTGCTTATGTATACCTGTTCTTGGAGGCATTGATTGATGGAGGTGTAGCCGCCGGCCTCAGCCATGGAGATGCCCGGGGTCTGGCAATTCAGACCGTTTTGGGGGCAGTGGAGATGGCAGCTCAGTCAGGTCAGCATCCGGCGGTGCTCAAGAATATGGTTACTTCTCCGGCAGGTACTACTGCGGCCGGGTTACGAAAACTAGAAAGCAGCGGCATCAGGGGAGCCTTGATTGAAGCTGTCCTGGCAGCCGCCGCCCGTTCAAAGGAGATTCAAAGGGAACAATAGGATGGAGGAGACCTTTGTATTGGCTTATCTGGCTGGTTGACATTGCATTTACTGTCTATCGATGGATAATCTTTGCCAGGATCATTATGTCTTGGCTGCCAAATGTAGATTACTATAACCCCATGGTGAGATTTATATACAACGCTACAGAGCCGGTTTTGGCACCTTTTCGGCGGCTTTTGCCTACAGTAGGGGGGATCGATTTTTCTCCCATCCTGGCTTTCTTAGTACTGGACTTCGTGCGGAGGGTTTTAATACAGCTTTTGATCAGTATCTAGGGTGTGAGTGGATCCGTGGTAGTTTTTGATAAAGACCATTTCTTGAGCCATTTAGAAGGTGAAGAAAGACAACTAGGCAGCCGCATCTTGGACATCGCTGCCCAGGCCTACACTCAAAATGAGCCGGCCTACAGCGATTTTCTCGATCCCCGAGGGCAAGAAATTGCTGTCAGTATCGTAAGGGGAGTTGGATCCCTGGCTTACCAGTCTTACGGAGGCTTTCGGGGAGCCGAACGGCAGAGGCTGGCGGTTTTCCCAGACTACTATCCCAGAGAACGGGTGGAAATACCCCTGGCTGCCGTTAACCTAGACGGGGCAGGGGACTTTTCCCAAGTAGGCCATCGGGATGTGTTGGGAGCGGTGTTGGGGTGCGGGATCAGGCGGGAGAAAATCGGCGACATCATCTTGACGGAACATGGCGCCCAAGTGGTTATGACACCTGAGATGGTGCCGGCAGTTGTTCACAACCTGCAGGCAGTACAGAAGGTGCCAGTCTATGTGACGGAAATCGACCTGGAACAGCTGCAACCGGTAGCCCAGCAGGTTAGAGAGATTAGGGCAACCGTTGCTTCCCTGCGGCTAGATGCGGTGGCCAGCGCTGGATTCGGTACATCCCGTAGCCAAATGGTGAGGGACATCAAGGCCGGTAAGGTGAAGGTGAATTGGAAAGCCGTTGAGAATCCAGCCCGAAGCATTGAGGTTGGGGATGTGATATCTGTCCGGGGGAAGGGACGGTTGGAGGTGGCAGAAAAACTGGGTGTGACCCGCAAAGGCCGCATGAATCTGCTTTTGAGGCGATATATCTGAGGGGGTGGGTCAGTGTTACGGCCGATCGATCTTCATAATCTGGAGTTTAAGCAAGTTTTCCGAGGATATGATAGAGAACAAGTAGATGAGTTTGTCACCAAGATAGTAAGCGAGTACGAAGAGCTTTACAAACAAAAGCAGCAGCTTGAAGAGCAGATAGAAGAGCTCAAACAACAAGCCAGCCGGTATAACGGCCTCGAAGGAACGCTGCAGGAGACCCTGGAGTTCGTTAGACAGTCATCCCGGGAGCTCAAGGAAGCAGCAGAGGAGACTGCTGCCCGGATCATCGAGGATGCCAAGCGGGAAGCGGCCCGCATCCTGGAGAATGCCCGGCGGGAGGTGGCCGATGAGATTCAGCAGGCCAGGGAAGCCCTTGTTTTTCGCTCTAGGGTCAGACGGCAGTTGGAGATGCAGCTTCTGCAGATTTTAGAACAGGTACGTATGCTGCCCAAGGAAGATGATTCCAAGGAGGAAGCTGCCAGCGCTTCTCATCCCGGTTCAGCCTCAGCGGAGGCCTTGACTGTGGATACCGATGAAGCCCCATAGTAGTCTTGTTACAGAGAATTGGT
>JAAZHE010000206.1 GCA_012510855.1 Bacillota bacterium | reverse complement strand
GCAGGTTGGTGGCTTCCCCGAGGAGTTTAGGCCCGGCGACATTGAGGATGATGCTGATCAGAATAAGACATGCAATAATAGCTAAGAGCAGTCGATGAGGCCGCAAATAGCCCGCTAGCCTCTTTAAAGAGCCGCGGAAGTCCTTGGCGCGCTCAACAGCCGCAGCGGCTCTTCCAGGACCTCCCGGCGGTCCCCCAGGGCCCATGGGCCTTCTCGAAGTTCGAAACGATTCTCTGCTTGGAGATGCCTTATCTGTCATGCGACTTCATCCTCCCCCAGCTGTGACCGGACTATTTCTCGGTAGACTTCACATTGTTCTATCAGTTGGGCGTGGGTCCCGATCCCGACAATTCGCCCTTGATCCAGTACAAGGATTTGATCCGCATTCATGATGGTACTAACCCGCTGGGCAACGATCAGCACTACTGCCTCTTTGACTTCTTCCATGAGTGCCTGCCGCAAGGCCGCATCGGTGCGGAAGTCAAGGGCGGAGAAGCTATCATCGAAGATGTAAACCAGCGGCCGCTTAACCAAAGCTCGGGCAATGGCAAGCCGCTGTCTCTGCCCCCCGGATAGGTTTGTGCCGCCTTGGGCAACCGGAGCGTTTAGCTCGCCGGACATGGCCCTTACGAAATCGGCGGCTTGGGCAATAGACAATGCCCGCCAGAGCTCCTCATCGGTTGCGTTCTCACGACCGTAGCGCAAATTGCTGGCGATGGTACCGCTGAAGAGGAAAGCCTTCTGGGGAACATAACCGATTAGGTCTCTCAGCTCCTTTACAGGCATGTCCCGGATGTCTCTTCCGTTGACCAAGATCCGCCCGCCGGTGACCTCATACAGACGGGGGAGGAGGTTTACCAAAGTGGACTTCCCTGAACCTGTACTGCCGATGATCGCCGTCACCTGCCCTGGGCGAGCAGCAAAAGTGATGTCTTTCAAAACCGGTGCCTGAGCTCCGGGATAGGCAAATTCCACTTTGTGGAATTCAACTCCAGACCCAGCATCAGAAGCTTTACTTGACACCAATGGATCACTGATCTCCGGCTCTACATCCAAGACCTCCATAATCCGGGCAGCTGAAGCACTGGCCCGGGGGATCATGCTGAGCATCATCACGGAGATCATCACTGAAAAGAGGATATGCATGATATACGTCAAGAAGGCAGTTAGATTTCCGATGGGCATAGCCCCCGTGTCCACTCGGTGACTTCCCACCCAAGTAACAACCACATTGGCCATATTGATCACTAGTATCTGCAGAGGCATAAATAGGGCAAAATGTCTCTGGATCTCCAAGGCTGTGTTGGTGAGGTCGGCATTGGCCTTCCCGAAGCGCTTTTCCTCATGTTGCGATTTGACAAAGGCCCGGATAACCCGCACTCCGTTCAGTTTTTCCCGTACAACCTGATTGAGCCGGTCGATCTTCACCTGCATCAGCTTAAAGAGGGGTACTACCCTCCGCAGATTAAGAGCTAAAAGCGCCCCCATCACCGGCACCAAGAAGACAATGGACCAGGAGAGGGTCACATCCTGCTGCAAGGCCATGATGATACTGCCTATGGCCATAAACGGGGCAAAGAGCATGACATTCATCCCCATAAGCACCGCCATCTGTACCTGCTGGACATCATTGGTGGTACGGGTGATCAGGGAGGAGATACCAAACTGATTGAGTTGAGCCTGAGAGAAACTCTGTACTTTCCGAAAAACATCCCCACGTAGGTCCCGACCTACGGCCATGGCCACCTTTGAACTATTGTAAACGGCCAGTGCTGCACACACCCCCAACAGGAAGGTCACCAGCAGCATGAATCCCCCGGTTCGGAGGATATAATGCATGTCCCCTCGGGCAATACCGTTATTGACAATAGCAGCATTCAGATTGGGTAGGTATAGGTTCGACATTGCTTCCACCAGCACGAGGATGACGCCCAGAAGAACCTGACGCCAATAAGGTTTAAGATAGGTAAGCATTTTGGTCATATAAAGGGCCTCCATTCACTGCTCTAAAGTTCTTCTGTGGCAAACCGGCAGAATAGTTCCAGGAGGTTGCTCAGCCTCGCCTGGTCCTGGGGTGACATTTTGCCGAAGGTACTTCTAATCAAGTGGGCGAGGACAGCATTCAGCTCATCGTAAAGCTCTTTGCCTTTGTCGGTGAGAAAGATCCGTATCAAACGCCGGTCTTGTTCATCGTATTTCCGAACGATGAGATCCGCCTCTTCCATTTTCCGCAGCATCACAGCCACGGTAGGAGCGGCCTTGCAAAGCTTATCTGCGAGCTCCCGTTGAGTAATACCTGGGTAATTAGCAATTACCAATAGACACGCTGTCTGGCCTGGATAGAAATCCTTCTCCGACATCAATTTGAACATCAACTGATGGTACAGCCGGATTGCTCGAAAGAAGTTGTGAAATAACACCGCTGTCTGCTCATCAATGCCGGGGATATCGTGAAAAATAGGCTCAGGCGCCTTGTCCCATCGAATCTTACACATGTTAAGCCCACCTCCTCATAGGAACACTAGTGCACTAACCAGAGGCTCGCTGCGAGAAACAGCTAGCGCAAATACTTAGCTTGCCAACCGGTAGCATGCTAATTATTTTACCACACTTGTGGATTGTGTGTCGCTGCAAAATGCCACTTAGCACAGTTTTTTTCTTTTTTTTGTTCTATGGAACAACTGCATGAAGAGCGCCATCACAGAATGGTTCTAGCTGCAAGGGCTCCACTGATGGGTCGCTTTAAAAACATAGGCCGCGGCTTCGCACCGCGGCTCTCCTGAAGATATACGACATTCTATTTACTGGGCTGGATCACCCACTCCGCCCAGCGGGCCCTCTCTCAGTCCTCATAGGGATAAATCTTTACCCCTTCTACTACCCGGCTGATGACCCGTTTGCGGCTGGGAGTATCCGGCATCAGCCCGAGCTGTAGGCTCTTAAACAGACCGAAAATCTGAGCGGGCAAGACCATTACAGGAGACAAGAGACTGTTGTCCAATCGAGCGAGGGAGGCGTCCAAGTCTAGCATGTGATGACAGTATTCCGCCCAGTCCCCGTCTGGCTCTAGGCCAACGACAATCCGCCTGCATCCCAAGCCCTTCCCAGCCATTTCCTTGAGGAGATCCTCCTCGTAACGTCGGCGATAGGAATCCTTTGATGTAAACACCACGACCAATGTATGCTCATTGATGGCGGACATCGGGCCGTGACGGAGACCCAGAGTGTCCTCGGCCTTACCTACAACCTGACCATCGGTCATCTCCTGCACTTTTAGATGTGACTCCAAAGCAGCTCCGTAAAAGGGATTGGCTCCGACGAAGAAAACCCGTTCAAGGGGCAAATCGGCTAGGCTTTTCAGTACCTCTGAATGCTCCTCCAGTAATCTTGCCGCGGCAGCGGCTAAGGCATCGACAGTTGCTTCATAGCTCGGGAACTCACCGCGATAGGCCAAGGCAAAGCCTGCTATCACCATGCTGCTAAAGGAACTGGTCATGGCCAAGCCCCCATCATTGGTTTCAGGCGGCAGCACACAGAGCACAGTTGGCGAAGTAGAAGCCCGAGCCAGCTGAGCCAACTCTCCTTGATCATTGCAGGTAATCACCACGTGTTTAACTAGCCCCGACCGCAAGGTGTTAGCTAGCTCAAAAACCGCATTGCCCTCGGGGCTGTTACCGGATCTGGCGAAGGATACCAGAGTGAAGGGAGACCGCGGCAGCGTCCCCTGGGGATTCATCACTATCTCCGTAGATGAGATGCTCCTGACTAATCCCCGGTGTTTCGTGGCTAGAGCCGCCTCGACGCACTGAGCGGCGAAATATGAACTTCCTGCTCCAGTCAGAATAATTAGTTCATCTTCCTTAACCAGCCGCGCCAGCTGTCCCATGAGGCCCCTCATGGTCGCAGCAGTCTTTCTCCACACTTGGGGCTGCCGGTCTATCTCACTGGGAGTATACACAATCCCTCGTTCCCTCTTAACCGCTTCGTCCAGATTAATCAGTTCAGTCAATACATTCGACAATTGTACTACCCCCACCCTGTCTAATCTCCTAGAAACCGCGGTTCTTCACTGGCCAACCTCTCTACAACCCGGCTATCGTAAGGCTTACGGCTTAGGTGCAGGGCATACAAAGCTGCACCAGTGATCGGTGTGAGCCTAGGCTCCACCAGTTTGCAATCGCTCTTACCTATTAGCTCTCGCAATGGACTTAATATGTACTCTCCGGCTTTAAATACTCCCCCTGAGTAAGAGACAAGTACATCTTCTCTTGGATCAAAATTGAGTTTCTTTATGATAGCTTTTACAATCAGCGCATACTCCTCAGCTGCCTTCCGGTAAAGCTCCTTTGCTTTGGGGTCTCCTTGTTCAGCAGCTTCATATAGAAGCAGGGCGAGGCGGGCGATTTCCTCCCTTCGCGCCCCTAAATCCTTCATGATAATTCTAATTAGGTCAAGGTCCCGTTTGAGATTGAACCTCTCCCGGACGATTTGGTACAATTGCGTTCTTTCTTCTCTGCCATCGGCTTGTTTACCAAATAGAGAGATTAGCTGCCTACCCAGCCAGTAGGCAGAACCTTCATCGCCACAGAATTCTCCCCAACCGCTTGCCCTGGCTGTGTTACCATTCTGGTCTTTGCCGAAGCCTATCGCACCTGTACCACCAACCAAGTTAATTCCCGGTTTACAGGCCAAAGAGCCAGCCCACCCCGCCTCCACATCATTGCCGCATCGGAACTGAACGGTCCCGAGAACCTCCGCTACTATGTTCTCAACTAGGGGAACATATTCGAGCATTTCTCCATATCCTGGTATACCGAGGAAGGCAAATTTAACCGAGGATAACGGAACCGATGTCTTTTGCAAGAGATCAGATATGCCGGTGGTCAAGACCTCTCGCAATACGTCTAATCCCACCTGCAGGTAGTGACAGGTACCCTTCACCTCATACCCGAGTATCTCTCCATTATCGGTAATCAGCATGAAGGCAGTCTTAGTGCCGCCCCCATCAACTCCCAAGTAGTACATTGCGGCCCTCCACTACGTCTTCTAATAACATCATGTTGTTATGATGACCATAATTCTGTCCAAAGGCCGAAAGCCACCAGCGCATATTTGTCCCCCGCGGGCTGCGCCACGGGCTTGGTGTCAACTAATACCCCGGCAGCGGCCTCTACGGCAATCTTACGTAGTACCTACACTTGTCGCCTCGGACTATACTCTTACATACCTCAACGGGACGCTCTTTCTCATCGAAGGTCATCCTGTGAAGCAGTAAAGCCGGGGCACCTATAGGCACACCAAGCATCTGGGATTCATATTCATCTACGCAAATGGGCTCAAAGTACTCTTCCGCATTTACAGGTCTCACACCGTAAACCTTTTCCATCAAGTCATAAAGGCGCTGGCTCTCCAGGTCTTTGGCAATCAAACCAGGAAAGAGCTCTGCAGGAAGCCAGGATGTTTCCAGAATTATGGGCTCATCTCCTGCCAACCTGAGCCGACGCAGCTCGTAGACTGTAGCTCCTTCCTCCAGCCTCAGGGCTTTTCTGACTTTAGGGTCCGCCTTGCCTTCATGTAAATGCAGTACTTTGCTGCGAGGCCTAAGGCCTTTGTTCTCCATATCTCGACTGAAGCTGTAAAACCTGCTCAATCCTTGAACTATGTTGGGAGGGCTCACAAATGTGCCCTTCCCGTGCTGCCGATAGAACAGCCCTTCCCTCGTCAGGTCGTCGACAGCTCGTCTGGTCGTCGCTCGACTGACACCATACTGGCGAGCCAGCTGCGCCTCGGATGGAATCATATCGTTTGGTCGCCATTCCCCCGATTCCACCTTTTCCCGGAGGATCTGTTTTAGCTGATGATATAACGGGATTACGTTATTGTTGTCTAACATAAGAACACTCCTCGTGGGCGGAAACGACCCAAGTCCCCCATGAGGACAAAGCCGTTTTCTCCTAGGCAGTTCTTATAGTGACTTGTCAGTTCACTGATTCCACTTTTATATCATTATACTATACCACCATCGCCATGATCCAAACAGGTATAGCAAGCCGCTTTACATGCCAAGCTGGAGTTTTCCCCTCTACCCCTTGAGTCCAGTTGCAACTATGCCCTGAATGAAATATTTCTGCGCAAAGAAGAACATCAAGATGCAGGGCAAAAGAATCAAGAGACTAATCGCCATTAGGAGATTCCAGTATACCTGATAGCGGGTTTGAAACAGCACGACTCCTAAAGAAAGAGTGTATCGCTCCATCTTGTTCAGATAGATAAGGGGATGCATGAAGTCATTCCAAGTCCACATGAAAGAAAATATAGCGACAGTTGCTAAGGCCGGCTTCGAAATGGGCAAGATAATCTTCCAATAAATCATGAAACCATTGCACCCATCTATCCGGGCCGCCTCATCCAAGTCAATTGGAATGGACATGAAGAACTGCCTTAGGAGGAAAATGAAAAAGGGCGAACCGAAAAAGGCCGGAACCGTCAAAGGCAAAAACGTATTCACCCAATTGAGCTTAGAGAACAAGATAAACAGGGGAATCATTGTAACCTGCTGCGGCAGCATTATCGTACTGAGAAGCACCGCAAACAGCAGATCCCTTCCCGGCCATCGTAATCGGGCGAAGGAATAGGCGACAATCGAATTGCTGAGTATGGTACCAATCAATACTGTACCGGTAATGAT
>JAAZHE010000205.1 GCA_012510855.1 Bacillota bacterium | reverse complement strand
AGCCACAACAGCAAAGCCCCTGCCGTGTTCTCCGGCCCGGGCAGCCTCAATGGCAGCGTTCAGTGCCAGGAGGTTAGTCTGCTCTGCAATAGCTGTGATAGCATTTACTATGCTGCCGATCTCCTCAATTTGTTCCACGATATCTCTAATTGTGTTCTCTCCCGATGAGGCTCTCTCAGCTACCTCTTGAACATCCTTATTCATTGACTGGACATTGCTATTCATGGCTTCCAAGGTTGAGGAGAAATGGTTAGTTGTACTGGCCACTTCCTCAACTGAAGCGGTAACTTCCTCGGCAGCAGCAGCCATCTGCCCAGCAGTATCTGCCAGCTCATCAGTGGTAACCGCAACTAGCTTCATTGCCTCCCGTATACTGGGCTGTTGTCTTATTTAGGGCAGCGGCCACAATACCGACTTCATCCTGCAAATCCACCTGTACAGTCTTGGTGAGATCTCCAGCGGCTAAGGCCTCTATTCCTTCCTTCACTTGTATAAGGGGGGCAGCGATTCGCTTACCGAGAAGAATTGAAAGGACAATACCGACTGCTATAAAGGTCAGCGAAGTGCCTGCGAAGAACGACGTAAGTCTATTGACATTGCTCAGTACATCGTCCTCCATGGCTCCAACCCCGATGGTCCAGCCCGTGGAAGGGACCGGAGCTAATCCAACAATTCTACCCACACCATCATCAAGACTGTACCTAACTACACCATTCTTACCAAGTCCAAAAGCCCTGATAGCTCGGCCAACATTGGCAAAGATACTATTCTCGCCAAATATATTGACCTGATCCAACACCAACTGCCGGTCTGGGTAAGCATACAAAGTACCATCAGCACCCAGTACGTAGGCCCAACCGTTGTCACCAAAACCTAACCCGTCGGTGATGTCACTCAAGGCCGCGGCATTCCTCCGGGCCAGTACAGCCCCGACAACCTTGTTGTTGTCTACAATGGGGACGGCGTACATAAGGACAGTTCCATTAGTAATGCGGCTTACTATTACGTCTGAAACAGAGGCTTGTCCGTTAAGAGCCCGGATCACATAATCACGGTCTGCCAGGTTTCCGGTACTGCCGTCACTATATCTAGCAACACCGTTCCGGTCAATTATTCCTATAGCTAGAAATCCCGATAGACGTTGAGCCTCTGCTTCAAGTACTGGTCTCTGCAGTTCCCAGTCCATACTCTTGATTTCAGGTCGAGCCGCGATTGCTTCTAGAACTGACAGATGAATCCGGAACTGACTTTCTATGTACTCACCAGCTTTTAGTGCCTGCATTTCCAAAGCTGTCTCGACCTCTTCTATTACCGCTGAAGAACTATATCTGTGAGACAAGAAACCCAAACCGCCACAAGCCAGAATCAATAATACACCTATGTATACTGCTATCTTGGCTGCTAAACTTCGTTGATAGAACACTCCATAACTCCTCTCTATCATTAGTTTGACGTTTGCTGCCTATTAGATTAGTCTGAAACCTGTGCTCGCTCACCTCCCGTACAATAATGTTATATCTTCTGACCCATTAACAAGGCTTGGTCTCGCAACACAAGACCTAAGTATTGGTTGCGGCACTGATTGACAAGTTTTCTTGAGAAGTTAATTGCTATTTCCGGTGGAGGAATCTTTTCTTGATGAAGACTGCTGCGATTACCAGAGCTATGAGCCCAAAGACAGCCAACGTGATCAATGAATATAGGTCAAGATATGAGACCACTATCTCCCAGGCCTCTCCTGCCAATCTGCCTAGGTGGACAAGAATGGTATTCCAGATCAGGGTACCCAAGATGGTTAGCGGCAGAAAAACCGCCAGCTTCATTTTGGCCATGCCCGCTGGAATAGACACTAAACTCCTTACGATGGGAACAAACCGGCACAGGAACACTGCTCTGCTGCCGTAGCGATT
>JAAZHE010000204.1 GCA_012510855.1 Bacillota bacterium | reverse complement strand
GACCAGGTGCGGCTGGTCTTTTCCACAGGGGCTTCCCAATTCACCTTCGTAGATGGGCTTAAAGAGCAGGAGATTGACTGGAACAGGATCATCGGTTTTCATCTCGATGAATATGAAGGCAGTTCAGAAACTCATCCGGCGAGCTTCCGACTATGGCTGAGAACCAGGATAGTTGAGCCCTTTAAGCCTGCGGCTTTCTATTTCATCGAAGGGGATGCGCCGGACCCTGAAGCCGAGTGCCAGCGGTATGCCAAGATTCTCGAGGAAAACCCCATAGATCTGGGCTTTATCGGTATCGGTGAAAACGGCCACATCGCGTTTAATGATCCCCCGGTGGCTGACTTTGATGATCCGTTAAAGGTTAAAATCGTGGAACTAGATGAAATGTGTCGGCGGCAGCAGGTCGGTGAAGGGTGGTTCCCCACCGTTGATGATGTTCCAAAGCGGGCTTTGACACTGACGGTCCCAGCAATTATGGAATGCAAGCAGATTTTCTCCATTGTCCCAGATGCCCGCAAAGCCACTGCAGTGCAGCAGGCACTAGAGGGGCCGATTTCTACAGCTTGCCCAGCATCTATTCTGCGGACACATCCCAATGCCACTCTCTTCTTGGATAGGGATTCGGCCAGTAAATTGGCTGCATTGGCCTGATCAAGGCGTAAGACTGCCCATTCGGATGACGTGCTGATTCAACAAGCCATCACGGCGTGGTATATAGCCATCATGCTGCAGTAGAATTTACGATCCGGTCCAAGAGTGATGATGGTATGCCGCATCAAAACGCACGCAAGAAATGGGGGAAGTACAAATTGGGGTGTGTAGCAAACCAGGCTGGGAATGGAGTCTATTTGGTTAACGGTAAAGTTGTCACTCCCCATCGAGTTATAGACCCAGGGGCAGTACAGATTGTCGGTGAGAGGATAGGCGGAGTTTTCACTCTGGGCCAAGTTCCTATCCCAGAGGATGCCCAGATTATAGATGTCAAAGGGGCGTGGATTATCCCGGGCTTAATCGACATCCATGTACACGGCGGCGGCGGTGGGGACACCATGGATGCAAGCATTGAGTCGCTGCGCTTAATGGCTGCTGCCCATGCCCAAGGCGGGACCACAGCGATTACCCCGACAACCATCACCAGCGGAACAGAGGAGCTGATTGCCGCATTAGACAGTTTTGCCGAGGCGCAAGGGGCGGTAACAGGAGGAGCCCGCCTTCTGGGAGTCCATTTAGAAGGCCCCTACTTCTCCTATGAACAGCGGGGAGCCCAGGATCCCCGCTATGTGAAAAACCCTGACCCCGCAGAGTATCTGGAAATCTTAGACCGCTATCCGTTTATTGTCCGGGTATCCGCGGCACCGGAACTACCGGGGGCTTTGGATCTTGGCAGGGAGCTTCGAAAGCGGGGGATTCTAGCGGCCATAGGTCACACCGATGCGACCTATGATGAGGTGCTGGCTGCTTTGGAAGCCGGGTATACCCATATGACTCACCTCTACTCCAGTATGTCGGGGGTGCGGCGAGTCAACTGCTTCCGGATAGCCGGAGCGATAGAATCTGGGTTGCTTCTAGATGAGCTCACTGTAGAGGTTATAGCCGACGGCAAACACATGCCGGGTTCTCTGCTCAAGTTGATCTACAAGTGCAAAGGATCCGCTAGGATGGCCTTGTGTTCTGATGCATTGTGGCCGGCGGGCCTGCCGGAGGGAATGTATTCAGCAGCGAAAAATGACCAGCGGCCGATTCTAGTCGAAGAGGGAGTTGCCTGGTTGCCTGATAAGTCCAGCTTTGCCGGCAGCGTGGTGACCGGTGCTAGGCTGCTCAAGACCATGGTGGAATTAGCAGGCATTCATTTTCAAGAAGCAGTGAAAATGGCTACCATAACCCCTGCTCGGATTCTTAAAGTAGACCAGGTTATGGGCAGTCTCGATCAAGGGAAGTATGCCGATCTTGTAGTGCTGAGGGATGATTTCACCGTTCTCCAGACCATAATTGGGGGTAAAACAGTCTATACAAGAGGGCAAGGGACGGCCTGCGACGCTGTATGAAGTCTCTTGAGGCGGGGTTCAGACTGGGCACCGATGGGTGTGCAAGGGGTCGGATGAGATCAGCCAAGATTTTTAGAGAGGTTGCAGTGGTGTGAGGATACATACTGGCAATGCGAAACTGGTCAAGGAGGTCAACAAGCGGCTTGTATTTCAGCTCATTAGGCGAGAACGTGCTGTCTCCAGGGCGGATATATCCCGGGCATTGGGTCTATCTCCTACAACTGTATCCAGTATCATGCATGAGCTGGCTCAAGAGGGCTGGGTTTTGGAACTGGGCAGCGGGACATCTCGCAGGGGCAGAAGGCCGGTAATCTACCAGATCAATCCTAGTGCTAGGCTGGTGGTAGGGGCAGATGTAGGCAGCAACATTTTGACAGTGATCGTGACTGACCTCGCTGGGAAGATCACAGAAAAGACCGAAACCGATATCGATGAATTAGTGGGTCAGGGG
>JAAZHE010000203.1 GCA_012510855.1 Bacillota bacterium | reverse complement strand
TTCGGCTTCCTTCAGACCCCACCGTTACCAGTGACGCCCTTGCCTACGGATTGTCTTCCCGCTAGTTAGGCGACAGGGTTTCTTTCAACCCATCGGCTCAGCAGACATGCTGGGCACACCAAGAACACCCGCCGCGAGGGGCGGGTGTTGCTTCTTGAAAACCTATTTTCAAATGCTAAAGGATTCGCAAACTCTAGGGTCTTCGCATACTCCCGGAGAGATTATTTCTTAGGCACGCTGGCCCAGTCGGCCAAAAACCGCTCAATGCCGGCGTCGGTCAAGGGATGCTTGGTCATCTGCACCATGACTTTGTACGGAATAGTGGCGATATCGGCACCGGCTTTAGCAGCCTCGATAACATGCAGCGGATGCCGGATGCTGGCCGCGATGATCTCAGTGGAGATATCGTGAATGGCAAAAATCTCCGCTATATCCCGAATAAGCTGCATACCGTCATGGCCGATATCATCCAGCCTGCCCAAGAAGGGGCTTACGTAGGTGGCTCCTGCCCTGGCGCACAACAGTGCCTGTGCTGGAGAGAAAATCAGGGTCAAGTTGGTCTTGATCCCTTCACTGGAAAGGGTCTTGGTGGCCTTCAGGCCTTCAGTGGTCATAGGCACCTTAATGACCACATTTGGATGCCAGGATGCGTACTCCCTGGCCTCCTTGACCATACCTTCAGCATCTTCGCTGACGACCTCGGCGCTGATGGGTCCGTCAACGATTTCACAAATAGTATTGATGACTTCTTTAAAATCCCGACCTTCCTTGGCGATGAGAGATGGATTGGTGGTGACTCCGCATATAACTCCCCAACTGTTGACTTCCCGAATTTCATCAATATTGGCAGTATCTAGAAACAGCTTCATATGTTCGCCGCCAACGCCCCCGCACTAGGAGAGCTGGACAGCTCTTCACCTCACTTCTTTAAGAATGTACTCTTCTCCCAAAGATTCTTTTGCGCTCAACTACGATGTGCTTGTCCAACTTGTCCAAGAGGAAAACTCGACCAAAAAACTGCATAGAGGATAAAATATGCAACGATGTTATTATTAACATATCACGAACCGGATTGACTTGCAATGCTCTCCCAAGGCTAATGGGCAGCCTTGTCCCACGAGGGATTATAAAAAAGCTCAGCAACCACCCCAGCGATGCCCTCCATATCCGGCAAGCACCTGTCATTCTCCATCTCCACAGGCAGCATAGTCACATCAATGCCTTCCACATTCCGCCGCAGGACTGCCGAGGCCATCTTCAAGCCGTCCTCCCAGGGAAGATCGGTCTCCACCAGTTCTCCCACATACCTGGCCAAAGTAGGAAGTTGGGTAATTGTAACTGCCTCCAGCATTTTATCTACCAAAGAGACAATAAAATCCCGCTGGCGCTCCAGCCGCTTGAGATCCGATTCTGAACCCCGGCGGTAGCGCACATAGCACAAGGCTTCAGGCCCCAGCAGTCTCTGGAGGCCCTCCTCAAGCTCAAAAACAAGTTCACCATTGTCGTAGTAGCGAATCGGTGTCTTGACATCTACCTCCACCCCGCCAATGGCATCAACCAGCTCAGTAAAGCCCCCGTAGTCCACCAAGACATAATAGTGAACGGGAATACCGAGGAGCTCTTCTGTAACCTGCTCAACGGCCGGCACGCCTCCAGCTGCAAATACGGCCCGGAGCTCCCCTTCACTTCCGTCAGGCAGTGTGACAATCAGTTCCGGCGGCAGGCCCAATAGATGAAGCTTCCTGTTCGCAGGATGGATTGTCCCCACAAAGATAGCATCGGCCGTCTGCCCGTACTGGGGAAGTGCCAACGAATACTCCCCGTTTTCACCCTGTCTTTGAACCATGTCTTCAAGGGGAGCATCAACACCTATAAACACGATATTGATACTTTCATCCCCTAGTATCCCTAACTCCGCCCAGTAGCGATATCCAAACCAAGCTGCAGCCACCAGTATTGCTGCCATTATTATGATCACAAACTTCCTGCGGGTCTGCCCTCCAGCCGTCCTTGGCTGCTGTGGCTTTTGAGCTGCACCCATAGTCAGTCCCCCTGTCCCAAACCCCTTTAGGTTGGGCAGCATCTTCCGCCCAGTGTCTGTATTATACTTGTCCAGGGGCTGCTCAAATTCTCTTAAAGAGCAGTATCAAAGGGGATGACTATATTTTCCAACTAGGCCCGTACCCAAAGTGCTGGGTTTTTCTATATAAACACTAAGTACCCTAACCTTCCCCCAGCCGCAAGTTGGGCACGGCATTAAGCTCCCAAGGCGAGCACTCTCCCCGCCGGTATCTATAATAACCGGCACAGGCAATCATGGCTGCATTGTCGGTGCAGAGAATCTTGCTGGGATAGTACACCTCAATGCCGTGGACAGCGGCCTGTTCCCGGAGGCGGCTTCGCAGCCTCTCATTGGCAGCAACCCCTCCGGAGAGGAAGATAGTCTTGACTCCATAGGCCTGGGCAGCCGCCAGGGTCTTGGTAACCAGGACATCGACGATGGCCTCCTGAAGGCTGGCTGCTATATCCGCCACCGGCAGCTCTTCACCCCGCTGCCTGAGGTTGTGGATATAATTGATGGCTGCTGTCTTGAGCCCTGAAAAGCTAAAATCATAGGTATCTGCCTGCAGCAAGCCCCGGGGAAAATCGACGGCCTCAGGGTCGCCGTTCTCTGCAGCCCGGGCTATCTCAGGACCCCCTGGGTAATCCAGCCCCAGCACCCGGGCTATCTTGTCAAAGGCCTCACCAGCTGCATCATCACGGGTCCTGCCGAGGATATCATAGCGGCCGTATTCATCAATGTAGAGAAGGTCCGTATGTCCCCCGGAGACTGTTAAGCACACCAGGGGCGGGTCTACTTCTGGGTATTCCAAGAGATTGGCGTAAATGTGGCCCTCGATGTGGTTAATTCCAACTAGAGGACAACCCAAGGCAAAGGCCATGGCCTTAGCAGCGCTCAAGCCCACCAGCAAAGCACCCACCAAGCCCGGTCCGTAGGTGACGGCAATTGCATCCAGCTCCTCCGGCAAGACTCCGGCCTCCTTGAGGGCCAGGTCAATCACCGGCATAATCAGCTCGATGTGCTTCCGGGATGCGATTTCCGGCACAACCCCTCCATATATGCGGTGCATGTCCACCTGGGAGGAGATAACATTGGAAAGGATCTCCTTCCCGTTCCGCACCACCGCGGCAGCAGTCTCATCACAGCTTGTCTCTATACCGAGAACCAGGGCACCCGGGCCTTTCGCCGCCGAGGCTCCCTGTTTAACTTCCATGTTCAACCCCCATTTCTAACACTTGAGTTCAACGCAACGGCTCGTATTTGAGGCAATCCCACCTGCTGTCCTCAAGACAGCTCTTTCCACATAATAATAGCATCTTCGTTGTTATCCCGATAGTAACCCGGTCTGATGCCCACATCGACGTAACCAAACTTCTGATACAGTGCATGGGCTACATAATTGGAGACCCTCACCTCTAGGGTGAGCCTGGCCCCTCCATTGGCCCGGGCAATCAGTTCCGCAGCCGCCAGAAGCTGCCGGCCTACTCCCCTGCCCCGGTAAGCAGGATGAACAGCTATGGTGGTAATGTGGCCTTCATCGACGATCATCCACATGCCGAGATAGCCGGCTACCTCTCCGTCACTGGTTCTGGCCACCACGTAATGGGCCCGGTCGTTTTCCAACAGCTCAGACAAATAGGCGTAACGGGACCAAGGGGTGGGAAATGACACCCGCTCGATGGCCAAGACTGCATCTAAGTCCCGCACCCGCATTGGTTCAATCTCCACAGGTAGATATCCCTTGCTAGAGACTTCTGTACTCAAAGCCTTAGGCCTCTCCCTTCATCCACGAATCGGCTGTCAGTCCTTTATCAGCGGCCGGCAGCGCACCTGGCCTTTAGTTTGCGCTCCGCTTCAGATAACCGCAGGTACATGGGAGCAAGGGTTAGGGGGTCATGGCGTTCACCGGCCAAGAGCTTCTGCCTCCCAAGTAGTGCAATACTGGATGCCCGGAGTTCTATACTGTTGCTGGCGGGCCGTCTGGCCCTCTCTCCTGCGGCCTCTAGGATAATATCCCAATAGGCCATCGCTCCATCTCCGCAAAAACATACGGGGCCAACAGCGGCATCCAGCACCTGCTGGAGAAACTCAGCGACCGGTCCTGCCCAGTAATCACCGACAGGTTCCGGCAACCCATTGATCCTATACAAACGGCCGTATACTTCCCCGTGTCTTGCATCAACAATTGAGCATACCCAATCAGCGGCAAAGCCCACCTGGAAGGCCAAGCCTTCCAGCACGGTAACACCGATCAGGGGTTTCTGCCACGTATATGCAAGGGCCTTAGCAGTGGCTACACCGATCCTCAGGCCCGTAAATGAACCGGGACCGGTTGCAACGGCTAAGCCTTCTATGTCACTTCCCGACCATTCCCCATCCTCTAGGATGCGCATCAGGGCCGGAAGCAGCCGCTCCGAGTGGGTTGCCCGGATATTCAGCAAGTATTCTCCTACTACCTTTTCTCCATCGGTTAATGCCACACTACCTGTCGTTGTCGCAGTATCTATAGCTAAAATCCGCATGCTGAAGCTCCTTCCCCAGCTCCTGGATGACCCGCTGGAACCGCTGGCCCATCGGCCTAAACTCTACAATCCGCCCATCCCTTTGGGCTTCCTCCCGCTTAATCTGCACCTCCAGATATTCTGAGGGCAAATAGGGCTCAACCAAGTCTCCCCATTCCACTACCGATATACCGCTACCCCGCAGGTACTCTTCATAACCTAGATTTTCCCATTCCTCGGGGTGCTTAAGCCGGTAGGCATCAAAATGAAACACCGGCACATCCCCAGTATATTCATGAATCAGGGAGAATGTCGGGCTGGTGACTAAGGCTGGGTCAATCCCGAGGCCGGAGGCGATCCCCTTTACCAAGACTGTCTTGCCAGCTCCCAAATCGCCCACAAGATTAATCGCATCTCCAGGTTCTAACCACCGCGCCAGCATCCTCCCTAGGGCCAAAGTCTCCTCAGGACTGTAGGTGGAAACAATCAGTGATTTCATACCTTGAGCCTCCACAAACCGGGGTCATTTTCCAGGATGCCCCTTCGCCTGCCTTCTATTCGGCACCCTTCTTGAGATTCCCTGCCCTCTCCTCGGCTGCAGATTTGGCGCAAAGAAAAAGGACCTTTTGGTCCTCATAGAGCTCTACCCTTCTTTTTCCCTTTGCTCCGACCTTTATCCTACCGATACCGCTGCCGCCGGTGACGAAGTCACCTTACGGGAATCCGCCAGCTTAATGACGGCCCTTTTTAAAGAAAACAACTCAAAGGGTTTCACAAAATGCAAGTCCGCCCCACTCTGCAAAGCCTCGGCAGTTAGGCTGGGCGAATTGAACCCCGTGTAGGTAATAATGCCTATGCGCTGTCCCCAACCATTGCGGATGCGGCTGCAAAGCTCAATGCCGTCCATAATCGGCATCCGAATATCGATGAGGGCAACATCAACCGGGTTTTTCTCTAATAGGTTTAAGGCTTCACGACCGTTGGATGCTTGCACTACCACTTTCAGCCGGGGGTTGGCGGTCTCGAGGAAGTCTTTTAGCGCCTGCCGGAAGGGCATGTAATCGTCGGCTATTAGAATCCTGATCACGACAAAATCGCCTCCGCTAGTCCAACTAATGAGATAGCTTAGAATTTCGCTGTTTTTCCGGGTTCTCCTGCCTTGAAAAAGGAAATTATTGTAAATTATAAGAAGCTTTCTGTCCGTCGTCAGCTAACCCACCTAGTTCTTGTTCAGCCTACAGGGTTCGCCATCATTCTACTAGGCGACCGTTGATCAGCACCTCCTCTGCCCGGGAGCGGACATCTAGGGGATCCCCCGACCAAAGTACCAGGTCTGCAGCCTTACCTACCTCAATGCTGCCCACCAGGTGACTGATCCCGAGGATTTCTGCTGGGTTAATGGTGATGGCTTTCCATGCCTCCTCTTCGGGGAGCCCGGCCCGTACCGCCAAAGCAGCCACAACCGGCAAGTACTTCAATGGGACCACAGGATGGTCCAAGGTTAAAGCTACCTTCACCCCTGCCTTGTTCAAAAGCGCCGGTGTACTGAAGTCCTGTTCCCTGAGCTCAACCTTGGAGCGGGAGCTTAGAGACGGCCCGACAACCGCCGGTACCTGCCTCTTGGCCAAGCGTTCAGCGATTTTGTGCCCTTCAGTGGCGTGTTCGATGACTATGCGGACATTGAACTCATCGGCAATGCGCAGAGCCGTCATAATGTCATCGGCACGATGGGCATGAGCCCGGAGCGGAATCTCTCTCCTAAGGACCCGCACCAGATTCTCCAGCCGCAGATCCCGTTCCGGCATCTTGTCCGGGTCCTTTTCCCCCTGTTCCAATTTTGCCATATAGTTCATGGCCTTTACCAGATATTCCCTCAAGATCGCTGCCGTTCCCATTCGGGTGGTAGGCATCTTCTTCTGCTTTTCATATACCCGTTTTGGGTTCTCACCAAAGGCCACCTTGAGGCCGACATCCCGGGAGATCACCATGTCATCGACAACCTCACCGTAAGTATGGATAATGACTCCCTCACCGCCGATAACATTGGCACTGCCCGGAACTACGCACACTGTAGTCACGCCGTTGGCCGCCGCGTCTCGAAGACCCATTTCCGTAGGATTGATACCGTCTATGGCCCGCAGCCACGGCGTTGCTGGGTCGGTGGCTTCATTGTAGTCCCATCCTTCGCTGCCGAACCCTTCTTCATCCAACCCTGCGTGGGAGTGGGCATCGATCAAGCCGGGACTCAGCACCTTCCCCGACCCGTCGATCACCTCAGCATCTGCCGGTATATGGATCTCCTGCCCGACTGCTTTGATCTTGCCCTCGTCAACCAGAACGGTACCCTTCTCAATAATCCCTTGAGTCACAGTAATGATCTTTGCATTCTTAATGGCCAGCATGTCAACTACTGGGCAGGTCAAGGGCCCGCCCCAAGCACCTCCCCCAAAACTCACCTTGCCTTTTGAGCACACCTCACAAAGCGCCGGAAGATCTCCATCTGCTCAGGATAATGGCCAACCATTAGTTCCGGATGCCACTGTACCCCACAGGCAAATCGGTGATGTTCGCTCTCTATACACTCAATAATCCCATCGGGACTGGTGGCTGTTACCCTAAATCCCGGTGCCGGTGTTTTTACTGCTTGATGGTGGTGACTGTTTACTCTGGCTGTCTGGGCCCCCAGCATCTCCTCTAGAAAGCTCTTGGGCTCAATCTTGATGCTGTGGGTTGCATACCACCGGGGAGCCTTCTGGCTGTGCTGCAGACACTGTCCCTTGGTTTGCGATATGAGATCCTGGTAAAGAGAACCGCCGGCAGCTACATTGAGGACCTGCACCCCTCTGCAGATGCCTAGAACCGGCAGATCTGAGGCCAAGGCAAACCTGGCTACAGCCAGCTCTAAGCGATCCCAATGGGGTTCAACTACCCCCAGTTTCTCCACGGGCTCCTCGCCAAAATGTATTGGGTCAAGATCTACGCCTCCAGGCAACAGCACCCCGTCAACGGACCCCAAAAGGTCATGCAAATCCCCTTCCTCCTCAAGGGGCGGCACCAGGAGGGGGACTCCTCCCGCTGCCTCTATACAGCGGACATAAGGCTCTCTCACATAGAAC
>JAAZHE010000202.1 GCA_012510855.1 Bacillota bacterium | reverse complement strand
GTATGGAGTTGGGCGATGCCCGGGGATTTGAGGTGAATCCTCCGCTGGCCCAAAAGGGTTACGGCAACGAACCAGGCTACTGGCGCATCATGGCCTGCCGGGACCTTGAGTACTATCGGTGGGAGTATGAACGTTATTGGTTCTACTATCTCCTGTTCGGCCGGATGTCCTATAATCCCGAAACCTCTCCAGAGGTATGGCGGCGTGAACTAAGGAGTCGTTTCGGGCCCAAGGCTGAAATCGCAGAGAAGGCATATGCCGTGTCTAGTAAGGTTATTTCGTACTTGATTAGATATCAAATGAGCGATCCCAATATGTACACCTGGCCAGAAATAGATACCGGCGGCATTTTGGATTACTACATGGAGACGTATCCCAGCGACCCTGCAACCATGCACAGCATTGCAGAGGCAGCTGCTTTCAGGCTCACCGAAAGGACATCTGCCAAGGTGACACCTGAAGAGGCCAGCACCTATTTTGAAAATATCGGCCGCCAGTGTTTGGAAATGGCCAAGGAACTTGAATCAAGCGACTCAGACCGGGAACTTGTGGCTACGCGCCTGGATGTCAGTGTATTGGGCAATATGGCGCTTTACCATGCTTATAAGATAAGAAGTGCAGAGCAGCTTTCCTTGTATTACCTGACAAAGGATCTAGCTGCCCTCAAGCAAGCGGCTGCCTTGATTCGGGAGGCCAATAGCTTCTGGCACGAGTGTGTTCGCCTTACCGATGGATTCTACTATGATCACATGGTTACAGGGCCAATCGATTCCGGTCACTGGAAGGACAAGCTGGTGCTTATTGACGATGATGAGAAACGTTTGGAAGAGCTGATAAGGCTGTATGAAGAGTGCGCCCCATTTGACTACGCCTTCGACTTTGGAGGCAAGCCCGAACGTCGCACTCGTCGCGAAAACATGATCTTCTCTATCCATGACAACTATCACGTAGAAAAGCACTTTATTGGCGTCGACGAGGTCTCGAGGTACAATCCGATAACTGGATTTGGCTGGACCACCAGTACTAGAGTAGTGGGAGCAACACACCCCCATATCCGTATATCCGATAGAGATCTCGACGATCGAAGAAGAGACACGGGACGGGTATTTAACGAGTGCTTAGTTGGTTTCCGGAATGCCCTTTACAATGACTACGTCTGGTCAAACGCTCCTGGTTCTTTCTTGGTCGATCTTCCTGATGGTGTGTACGAAGCAACCATTATCGCAGCAAATCCTGAGAACAACACAAGCGATTATGGGCCGATGTATGCCCAGATAAATGGACAGCTGCTGCTAGATGGAGTGGTTGTTCCTAAAGGCAAGAAGCTTGTGGTCAAACGAGAGGTAGAAGTAGTAGGAGGCCGTCTCCGACTGGATTTGTGGGCAGATAGCGGCAAGAGTTGGTTCATTTCTGGACTGGTGATCAATAGAGCCGGGATCACCCTGACCCATGTGCCGCCATCACGACTCGACGCAGAGCAAGAGTGCACGCTGCAGGTTACTGCCAAAGGCACTATAGACACTGTACGCAGTGTATGGTTCAACGTATGTGATGATAACAGCAGCAATGATTCGAAAGATTGCTGCTCCAGCTCCCGGATGGTGGAACTGAAGCAGGTGGATGATTTCATATATGAAGGGGCAATACCCAAGGAGCTTCTGAAGAATAGTCGGCAGCTGCGGTATTGCATTGTAGCTGAGGGAACGTCAGGTAGACGCTACATCCTCGGTACGGAGCAGCCCTTTAGTGTTCCGGTAAAGCATAGGGAAAGCGTAATCGAGGTTGAACATGAACCCGTTCGCTATGCAAAGTGGAGCAACGATATACGTATCCGCTGTAGGATAGCCAGCAGTAATCCCATAAAGGTGGTGCGGCTGTATTACCGTCACGTGAACCAATACTATACCTTCCAGGTGCAACCGATGAAACTGGTTGATCCATCGGAGATGATATACGAAGGGGTTATTCCGGCTGAGTACCATGATAGAAACTGGGATCTGATGTACTATGTGGAAGTGGTTGACGGCGTGGGAACAGGGATCTTCTATCCGGATCCTATGAAAGAAACCCCATACATCGTGATTCGAGAAGAACAATCCCACTGATAGGTGATAACTGGTTTGGAGGAAATTAAAGAGAAAAGGGGGTGGCCGTATCAGTAATATTATAACAACGTGAACTCAGAAGAGGGACAAAGGAGAAGCTAGTTTCTACTATAGGAGGTTAGCGGTTTATGAGAAAATCATTGCTATCACTTATGGCTGGGTTGACACTCCTGCTGGTGCTTCTGAGCAGTGTAGTTAGTGCTAAGACCGTAATTGAAGTGTGGGGAATTCCTGCCGATGACCCTGGCAAAAATTTCCTCGCATCAGACTTTAACGCGATACAGGATGAATACGAGATCAAAGTTGTATCTGGTGCCTTCGGTTTCGCAGAAAGTCCTGAAAAACTGATGACTGCTGTTGCTGCCGGGACAGCACCTCCGGTGGTATTGTTAGACAGAATGACGGTGGCCGACTGGGCGGCACGGGGTGCCCTGATGCCTCTCGATGCTATCGCAGAGCGGGCAAACATAAAACGAAGTGATTTCGTAGATGCAGTGTGGGAAGCCTGCATGTTTAATGGTAAGCTATATGC
>JAAZHE010000201.1 GCA_012510855.1 Bacillota bacterium | reverse complement strand
GCGGTGTAGACTGTGCAGCGGCCTGCTTGGGAGCCGACATCACCGAACACCTGGAAACCCAAGAACAGGCCGGTCAAGCAGGGGGCATGACCATCTGCACCGATCGACCTTACACAGATGCTCGCCTAATCAGCGGCTGCCACGTCCTGGGGGATCGATGGCACCTATCCGGTGGCACGGTGAGCGGCGGTGTACTGAACTGGATCTATCAGCAGGTTCTGGGAACTGGATTTTATGATTCCAGCCTATTAGAGGACAAAGATCCCTTTGAAATTCTAAGTGAAGAGGCGGCCCAAGCAGAACCCGGCTCGGGTGGCCTTGTCTTTCTACCGTATATGGCCGGCGAACGTACTCCCATCTGGGATCCCCTGGCCAAGGGGGTCTTTGTGGGGCTATCCTATGAAAAGCAGCGGTCGGAAATTATCCGGGCTCTCATGGAGGGTGCAGCACTCGCCCTGCGGCACAACCTGGAGGTGGCCGCCAGTATCGGCGCTCAGCCGGCAAACCTTGTCAGTGTTGGGGGCGGATCCAAGAGTGCGGTTTGGTGTCAGATCAAAGCTGATGTTACCGGTATGCCGCTGGGTGTTCCCAATATGCAGGATGGAACAGTGTTCGGAGCAGCCTTTTTGGCCGGTATCGGTGTTGGAGCCTTTGACGATTACAAGGCCGCACTCAAGAAGATAGTGAAGGTGGAAAAGTGGTATGAACCCCGCCTTGAATACAAGGAATTGTACGATGATCTCTATGAAGCGTACTTGATGTCGTATGAGTCTCTTAGGCCCGTCATGCACAAGCTGGCCAAGATTACAGAGTAGATGAAGGGAAGCGATTTCTATGAAGGCAGCGGTAATTCACGGTCCAGGTGATATCAGAATCGAGAATATACCCTATCCCAAGGCTGAACCGGGGGACGTCATAGTGCGGATTGGAGCCTGCGGAATCTGCGGCTCTGATCTACCCCGGGCCTTTGATGGCAAAGCCCATTTTTATCCCACAGTGGTGGGCCATGAAGCGGCCGGGGAAGTTGTCGAGATAGGGGCAGCGGTCACCAGGTTTAGTCCTGGAGACAGGGTGGCGGTGGCACCTTTGGTACCTTGCATGGGATGCGAGGCCTGCCAGCTGGGCCGCTATTCCCTTTGCGGCCAATACAGTTTTGTCGGTTCCCGGCGGCAGGGCTGTATGGCTGAGTATGTTGCCGTTCCTGAACGCTCCCTGGTTCCTATTCCCAAGGACCTTTCTTACGAACAAGCAGCCATGCTGGAGCCCGCCACAGTTCCGCTGTACGGCTTGCTGAAGGTAGGCTCATTGGCAGGACTTAGGGTGGTAGTCTTGGGTGTAGGCACCATTGGACTACTTGCCATGATGTGGACCAAGTTCCTAGGGGCGAGTCAAGTCATAGCTGTGGACATTAACGATTGGAAATTGGACAGAGCTCGGGAGCTGGGAGCCGACGAAGTGATTAACTCTAAGGGTCTAGGAAACGGGGACGGCGGTCTAGTTGAGGCCGTAAGGTCAGTTACCTCTGGAGCCGGCTGTGATCTAGCCGTCGAGACGGCAGGTCATCCCATCACTCAAGTACAGGCTGTTGAGATCTGCGCCAATGGAGGTCGGGTGCTTTATGTAGGTACAGCCCACGAACCGGTACACTTCGCTCCCAAGGCCTTTGAAGCCATTGTGAGAAAGGAGCTTGTCATCTACGGATCGTGGATGTCCTATTCGGCTCCCTTCCCAGGTCGAGAGTGGCAGATAGCAGCCAAAGCCCTATCCAATGGTGCTCTAGATCCATCGGCGATGATAACCCACCGCTTTGAATTGGCAGAGGCCCGAGAAGCCTTTGAAACCCTGCGTTCGTCTGACCGGGCAATCAAGGTTATGCTGTTTATGGATGATAATTATTAAAACTTAGGAAGGGATTCGTCATCATGACAAGAGATCACGTGATGAAAGAAATTGTCAGGCTTCAGAAAGCTGGTATACCCAAGGGGATCTGCTCGATTTGCAGTGCCAACAGCTACGTCCTAGAGGCGGCCCTTGAGTACGGCCTCGAGACCGACGGTCATGTTCTCATTGAAGCTACGTGCAATCAAGTTAATCAATTTGGCGGATACACAGGGATGAAGCCGGCGGATTTTCAGGAATTTGTCCTGCGTCTAGCGGACCAAGTGGGGTTTCCCCGAGACCGGCTGATCTTGGGAGGCGACCACCTCGGCCCCAATCCTTGGAAAAATGAACCTGCTGATAGCGCCATGGAGAAATCACGGGAGCTCATTCGGCAATATGTGTTGGCGGGGTTTTCCAAGCTGCACATAGATACCAGTATGGCGCTAGGTGACGATGCAAGTAGGAACGGCGCTTTGGAGCCGGCGGTTATTGCCGAGCGCACCGCCGAGCTTTGTCAAGTCGCCGAAGAGGCTTACAGGGAGGTTCTCCGCCTCAATCCCAGTGCAGTTCCACCGGTATACGTAATTGGTACCGAAGTTCCAGTTCCAGGGGGAGTACAAGAGGAGGAAGATGCCTTGCAGGTGACCCGTCCCGAAGATCTCAGGGAGACAGTGGGTGTATCACAGGAGGCCTTCTTTAAGCGGGCTCTCCATGATGCTTGGGAGCGGGTTGTCGCAGTGGTTGTCCAGCCCGGAGTCGAGTTTGGCAGTACCACTATTTGTGAATACGACAGGGAAAAAGCCAAGCCTCTTACTGCAGCACTAGCTGAGCTGCCTAACCTGGTCTTCGAAGGACATTCGACAGATTACCAGACCCGTGATGCCTTGAAAAGCTTGGTAGAGGATGGGGTTGCAATTCTAAAGGTTGGACCAGCCCTGACCTTTGCTCTCCGGGAAGGTTTGTTGGCACTGAGCTTGATGGAGAAGGAATTATTGGGCAACACAGCTGGAGCTCGGCCGAGTCAGTTGATGGAGAAACTGGAGGCAGCCATAGTGAGCAATCCGGCCCATTGGAGGAGTTATTACCACGGGTCGGAGGCAGAGATTGCCTTGGCCCGCAGGTACAGTTTCTCCGATCGCTGCCGCTACTACTGGGCTGTGCCGGAAGTAAGGGAGGCTGTGGAAATCCTTATGAAAAACCTAGGGACAACACCGATACCCCTTACCTTGATTAGCCAATACCTGCCGATGCAGTACAAGCGGATTCGGGCGGGGCTATTGGAAAACAAGCCCGATGCACTGGTGAAAGATAAAGTCAAGGAAGTGCTGGAAGACTATGGGTTTGCGGTTAACCCTTGAAGACAACAGGGAATCCCGATAAGAACCATACTGTCAGGGAGGGAAAACCCAGTGACTGAACTGCCTTTTCGACAGATTCACCTGGACTTTCATACCAGCGAGCACATCCCGCTGGTTGGTGCCGAATTTGATGCGGAGGAATTTGCCCGCACACTGGATGAAGCCCGGGTAAACTCCATTACGTGTTTTGCGCGGTGCCATCATGGGTTGATGTATTACAACTCTAAGCGCTTCCCCGAGCGTATTCATCCCAATCTGGTCAATCGTAATCTGCTGTTGGAGCAGATTGAGGCCTGTCACAAGCACGGGATTCGGGTTCCCATATACACCACTATTCAGTGGGATTACTACACGGCTGTACGGCATCCTGAGTGGCGGGTAATTGGGCCCGACGGCCAGCTATCAGGTACGAAGCCGTATGAAGCGGGATTCTACCAAGACCTTTGTGTGAATACCCCTTACCGTGATTTTATCTGGGCCCATGTGGAAGAAATGCTGGAGATGCTGCCGGTCGACGGTTTCTTCTTTGATATTGTAAAACCCTATGACTGCAGCTGCCGGTACTGCCAGCAGGGCATGAAGGAAGCAGGCTTAGACCCGACTAAAGAGGCAGACCGCTTAGCCTATAACAAGCTGGTCCTGGATAAGTTCCGGCTAGAACTGTCTGAGTTCGTCCGGGAACGCAATCCAGATGCGACTATTTTCTACAACGCCGGTCACATCGGACCCTTTGTTCGGGAATCCAAGGATGCCTATTCCCATTTTGAACTAGAGTCCCTTCCCAGCGGCGGTTGGGGGTATATGCATTTCCCATTAACTGCTCGCTACGCCAGGAATCTTGGCCTTGACTGTGTTTCCCATACCGGGAAGTTCCATACCAGTTGGGGTGACTTTCATTCCTTCAAGAACAAGGCCGCCTTGGAGTTCGAGTGTTTCCGCATGCTGGCCCTTAATTGCAAGTGTGAGATCGGCGATCAGCTGCATCCCAGCGGTAAGATAGATAAATATGTATATGAACTGATCGGTTCGGTCTACAGCCAGGTGGAAAAGAAAGAGCCGTGGTGCCGGGGTGCCAAGGCAGTGAGCGAGATCGGCCTTTTAACCACTGAGGAATTTACGGGAGAAAGGGTTCCAGTTGCTACTGCTGGCGCTGTACAGATGCTGCAGGAAGCTGGACATCAGTTTGAGGTGCTTGATACCCGCAGTTCCTTTGACGCCTATCGCCTGTTGATTCTGCCCGATGGCGTCAGGCTGACTGAAGCTGCAGCGGCCAAGCTTGATGAGTATGTGGCGGCCGGTGGGAAGCTAATTGTGACAGGGCTTTCCGGTCTTAACCCTGAGGGCACAGAATCTGCATTGAAAAGCCTAGGTGTTCGTTTGAAGGATAACCCCCAGCTAGCCGATGATGGTCTTCCAGTTGGCGGGCGGCAAGTGGGTGACTTTTTGCAGTATGTCGATTACATCCTTCCCCGGGAGGCAATCGGCAAAGGACTGCCGCCAACGGAACACGCCATGTACATTAAGGCAGTTGAGATTGAAGCCGCTCCTGATGCAGAAGTCCTGGCCGATGTTGTTGCCTCCTATTTTGACCGTACTTGGGAGCATTTCTGTTCCCACAGGCAGACCCCGTCATCTGGTAAGGTGGTCCAGCCGGCTGTGGTGCGGAACGGCAACACTATATATTTTGCCCATCCCATTTTTACCCTCTACCACAAGAATGCACCCCGGTGGTGCAAGCAGCTGCTCCTTAATGCCATTGAACTCTTAATTGGGCAACCCCTTCTATCCCACAATGGACCAACTACTGTCTTCGCTACAGTGAACGAACAGCCCGATGCAAATCGATGGGTAGTACACCTGCTGCATTATATACCCGAACGCCGCAGTCAGGAGATTGATATCATCGAGGATGTGATTCCCCTCTACAACCTGGAGGTTGCAGTGAAGGTGCCGGCGGAGGTCAAGTCAGTGACCTGTGTGCCGGAGATGAGGCCGTTGGAGTTTGAACTGCTGGATGGCACACTACGGTTTACACTGGATAAGGTGCACGGTCATCAGATGATTGAAATCGCCTTTGCGTGAAGTAGGAGCAAGGATGCCGGTAAGATTGTCTCGTTTACTTCAGGTGGGAACAACACAGAGTCTATCGACGATATTGCCGCCGCAGGTGCCCATGGATTTGTGATGGATCGGGAATTATGTAGCATTGCCAGTCTGAATTACTCATGAATAGGTGTGGTAGCAGACCGTCCCCATGAAAGGGGCGGTTTTTGCGCTGCAAGAACCATATAATAGAGGAAAGACTGCTATTTTTTAAGAATTAACTCACCAAGTAGAGCCGCAGTGTAGGAAGGAGCAGAGATAATGCTAAATGTCGAACTAACCATGATTAGGCAGGAAGTGAGTGCCGAGAAGATAGATAATGTTGGGTTGTACCTTGAACAAGAGTTGAAGGAGGTAAGACTTGACCTCAGACCGGGCGCATCGGTCGCTATTGCTGTCGGCAGCAGAGGCATAGCCAATCTCAGGGACATAGTTGGCACAACAGTCAAGTGGGTCACGAGCCAAGGCTGGAAGCCATTTATCGTCCCGGCTATGGGGAGCCATGGAGGAGCCACGCCGGAAGGACAGCAAGCTGTCTTGGAGCACTACGGCATTACTGAAGCTAATGTCGGTGCTCCAATTTTGTCTTCCCTTGAAGTTGTCGAGCTTCCCGGTGAAGGATTAGCCCATAAGGTCTATATGGACAAGTACGCCTATGAAGCAGACGGAGTGATTGTCATTAATCGGATAAAGCCCCACACCGATTTCCATGGAACTTTCGAGAGCGGTCTGATGAAAATGTGTGCCATCGGCCTGGGAAAGCATAGGCAAGCGCTGGAGATTCACCGCTTTGGCGTAAGGGGATTGAAAGACCTGATTGTACCAACGGCCCGGCAAATCATCAAGCACGGCAGGGTAGTGCTGGGAATTGGCATCGTTGAAAACGCCAAGGAAGAGACAGCCATCATTAAGGTCCTGCAGCCCGATGAATTTGAGAAAGAGGAGCCAAAGCTTCTTGCTGAGGCCAAGAGACTCATGCCCAAACTACCTATTGATCAAATCGATGTGTTGATTATCGATGAGTTCGGCAAGGACATCAGTGGCGTAGGACTTGATCCCAATATTACGGGGCGGATCGGGATTAGAGGGGAGCCGGAGCCGGAAAAACCGCAGATTTCGTCTATATTATTGGCCGATCTTACCGAAGGTTCCCATGGCAATGCCCTGGGGATGGGTTTGGCTGATGTTATCACAAAAAGAGTCTACGAAAAGATAGATTTTAAGGCAACCTACGAAAACGGCGTAACCAGCGGCTTTCTTGAGCGGGCTAAAATGCCGATGGTTGCCGAAACAGATGGTGAAGGGATAAGCTATGCCCTGAGAGCCGCATGGCGCAGCCCCGAGGATGCTAGGATTGCCAGAATTAAGAACACCCTGAGTCTTGAAGAGCTTTACGTTTCTAGTGCTGTCCTCCAGGCTCTAAAGCTTCAGCCTGGAATCGAAATCACAGATAGGAGAGTTCCTCTAGTTCAAGAGAATGGTTTCCTGCCCCCATTTGATTAAAGGACATTTCTTGGGTTGTTTTAAACCTCAATGGCGGAGCGAACTAACCTCTGAGCTAGTTGTGTTTGGAGATGTAAGGTGAGCATCGACCAGCGGGGTCGTGCTCAATGAGTAATTGGAGGTGTAGTATGCGCACTCGAGTGACCATAGGACCTCAGGATGGATTTATATACAGCTTTTCCCGAGATATGGTACCGGTATGTGAAATCGATCTCGACCAAGTCGTCGAGGTTAAGACCCTCAGTGCCTTGCACGGGTTGATTCCCCATGAGTCCGGAAAAACCCAGGAGTTGGATCTGACCAATACCAATCCCGCAACTGGCCCTATCTTCGTTAAGGGTATACGCCCTGGCGACATGGTTGGTATTGACGTCTTGGCTATTGACGTAGAGTCCACCGGCGTAGGGATGAGTCTCGGTGACTACCGAGTGATTCCCATCGTTGATGGTTTTGCCCAGTTTTCTCCGGAGATTAGAATAAGGATCCGACCCCACATCGGTGTAATAGGTGTTGCACCGGCAACAGGTTCATTTACCTGCGGTTTTCCGGGAGAACACGGCGGGAACCTGGATACTAAGGAAGTGAGACCGGGTTCTACAATAGTATTGCCCGCGAATGTTGAAGGTGGTTTGTTGGCTCTCGGGGATGTGCATGCGGTGATGGCAGATGGTGAAGTAAATGGAGCAGGGTTGGAGGTAGGTGCCAGAGTCGTATTAAGAGTGAGAAGAGTGGAAGACTCACCGACTGATAGATTACATATCTGGACCCAAGACAAATTGATACTAATAGCCTCAGCGGATAGCTTTGAGATAGCGTCCAGGATGGCTATAGAGCGGGCAATGGATGTTATGTCAAGGCTGCATGGGTTGAGCAGGTCCGATGCCAAACTCTTGCTGGGATACTGTGGTGAACTCAGGGTTAGCCAGATTGTTAACCCACTGATTACTGTTAAACTGGTGCTTCCAAGGGAACTGGGGATAAAGATAGAGGGGATGGGTGTCAGCGTCTAGGAGAATGAGAGCGCCCAAGACACGAAAAATGCCATACAAAGGATGTGTGCCGATGATAAAGGTTTTTGCTGGAGACTTCAATCTCAAGCCCGGTCCGTTTCCCCATGATTACTCACCGTTGGGGGAGTATCACTTTCGCCTACCGGAAGGCAGCACAGGCCAGTGGACAGCCAGCACTCTGCACTTCTCCTGGCAAGGTGACTCCTGTTGGAATGTACTGGAGGACGACGGCAAGTACGTGTTTGAACAGTCTACTATACGGGAAACCGGGTTGCCGATGCTGGTTGCCGGTGACGAGCATTGGGATGATGTGGTCATCGAGGCCAGTTTTAGGCCGTTAGGGTCAGAAGGCTATATGGGAGTGGCGTTTAGATATCAGACCAGTCGACACTATTATGCCCTTCGTTATGGCCATAATTGCCTGGAGCTGATTTCCATAAATGATGAAGAGTGTGCGGTACTGGCCAAGCAGTCAAGTGTATTGGAGCGCGATTCTTATCACGACATAAAGATTGTTGTCACGGGAAGCCGCCTATCGGCGGAGGTAGGCGGGATTACCTTGGAAGCTGAGGATGACTCTTACCGGTCCGGCAAAGTAGCGCTGTTTGCCAATGGCCCAGTGCGGTTTGGCAAACTGGATGTCTTCATGACAAATGAGTCATATGAAGTCTGGCGAACCGAGCAGCGGCTCAAGGAGTCCCAGCTGCGAAGCCTAAAGGAGGCCATTCCACAGACGCAGTTGTGGAGGAAATTCGACACTCCTGGTTACGGCGCGGGGAAGAGTATTCGATTTGGCGACTTGAATGGAGACGGGCAGCTGGAGATTCTCCTGGCACAAAACGTCCGCCGCATGCAGGGTGACAACTTCTGCGAGATTAGCTGTCTGACTGCCATTGATTTAGAGGGGAGGGTTTTGTGGCAGATAGGCGAACCCAACCCAGCCAATGCCTTGGTGACAAATGATTTACCATTTCAGATTCACGACATCGATGGCGACGGTAAGCCTGAGATTGTCCTCTGCGGAAACTTTAAGATTCAAGTCTTGGAGGGCGAGACAGGAAAGCTCAAGTACGAAGCTCTTACCCCCATGGCACCGCCGCACACAGGGAAGCGGCTGAAAGAAGACCGATTCTACAGGATCGTTGGTGATTCCATATATTTTTGCGATCTTACTGGCAGTGGGCAAGACCGGGATATCTTGCTGAAGGATCGCTATAACAATCTCTGGGCCTATACTTGGGATCTTCAGCCTTTATGGCATTTTAGCGGAAATGTAGGACATTATCCCATGGCTTACGATATAGACGGTGATGGAAAAGATGAAATCCTCATCGGTTATGCGTTGCTGAACTCAGATGGAACGGTCAGGTGGCAGCTAGATATAGGAGATCACGCCGATGGTGTGTTTATCGGCAAGTTGGAAGAGGGTGAGGATCCGCAGATCATTATCGCAGCCAGTGATGAAGGCATGCTGTGGGTTTCGGCAGATGGAGAGATTAAGAAACATCACCGGGCCGGTCATTGCCAGACGGTTACAGCAGCTGATCTGCTGCATACGGAACCTGGAGTTGAGATTGCAACCATAACCTTCTGGGGAAATCCCGGCATTGTCTTGATTTACGATTGGCAAGGTAATTTGCTGTTGAGAAATGAGATCATTGCTCCCTGGGGCTCTGCCCTTTCGCCGGTCAACTGGACTGGTTCAGGCCAAGACTTAATCCTACTTTCTGCCCATCCTGAATTGGGTGGAATGATTGATGGGAAAGGCCGCCGAGTAGTAGAGTTTCCCAGTGACGGCCATCCCTTCCTGTGCTGTGAGCCCGTTGACTTAACAGGTGACGGCCGGGACGAGATCGTCGTCTGGGACGAAAATTCCATCTGGATCTACACCCAGAGTCATCGAACCGTTGATTCACCCTCTGTGCCCAAACGACAGCCCCACTATAATATGTCCAACTACAGGGCTCAGTTTTCACTGTATTAGAGGAACCGGGGAGGGCCTGCTTTGTCTGAATCCTGAGGTCCATTGATGATATTAGGAAAAGGCAGGAATGGCGAATGCGCCGACAAAATAATGATAATATCCAAATATATATCGGCAAAAAGCCAGTAAGATGACAATAGTTGGTAATAGGAGATTTACCATGCAACAAGTGTGAGGCAGAAACAAGAAGCGCAATAGCTGGGTTGACCTAGTCAATGGGGTTAACCTGTCTGCGATGAGTCTAGGAAGTACTTGATTGAGCACGAGTCTGGATACAGGGGGAGTTGTCTCTTGTGACTCATAGGGAGAGGTATTTGGAGACTCTATTGTTCGGGAACCCAGACAGGATACCTTTACAGCCAGGTTCACCCCGTGAATCAACACTCAGGACCTGGCACGAGCAGGGACTGCCCGAAGGGGTGGATTACTTCGAGTTTTTGCTGGATATCTTGGGTATCGATTCCAGTGCTTCAGGGCAAATGGTAAGTCCAGGGGTGTCCTTCAAAATGATACGGGAGTTTGAGGAGAAAATCCTCGAACACAAAGACGGTCACTATATTGTCCAAGACTGGATGGGAGCTATAACAGAGATATCTGATGAATACGATTATACATATCTTAGGGTAGCCAAAGACTTTGTGACCCGCAAGTGGCACAAGTTTCCCGTGGAGACTAGGGCCGATTGGGACGAAATGAAGAGACGTTATGATCCTAAATCGCCAGGGCGCTATCCCGATAATTTTGATGACTTCTGCCAGTCCCTTGGAAAAAACGGTGAGGTTGTGCATTTGGCCGTTAACGGTCCATTCTGGCAACTGCGGGAGTGGTTGGGCCTTGAAAGTCTCTGCATATTCATGATCACCGATCCTGAGTTTGTTCATGAGATGATTGAGTTTTGGACTGACTTTGTATCTGAGACCATGAAACCCATCCTTGAAAAAGTCCGACTTGATTATGTCTTGATACAGGAAGATATGGCATACAAAGGCCACAGCATGATTTCCCCACAAATGACGAGAGAATTCTTAGTGCCAGCTTACGAGCGTTGGATTAGCCAGCTGAAACAAGCGAGGTGTTCCGTCATAGCAGTTGATTCAGACGGTTATATCGCTGAGCTAATTCCGATATGAATCGATGTAGGATTTAACTGCTGTTTTCCCGTGGAAGTAGCAGCGGGCAATGATATTGTGGAATACCGCAGACTCTATGGAAGGAAGATGGCTTATATTGGCGGACTCGACAAACGGGCCCTTGCTGCAGGTGGGAAAGTAATGGAACAAGAGCTTATGCGGGTGGTTCCGCCCCTACTGGAAGAAGGAGGCTTTATTCCAGGCTGTGATCACGGTGTTCCACCGGATATATCCTGGCCTAATTTCGTGGAGTATACTCGTCTACTTGCGCAGCTAACCGGCTGGCTTTGACTGGCTTTTAAGGTTCAATCCCAGCTGTAGTCTTTAGTTCCTTGTGCAGGATTGAGATAACTTGATTTACAGGAGCTCCGGCAGGGTCATTGAGGATTTGTGGATGCAGCAGTCTAGACCGGAGTGTTGGTCGTTTTCTTGCCAGGTATTTAGAAAGAGGTGGTAACATGGACAGGAAAGTGAACTTCGAATACGATACTTTCTATACCTGTGAAGAGTATTTCGTGAGGCGCTGGAATCAGTTTTCACGGCAGTTAGGGTTTTCGGCATCTACCAGAGAGGAATACGCTATTTGGGCTAGTGAACTCCGAGAGGCCCTGAGAAACGTTACTGGGATAGATACCATGGTACCTGCTCTGCTGCAGCCGAAAACTCTAGATGTAACCGATATGGGAACTTACACCAGAGAAGAAGTGCTTATTCAAACGGAACCAGGGATTTTCATGACTATGTACGTTCTCGTCCCTAAGAAGATCAATCCCGCCCGAGCCTGCGTCATTGCACCCCATGGGCACGGTACTGGTGGGAAGTTGACCACTGCAGGAAGAAGGGACATTGTGGATATCGATGCCAATGGTGATTATGGCGTTCAATTGGTCAAAGAAGGGTTTGTTGTGTTTTGTCCCGACGCCCGGGGTTTTGGTCAAAGGCGAGAAAAAGCCCATCAGGGCAAACCTCAGGAGTTCATGCATGGTTCCTGTCGGGTACTGAACAATATGGCTATCCCCTTAGGCCAAACTGTGACCGGTATGTGGACTTGGGATTTGATGAGGCTCATTGACTACATAGAGGAGTATCGGGATGAATGCGACCCAGAAAGGATCGGATGTGCCGGCCTATCCGGCGGCGGTCTACAGACTATGTGGTTGAGTGCCCTGGATGAACGGGTTAAGTGTGCCGTAATCAGTGGATATTTTTACGGATATAGAGATGCGCTACTGAAACTGAACACCAATTGCTCGTGCAATTACGTTCCCAATCTCTGGAAACTAGCCGATATGGGTGACATTGCTGCCCTTATTGCTCCCCGCCCGCTCCTAATTGAAACGGGGAATCGAGACCCGCTAAACGGTGAAAGCGGGGTGGCTAATGTCACTGAACAGGTTGACATTACCCGCAAAGCTTACCGGCTTTTCGATGCTGAGGACAGATTGTACCATCACATCTTTGACGGAGAGCATCAGTGGAATGGGACTAAGGGTATACCGTGGCTGGTCAAATGGTTGATGTGAGGGTGGACACCATTCACATGACAGGTGAGTAGCGTAGGGCTTACTGATACTCACACAACTAAGATTGGAATGCAGAATCTGCGGTTACCAGTGTGATCGCCTACATAAAGACTACTATGCGAAGGGGGAGTACAGCATTGAGCCGTAAGAAACGATATGCAATGATAGGTATAGGAAGTAGGGCGAGATTCTTTTATCAGGCGTTGGCATCTACATACGCGGACAATGCCGAAATTGTGGCTTTCTGTGATATAAATCAAGGCAGGATGGATTATGCCAACAGTGTCCTAGTAAACGAGCTAGGTGCTGACCCTGTCCCAACGTATTTGGCGTGGGATTTCGAAACCATGGTCAAAGAGACAAAGCCGGATGTTGTCATCGTCACTTCCATTGACCGCACCCATCACATTTACATTAATAAAGCAATGGAGCTGGGCTGTGATGTTATCACTGAAAAGCCCTTGACTATTGATGAAGAGAAGTGTCAATCCATCCTCGATACTGTAAAAAGGACTGGACGGAGTCTGCGGGTAACCTTCAATTATCGCTATGCTCCATATAATACCAAGATAAGAGAACTCATCCGGGACGGGGTAATCGGTGATGTGACTTCTGTTCACTTTGAATGGTTGCTGGATACGCAGCATGGGGCCGATTATTTCCGCCGGTGGCATAGAGATAAGCGCAATAGTGGTGGCCTTTTGGTCCATAAGTCCACCCATCATTTTGACTTGGTCAACTTCTGGCTGGGAGCAAGGCCAAAGACTGTGTTTGCCATGGGAGACCTGTTGTTCTATGGTAGAGAAAACGCGGAACGGCGGGGAATGCGCCAGTTCTATTACCGAGGTACAGGAAGCAAAGCAGCAGAAAATGATCCTTTTGCTCTAGACCTACGGGCAAATCCGAACTTGGAAAAGATGTATTTAGAAAACGAGGAGTATGACGGATACCTGAGGGATCAGAGCGTCTTTGGCGATGGGATCAGTATCGAGGATACAATGGCAGTAATGGTGAGATATAACACCAAAGCCATTCTTACTTATTCACTTAATGCATATCTACCTTGGGAAGGATATAGAGTGGCCTTTAACGGGACTAAGGGACGGCTTGAGGTTCATGTGTGTGAAAGAAGCTATGTGAGCGGACGGGCCGGCACTGCCGCTGAAGGGGCAGTAGAGAGCAAAGAGATCGTGGTCTTCCCAATGTTTGCTGAGCCTTACAGGGTGCCGGTGGAGGAAGCCCAAGGCGGTCACGGAGGAGGAGATCCTGCTTTGTTGAGGGATCTCTTTGGTGAACCGCAGGAGGATCCCTTCAAGCGCGCGGCTTCCCACATAGATGGAGCATTGAGCATCGCTATCGGCATTGCGGCCAATAAGTCCATACGGACTGGTCAGCCAGTTCAGATAGATGAGCTGTTTATGCTCTAGAGCTCGTTACCGATGCCTTGGAAGATCCTTGTAATAAATGGCAACCCCGGGCAGTAGCTTTGACTGTGAGACTAAAGATGGAGGACAGCGTGAAATGAATGCAGCTTCACCCTCATTGCCCAAAATAGCAATTACCATGGGAGACCCGTACGGAATCGGTCCAGAGATCGTAGTAAAGGCCGTTGCCCATGCCGAGGTGAAGAGGGCGTGTCAGCCTATAGTCATTGGGACTAAGGATATACTAGAGCAGGCGGCGGAAATCGTGGGAGGGGAGATTTCTTGCCCAGTCATAGAACCGGATATCCCTCTAGCTCTAGAACTCAACTGCTTTGGCACAATCTCCGCTGTCGCGGGAACGGCCGCCTTTGCCTACATTAAAAAAGCCGTTTCCCTGGCCCTGGCGGGAGATGTAGATGCTGTTACTACGGCCCCTATCCATAAAGAAGCAATTAATCTGTCTGGCTACCACTTCAGCGGCCACACGGAGATCCTGGCTGCTCTTACCGCGACAGAATCAGTCAGCATGATGCTGGTTTGTGGGCAGATGCGGGTTGCCCATGTGACCACCCATATTGCCCTCGAGGATGTACCTAGCCGCATCACACAATCGCGGGTTACTGAAGTTATTGGTCTTTTTCACCAGGCTTTGTTGGACCTTGGGATCAACTGGCCGAAAATCGCGGTAGCCGCCCTCAACCCCCATTCTGGGGAGGGGGGTCTTTTTGGTCGACAGGAGATCGAGACCATCACACCAGCTATTGCGTCCGCAGTGAAGAGGGGTTACCACGTGGAGGGTCCAATCCCTCCCGATACAGTCTTTGTGAAAATGCTGGCTGGTCACTATGACGGTGTGGTTGCCATGTACCACGACCAAGGGCATATTCCAGTCAAACTCCTGGGTTTTACCGTCGATCCCACAACCGGCAGCTTTAGAAGTGTTGCGGGAGTCAACGTTACCTTGGGACTGCCCATCATCCGCACATCGGTGGACCATGGCACCGCCTTTGATATTGCCGGCACCGGCAAAGCCAATGAACAGAGCATGGTGGATGCAATCCTTATGGCAGCTACCATGGCCGGCCATCGACGCTAAAGGAGATTGCCTTTGCCAGTCCAAGACTTTGGGCCAAAGATCTCATGGGCATTAAAACAGGCGTTAAGGCAGGATGAATCTGTCGCAAGATAGCTGGGACACGGTTCATCCTGCTTCTTGTGTCAAATAAGGAGCTGGAGATATTCAAAGAAGCGGAGGTACGTCGTGTCGTGAAGACTCAAATTAGGGAAGCAAAGCCTCAAGACATGGATGCCATCGTTGCTCTGGATCATGTTGCCCGCCAGGATCATAAGCGGGTAGCTTACATAGCCGAGGCCATAAGGTCTCGCAAGGCCTTTGTTGCAGAGTGTGATGGCAAGGTGGTTGGGTACGGGGTTATTTCTTATAGCTTCTACGAAAACGGGATGATAGAGCTGATCTATGTAGATCAAGATTACCGCCGGTTAGGGATTGGGCGTTCATTAGTTGAACACGCGGAAGCCTGCTGTCAAACACCAAAACTGTTCACCTCCACCAACCTCTCCAACAAGCCAATGCAGCTTCTTCTAGAAGGGATGGGCTACAGGCTGAGCGGGTATATAGACAATTTGGACCCAGGTGATCCAGAGCTGGTATATTTCAAGTATTTAGTAGATAAGACGCTTGAGACCAATGTATAACGGGCGGTAACGAAACGGTTAGAGCGAGTCTAGACTTCCCGGCAAGTCAACGTTGTCCCTAGGTTTGCCATGGACAGCCCGCATTTAAAGGTATCTCGTTGGAGTTATCGAAAGGGTATGTCAACACTACTATTCTACTCTGCAAGGAGCTGAGGATGTGGATGGTGAGTATCCCTGAGAAAATGAAGGCAGTCGTCTGTCGCGGACCCCGGGATTACAGATTAGAGGAAATACCTGTTCCAGAACTAAGAGATGGCGATGTCTTGATCAAGGTAACAGCATGCGGCATTTGTGCCGGTGACATCAAGTGCAGGACAGGAGCATCAATGTTCTGGGGAGATGAAATCCAACCGCCTTATGTCAAGCCGCCGGTTGTGCCTGGCCACGAGTTTTTTGGTACAGTTGTCGCCCTTGGTCAGGGTGCCAAAGAACACCACGGCGTAGATGTGGGTGACACGGTCACAGTGGAACAGATCGTGCCTTGTTGGGAATGCAGATTCTGCCGCAGCGGAAAATACTGGATGTGCCAAGTTCACGACATCCACGGCTTTCAACGAGGAGTCGCCGATGGAGGTATGGCTGAGTACGTTCGGCTGTCAAAGAGGGATATCATCCATAAAGTGCCCGAGTCTATAAGTGGGTATACCCCGGCGATTATCGAGCCGCTGGCGTGCGCAGTCCATACGGTAGAAAGAGCGCAAATCAAATTTGGCGATGTTGTGGTCCTTGGCGGCCTCGGTCCCCTTGGGTTGTTGAAACTGCAGCTTATTAGGCTGAAGAACCCCAGGTTGATTATCGGCCTTGATCTGCGGGAAAAGAGGCTAAGACTAGGCAAAGAATTGGGAGCAGACATTGTACTTAACCCCTTAGAGGACGATGTAGTACAGCGGGTGCTGGATATTACGGACGGTTACGGGTGCGATGTTTACATTAATGCTACAGGGGAACCAGAAGGCGTTATCCAGGGACTGCAGATGATCCGTAAACTGGGAACTTACGTTGAGTTCAGTGTATTTACTGAACCTACAACTGTGGATTGGAGCATAATTGGTGATAGAAAAGAATTGGATATCTATGGTGCCCATCTCAGCCCCTATACATATCCGTTAGCCATAGATTTCTTGGTCAAAGGCTTGGTTAAGGGGGAACCCATCATCACCCACAGCTTTTCCCTTGAGCAGTGGGAGGAAGCCTTTGCTATGGCCGAGGAAGGTACCGAGTCAGTTAAGGTGGTTTTGGTTCCATAGGCCTGGGGTCACAATGCCCCGCGGTGTGGATACTCCTCGCATACCGTAGTCGCCCAGTGTCTGTGCTCCTAGATTCTGGACAGAGAAATATCCTCTGAAGGTATTCAATGTAGATCAACGAAAAGAATGGTGGATGCAAAAATAGTCGGTAAGTCAAGTTAGCGAACCAATGGAAATCGGCATCCTGGCTGGAAGGGAGTTGAAAGATGTGAAAATCACCAAGATGGAGCTTTTTAAAGTGCCGCCCCGCTGGCTCTTTCTTAAAGTTGAGACCGATGAAGGTCTAGACGGCTGGGGTGAGCCAGTTGTAGAAGGCCGGGCAGATACGGTGAAAGCAGCTGTGGAAGAGCTTTCGGAATACCTCATCGGCAAAGATCCCTTGCGGATTGAGGATCATTGGCAGGTGATGTATCGGGGAGGGTTTTACCGGGGAGGCCCGATCCTAACCAGCGCTATCTCGGGTATAGAGCAGGCATTGTGGGACATCAAGGGCAAGTACTATGGTGCTCCTGTCTATGAGCTTCTAGGCGGCAAGGCCCGGGACAGGATCCGGGTTTACAGCTGGATCGGAGGTGATCGCCCCCGGGACGTAGCTCAAGCTGCTGAGGAACAGATTCAAGCTGGATTTACCGCAGTAAAGATGAACGCAACTGAGGAAATGCATTACATCGATTCCTTTGAGAAGGTAGATGCAGTTGTGAAGCGGGTTGCCGCTGTAAGGGAGGTTGGCGGCCCCGGGTTTGGAATTGGAATTGATTTTCACGGCCGAGTGACCAAGGCTATGGCCAAGATTCTGGCTAAAGAGCTCGAACCACTCCATCCCATGTTTATTGAAGAACCTGTTTTGCCGGAGAATAACGAGGCTCTGCGGGAGATTGCGCAAGCAACAACCATACCCATCGCCACGGGGGAGCGGATGTACACCCGCTGGGGTTTTAAGCATCTATTGGCCCTTGGCTATGTAGATATTATTCAACCTGATTTCTCCCATGCTGGAGGAATTCTTGAGGTGAGAAAGATCGCAGCTATGGCAGAGGCATATGATGTTGCCCTTGCCCCCCACTGTCCCCTTGGTCCCATAGCATTGGCGGCATGCCTGCAGGTTGATGCCTGCTCTCTCAACGCCGTAATTCAAGAACAGAGCCTCGGGATTCATTACAATCAGGGGAATGATCTTTTGGACTATCTAAAGGACCCATCAGTCTTTCAATATGATAACGGCTTTGCAGCTATCCCGGAGGCGCCCGGCCTAGGTATCGAGGTGGATGAGGAAAAGGTGAGAGCTGCTGCCCGGATTGGCCATAACTGGAGAAATCCTGTATGGCGGCGGGAAGACGGCACTGTTGCCGAATGGTAAGGCGGCAGCCAACTACTTGTCGAGATGAGGAGAGCTCCATGAACAGGCAACCTATGTGCGATGAACCTAAGTTGGAAGTAGTTACTATAGGGGAAACCATGATCCGCTTTTCCCCCAAGACCGGTATCCGCTTGGAACAGGCCCGGCAATTGGATGTTGAAATTGGCGGTGCGGAATCCAATGTTGCAGTGGCCCTGGCAAGGTTAGGCGTTGCCAGTGGGTGGATCAGCAAGCTGGTTGAGAATCCCTGGGGCTTTCGCATCGCGGGGGAGCTGCGGCGGCACGGAGTTGATACATCCCGGATCATCTGGACCCAGGAAGGTAGAGTCGGGACTATGTTCGTCGAGCCGGGCGTGAAACCCCGACCTGCTGAAGTTGTCTACGACCGGGCAAACTCAGCAGCCAGCACCATGCGGTTCGAAGACCTTGACCTGGATTATATATTAGCCGCACGGCATGTCCATCTCACCGGGATAACCATGGCCCTCAGCGATTCCTGCAGGGATATGGTAACAAAGGTTGCTGCCGAGGTGCGGAAGGCCGGAAGGACAGTCTCCTTCGATGTGAATTATCGCCAGAGGCTGTGGAGTGCAGAAAAAGCGAAGAGGGCCGTCGATTCTGTTCTCAAGGACGTCAATCTGCTAATATCCACCCTGGATGATGTGCGCAAGGTGTTCAACTTGACGGACAGTCCCCAAGACGTTTGCTAGAAGCTGCATGAGACTTACGGCTGCCCTTGGATAATCATCACCCTAGGAGGGGAAGGAGCCATCGGGTTGTTTGATGGGGAGATCAAGCGGGTTGACGGCTATGAGCTTGAGGTAATTGACCGGATCGGTGCCGGCGATGCCTTTGCCGCCGGTGCCATCTACGGCTTCCTAAATGGTTTGCCGGATTTGAGTCTAAGATATGGGATTGCCTTGGCAGCCCTCAAGCACACCATTTTCGGTGACCAAAGCTACTTGAACAAGAAAGATGTCGAAAGACTTTTGGCAGCTGGAGTAGCCGACATTCAACGCTAGCTAAAACCAGGTTAGACTTTCCATCGGCACAGGAGGGATGCTCGTGAAATACAAGGTATCAGTCTACGAAAAGATCATGGCAAGCCGCATAGTTGCAATCCTGCGGAAGATCGATGTTGGTAAGGTCAAGGAGATCGCTAGAGCGCTCCTCGAGGGCGGGATCTACGCCATGGAGGTGACCATGGATACTCCAGGTGCATTGGAAGCCATTCAGATGATAAAATCCGATCTAGGCGACAACGCCGCCGTTGGAGCCGGCACTGTATTGGATGCCGAAACGGGGCGATTGGCACTGCTGTCCGGGGCGGAGTTCTTGGTTGCACCTAATCTGAATGTGGATGTTATCCGCCTTGGAAACCGTTATGGCCGCCTAGTCATCCCCGGATGCGCAACTCCATCAGAAATTGAAACTGCCTACGAAGCGGGGGCAGATATCATCAAACTTTTTCCCGCAGCAGATCTGGGACCTGGGTACATCAAGAATGTCAAGGGTCCCCTGGGGCATATCACGGTTATGGCGACAGGAGGAGTGGGGATTGAAAATGCCGATGCCTTCTTTGCTGCAGGGGCAGATATCTTAGGTGTGGGGGGCAGAATGATCAATAAAGAAGCCATCGCCCGGGGCGACTTTCAAGTCATAGCTGATTACGCAGCCCAGCTGGTTGCTAAAGGAAAAGGATTATAGAGCATGGATAGGGTGATGCATTTCGCCATTGTTGAAATAGCGAGCATCACCTTGTCTACTGTCTAAGACTATGCCTCAACTCTTCAGGGGATTGTCAATGACCAGCATAAACCGCAACAGAGAAAGGATACGCATGTTGACGATGGGAGAGAGTGGCCCAGAATCCGTCATTCTTCAACGCTTGGCCAAACCCGCCTTCCGCCCACATAAGTAGCCGCTACCTGCATATCCAGGAGCTCTTGGGGCGGGGTCTGTGTGGGGTCTTTGGGAAGGGCTACGAAATCTGCCAGTTTTCCCGGTGAAAGACTCCCTTTGACAGCTTCTTCTTGGGCAGCATAGGCAGAACCAGTTGTAAAGAGTGCCAAGGCCTCTGTGGGAGTCAGGCACTCTTCTGGGTGCCAGCCGCCCGGAGGATTGCCGCTGTGGTCCTGGCGGGTGATGGCAGCATGCAACCCCCACAGGGGATTGCAGCTTTCCACCGGACAATCGGAGCCGCCGGCTGTGTGGATTCCCAGGCTAGCCATCGTTTTCCAGGCATAGGTGTAGACTCCCCGGTCAGCACCGATCCTATCTTCTGCAAAATGCAGATCGGTGGGAACAAAGATCGGTTGAATATCGGCGACACAGCCCAAGGCAGCCATGCGCTCAAGCTGCTGGCGGGTTGCAATCTGACAGTGAACCACTCGAGGGCGAGCACTCCAGCCTGGCATAGGTCTCTTAGCCCGTTCATAGCTTGTCAGCACTATATCTAATGCTTTGTCCCCGATGGCGTGGACAGCAACTTGTAGATTAGCTTCAGCGGCGAGGCTAACCAGTTCGTCTAGCTCCTCCTGGGTATAAATAAGCATCCCGGAAGTGTCAGGGGCATCGGCATAGGGTTCACTGAGTGCAGCAGTTCTAGCTCCTAAGGAACCATCGGCATAGAGTTTGAGGGGCCCTAGGGTAAGGTGAGAGCCGGGATTGGAGCCCAAAACGGGATAGCATCTTCGAGCCTCCAAGTAGGCGGTCAGATCGTCGGGGGTCGGCATCGCTGCTTGGAGAACAACCCGGATAGGGAGCTCCCGGGCAGCTGCTAACTTGTAGTATGCCTCTAGTCGCATTGACAGCGTTCCCGCTCCATCTAGATCATTAGTTTGAACTGTGGTTAGCCCTAGAGCTGCCGCGGCGTGGGTGGCTTTAGAAAGAATCTCCTTTAGATCGCTGACAGTTGGGTCCGGAATCAGCCTTCCGACCAAAGTGATAGCGTTTTCCCTGAGAATGCCGGTGGGTTCACCACCGCCGGTGCGGTCAATATGCCCTCCCGGCGGGTTAGGAGTAGAAGCATCGATGCCTGCCAGCTCCAGTGCCTTGGAATTGACCACACAGACGTGACCGCACGCCCTGGTGAAGACCACGGGCCGGTGGAGTGAGACTCTATCCAGATCCTCCTTGGTCGGCAGGGCCTTGCCAGGGAAGTTCTCGTCATTCCAGCCCCGTCCTATGATCCACTCCCGATTTGGATTGCTGTCGGCAAATTCTCGGCCGAGGCAGATCATCTCATCCACTGACCGTGCTGCAGCAAGATCCGCGCCCATCATTCCCAGTCCCCAATAAAGCAGGTGCATGTGACTGTCGTTATAGCCGGGAACGATCACCTGACCCTCTAGGTTGATCCGCTGGGTTTTCCGAGATGCCCATGGGAATACCTCCTCGGCCTTGCCAACAGCCAGGATCCGATCCTCCCAGACGGCCATGGCCTCTGCCGTAGGCTGGCTGGGATCCATGGTTATGATCCGAGCATTGTAGAAGAGTTTCGTCGCTGATGCCGGAAAATGCCGCATATGGGTGCCCTCCGTTGACCTTACTCGAAAAGACGTGATTCCTTGCTCCGGTGTTTCTGTTAGCTGGAGCTGCGTTATTGTCAACTCAGTATCTCTTCAACTATCTCCCTATTGATCCTTTCTAGACAGCCCATCTCAGCCGCGAGATCCATTATTGTGTAGCGGTGTGGTTTCATTTCCCTGCCGCTTCGTAGGCTTGCTTCTATCCATTCAACCTCTATGCCGAGATCTTGAGGATTCTGACACAGGCCTAATGCTGAAAGATATTTCCGTATCATATCCACAGGCAAAAGGGACTTGGGGACTTCCTGCTGGATCCGATCCCAATTGGGGATCACCAGCTCACCGGTGCGCCGTGAAAGCTCCTGCATCTTAGACTCTTCCCAGTTCGGTGAATACAAGGCTTCCCATGCCCCTGCGAAGTCCCTTTGCAGCATCTTCTTGTACTGGGTAATCGGGAGCCTTGCTGCGTATATTCTTTCCCAATCCAAGGTCTCCGGCTTTAGTGCTAATACCCGCTGGTACATTTCTGTAATAAGTAGGGTGCCGATGGCTACCTTGTCTCCATGGTAGAACATACGGCCGTGGGCAAGTCCCCGAATCTCCCAAAAGTGGGCAAGTTCATGTTCGGCCCCCGATACTGGGCGGGAATCTCTAAACATGAGGATGGCAACTCCCGAGAGAATAAGTCCCGCAGTTAACCGCAAAAGGGCATCGGGATCTCCTGAGCTTAGGGCAGATACGTCATTAATGGCTCCTGCTAGTACTTGTTCTACGATACTGGCAATGGTGGGACAGTAGTATTCACCATTGATGATATGGGAAAGTCTCCAATCAGCCAACGCTATAGATTTGCCCAGTAGATCTCCGAACCCTGCCGCAGCCATTTCCTGGGGAGCAGTGGCCAGGATGTCTGGATCAACGTAAATGGCAGTGGGATAGGTGGCGGGTAGTGTCTTCTTGAAACTGCCAGTTAGCAGCGCAGATACCGTGGAAGCGTAGCCATCCATGGAAGCTGCTGTACCGACAGAGATAAAGGGCCGTCTGGTTTTATGGGATACAAAGCGGGTGATATCATTGATAGTGCCTGAACCAACGGCTACCAAAAACCCATCATTATCGGGAACCTTCATCAGCACTTCGCCTAGACTGTGCTCATCGGGCAAGACCCAATGGGATGGCGTAAGACTATGGCGGGGACGAAGGATCACCCGCTCCACGGCTATCCCAGCCCCGCCGAGTACTGCCTCAACCTGCCTTCCGGCTATCTCAAAGGTAGTCTCATCGGCTACTATCACTGCTGTACCGGCTAGACCCAGCTCGGGGATATCTTGTTCCAGCCAGTTAAGGGCAGCTTTGCTCAAACGGATCTTTTTTATGGGAACTTGGTGTATCCGGCCGCATTGACATTGAAACTCTGAACCTGCCAGTTCCTCTAGTTTCCAGCTCATGTGCCAGTCTCCTTTTCAAAGATAATCAATGGGGCAGCTTACTCATCTGAAAGGTTTCGCCTCGCTCAGCGGATTGATGTAGTCCATCACCGTCTTTGAGTATCAAAGATACTGATTATCTGTCTTCTATGTCTGGTCGCGGCTCTCCTATCAGGTGTATGAAAACTCATGCTAACCGTTCGGCGATGAATAGTATTGGAACTTCGGTTGTGCCGGGAGACTCTAGCAATATATAATTAGACTAACAATAACAGACAGAGTTGTGAGTAATCGCAAAGGGTCAGACTAAACCGTGAACAGCAAAGGGAGGTAAGGAAGTGACCCGGGCAAGGTTGAGTTTGAATGGCAAGTGGATGCTAAAGTATTTTCCCGAAGGAACTTTGGAGCCCCGCAGCCCTGAGGAGCTGGCTGCCCTCGACTTAATACCCATCGAGGCGGAGGTGCCGGGGAATGTCGAACTAGATCTCGTGCGGGCAGGTGTTATTGAAGATCCGTTCATTGGCCTGAACAGTCGGGAACTTCGCCCTTATGAGTTTTATCAATGGTGGTATGAACGAGAGTTTGTGGTGCCTAGTGACTGGAAAGGACGGGATTTTGAACTAGTTTTTCACGGTCTGGATACCATCGCCACCATCTGGTTGAATGGTCAGAGGATAGGCGATACCCGCAATATGCTGATCCGGCATCGATTTCGGGTTACCGAGTACCTCAAATATGGTGAATCCAACCATATTGCGGTGCGGATCAGTTCACCCATCAACGCAGCCCGGCAGTACCAATACGAACCTATTACCTGGAGTTGGGAAGACCGCGGGGAAGTGCTCTGGATCCGGAAGGCCGGGCATATGTATGGCTGGGATATTGCGCCGAGAATTGTGTCCGCAGGTATCTGGCGCCCGGTGGAGATCGTGGAGCGGCCTGTAAATGATATCGAGTCACTTTATTACTGGACCCATCATGTAGGTGATGAGAAAGCCACAGTCGGTGTCTACTACCAGTTTAGAACAGATACTCCCTTTTTGAATGGTCTTTCCCTGCGGTTTCGGGGACGATGCGGCGATGCTGAATTCACCCTTGAAAAACCTGTTGAATTCATTGCTGGAAGGCTCCTGATCGAAGTACATCGCCCGCAATTGTGGTGGCCTAAGGGTTATGGGGAGCCCAATTTGTATACAGTCACATGTGAACTTCTTAGGGATGGCAGAGTTATCGCCCAGCGTGTTGACCGGATCGGTATCAGAACCGCCGAGCTTGTTAGAACAGAACTGGCTGGAGACAGCGGGGATTTCCATATTCGGATTAATAACAAGAGAATTATGGTGAAGGGAAGTAACTGGGTTCCAGTTGATGCCCTACATTCCCGTGACGCGGAGAGGATTCCTAAGGTGGTTGATTTGTTCGATGACCTTGGTTGCAACATGCTCCGCATCTGGGGTGGAGGAGTCTATGAAGATGACCTATTGTATGACCTGTGTGATGAGAAAGGTATCATGATTTGGCAGGACTTTGCCTTCGCCTGTGCTATGTTCCCCCAGAAAGATGAATTCTTTGAGCAAGTGAGAGCCGAGGCCCAGGATTTCATCGAGAGGGTGCGCAACCATCCTTCATTGGTCGTGTACTGTGGCGATAATGAGATCGATATGCTGCTGGTACAAGATGGGTTGCAGGCAGAGTATAACCGTATCAGCCGAGAAATCCTGCCGGAGATGGTGAGACGCTGCGATCCCTATCGGGCTTATGTTCCGAGTTCCCCCTATATCTCCCCTGAGGCCAACAAGTACGGCATGAATTACCATCACTATACGCCGGAACAGCATCTATGGGGGCCCAGGGATTATTTCAAGAGTCGCTTTTTCTCCGAGAACTCGGCACACTTCATCGGAGAAATTGGCTACCACGGCTGTCCTAATGCATCTTCCATCAAGAGATTCATCTCACCAGATAAACTGTGGCCCTATCACGACAATGATGAGTGGCGCTGGCATTCGGTGGAGCACTGGCAGAAGAACAGGCGGCATTATGATCGGAATGAGCTGATGGCTAACCAGGTACGGGAGTATTTCGGTATGATTCCCGATAACCTCGAGGAATTTGCTCTGGCTTCCCAGATCTGTCAAGCGGAGGCAAAGAAATTCTTTATCGAGCAAGCCCGAATGCGAAAACCCCGCTGTACCGGTATCCTCTGGTGGAATGTGATAGACTGCTGGCCTCAGTTTTCAGACGCGGTGGTGGACTATTACTTTGCCAAGAAGCTAGCGTATCACTACATTAAGCGGGTTCAGGTTCCTGTCTGTGTGATGCTGGGGGAACTGGAGGGGTGGAGTCAGCCTGTCGTTGTGGTTAATGATACATTGGAGGACGTCCATGTATCATATAGCATTAGAGACTATGATACCGACGAGATAGTCAGTTCAGGCAGCCTACTGATCCCTGCCGATGGTAATCTGGTTGTCGACCGCATTAAGGGCTTTAGAGGAGAGCATAAGCTTTTTATAATTAAATGGGAGGTCGACGGGAAGGAGTACGGTAATCACTACTGCAGAGTCTATCCGCCGGTGTCCTTTGAGGTATACAGAAAGTGGCTAGCGGCAATTGCAGACCTGCCTTTTCCCTTCGATGCGGCAAAGGTGGCCAAGTAGGAAAGCCACTTGCCCCGGGCGGGTGTTGTGTCATATGCCTTTGACCAACCAAAAAGCTCCCTGCCAATGCCTTTTGTCGCTGAGATTAGGCGGTAGCCTTCGCAGTGAGGCAGCGTTATGCTCGGTTCTCTGGCTAGAAGATAAGACGAAGTCTAACCGGCACCGATCTTAGGAGAGCCTGGCTGGGGCTCGTATAGAGCTGGATTGAGGCTTGCATAGAGATACTATGGAAAAAGACAGCGCCCGGGCGGAGCCGAGCGCTGTCTCCTTAAATTATGTGCATTACACGCCTCTACATATCGTCTACATATCTTCTGTACCAATGGACTAAATGAAACTCATTTCTCGTTTCCCCAGAGTTTCTTTCCTCCCATACTCTCACGCCAGGCGTGTCGCCATCTATGAATATCACGTACAGTGATCTCGGGCATGTTCTGTCGTTTCTCTTTGGGGAGTATAGCGGGGAACGGCTTGTGTGGCTCTATCTGATACCAGTAGACTACTGTGGCAAGGTCCAATGTCAACACATTGGCATGACCGTGCTCTATGCTGCCGCGAATTGATTTGTTGAACATAATGGGATCTTCCAGGAAGAAGCGATAACAATGGGTTCGACCCAGCCATCCGATGTTGTTATTTACCCTAGCATATCCAAAGTAAGGATGCTGATAGATCTCTTTCGGGCACCACGAACTGTTGAAGAAGTCTTCTGTCCCAGTGCCGTGTAGAGAACCTGGCCATGGTTCGCCATCGATCAGCCACATATCGTCACCTTCGCCATACCAGATGGGGCTGGGACAATCCACAAAGTAGTTGACGCCGACCACATGCCCTTTTCCTTCTGCTTCTATTATCAGGTAGTTGTCGGTGTCACTGCGATTGGTGGCGTAGGGATGTAATACCTCCCATTCATTCTCGCCCTTCTCTGCGGGGTCAGTTATTTCCCTGTTCCACCAGGCGTGGAATCGGCAGGCAGACTCGGGAAGCTCATCCCTCTCTTCATAGTCAATGTAGAAGTAAAGAGCATCCATTTGCTGGTCGGATTGGTTTTCCACGGTGATAAGTGCCCGCGTACCAAAGGGCATAGGGAAATAGCTGTTCAATGCTCTGCCACCCTGGGGGGCTGCAGCCAAAGGTAACGATATGAAGTTATACTCTTCACCCCAGCCTTGGCCGAAGAAATCACCGATAGGAGACTCTACACTGGGGTTTTCTTCTCCGTCCCAGTACATGCGCAGAATGCAGTTTCTCCGAATCATCGGATCCTTACAGGCTATAGTGATCCAGATGTGTCGTATAATACCTGCTCCTTTTATGTCTGCCAGTACGGCTGTCTCACCGGGTTTAACAACGATATGATCTGCATTTCCTCCTGTCCTATCATAGCTTGAAACTCGCTTGGTTCTACCATCACGGACTTGATAAAGATTCCATAATGCCGTCAATTTAGCATCCTCCTTGAATTAATCTCTTCTCCATCTGCTCCATTGGAACATAAGACCGTACGCCTAATCGATGGGCAGAATCCTTGATTGTCATAGTTCCTAGAGCCGTGGGTACGAAAGTATCAGTGCCTTACTTGCCGGTGGTTTTGTCAAATGTCCGTGTGTCTAGTACTTTATAATCTTCGCCGATATCGCAGAAATACCTTTTTGCCTCAACATATCTCAACGCTTCTACTAAATGCTTTTCGTAAGCCACATCAAACCGCTACCGGTTTTTGAAAGTGAAGCATCGCGTATAGAGCCCTTACATCTCTTGAGGGCAGTGCTGATCCGCTGGTTAATTAGGAAAAAAACAGCGCCCGGGTCGAAGCCGAGCGCTGTCTTTGCTTGTTCGCTATCTAGCTGGCGTTCTTGTCCACAAGATGCTGCAGATGATATGGCGTTTTTGAAAGCAGCTTCTAGGCTTAATCAGCAGCTGTTGTTTTCTGGGATCACGCCCCGAGGTGCTTACCAGACAGTATAGCCTCCATCGATGATTAGGTCTGCTCCAGTCATGAAGGAGGATGCATCAGATGCTAGGAAGACAACGGCACCGCCCAGTTCGTGGGGAAGACCGGGTCGTCCCATGGGAGTGAGCCTCAGCCACCAATCCTTGGCCATGTCGGTCTCCAGGGTCTTTTCGGTCATGGCAGTCTTCATATACCCTGGACTTATGGAATTAACCCTTATGTTATACTGTGCCCACTCACTGGCCAGTGATTTTGTCAGGTGAATGACGCCGGCTTTAGATGCGTTATACGAGCACTGCGGCTGGGGTACATTGACGATGGAGCCGGACATCGAGGCGATGTTGATAATAGAACCACCGCTGCCTTGCTTGATCATCTGCTTGCCAGCCACCTGGGATCCGATAAACACCCCGGTGAGGTTGATATCAATTACCTCCTGCCACTCTTCCAGGGTCATTTCTTCCGCCTTGATATTCTTACAGACCCCTGCATTGTTGACGAAGATGTCCAGCTTACCAAAGCGCTCTACGATCTGTGCAACAGCCGCTTCCATTTCATCCAATTTCCGGACATCTGCCCGTAAGGCCAGTGTCTCAACTCCACATTCAGACCTGATCCTCTCTGCTTCTGTCTGGCACTTTTCTACATTAATGTCCAACAGCGCTACACTTGCTCTGGCCTTGGCGAGTGCCTCCGCCATAGCCAATCCTAAACCTTGAGCCCCGCCGGTGACGGCGGCTGCCTTACCCTTTAGACAAAAACTGTTTTCACCCATGTTCTTACCCTCCCATATGTGTTTTTGTTTCTATTTGTCTACGGCCAAAAACCTGGTGTGGGTGAAAGATATACCCTTACTTTATTGCACCTAGAGTCAAGCCTCGCACCAGGTGCCGTTGAACCAGCAATACGAAAACCAGAACCGGCAGAGCAGTCAGGGTACCGGCGGCAGCTAAGCTTCCCCAGATTACCTGCCTAAAGGTTACAAAGGAGTAGACGGCCACTGGGGCGGTATTTGCCTTGTTTCCAGCCAAGATAATGGCGAACACGAAATCGTTCCATGAAAAGAGCAGGCAGAAAATGGCGGTAGCTGCAAGCCCCGGAGCAGTTAGGGGCAAAGCTATCCTCCAAAAGGCGGCTAACCGTGAACAGCCGTCAATGCGGGCTGCTTCATCTAAAGAAGCGGGAATTTCGTCGAAGAAGCCCCGCATCATCCAAACCACCAGGGAGATATTCATGATGAAATACATAATGATGAGGCTGATGCGGGTATCCAGCAGCCGTAGCCGGCTGAAAAACACGTAGAATGGGATGATCATTCCCAGGGGAGGGACAATTCTAGTCGAGAGGATGTAAAAGGATAGAGTCTTTTTCGCCTTGAAGTTGAATCGGGACAGTACATAGGCTGCCGGTGTGCCGATACATAGGGCCAAGGCCGTGGCACTCAAACCGATCACCAGACTGTTGAGTAAGTTGTTTGGGAAAGTCACCTCCCGAGGCGCAGGGATACCCGGCGTGGTGGAAATTCCAAACAGGATGGCTCGGTAGTTGTCCAGGGTGGGCCGGAAAAACATACTGAGTGACATCACATCTGCAGGTTCCTTAAAGGACATGGAAATCAGCCAATAGATTGGGAAACAGAAAAACAGGACTAAGAGCCCGATGACAATATAGCTGAAGATAGTATCAAGGATTCTCCTTTGTCGGTAGCCTATGATTCCCATTTTTAGATTTCCTCCCTGAAGACACCCATGCGCAAGAATAATCGGCCAATGATAGTGAGCAGTATCAAGGTAAAGACCACCATCGCCGATGCGTAGCCCAAATTGAACCATTCAAAGCCGCTTAAAAATGCGTAGATGTTGAGGGTTTGTGTGATGCTACCTGGACCTCCCTTGGTCATAATAAATATACTGTCAAAGGTAGACACCTTAAAACCATCGATGATCCTGAAAAGAACAGCGACCAATATGATGGGCTTCATCAAAGGCAGTGTAATAAGGCGTAGGATCTGAAAACCTGAAGCCCCATCGACTAAGGCTGCCTCAAAGGGTTCGGTAGGCAGTGATTGAAGACCTGCTGTCATCATGAGAAACATAAATGGGGTCCACTGCCAAATATCCACGATAATCACCGAAAGGAGCGCCGTGTCTTTAGACCCAAGCCACTCGGGACCTACAATGCCGAAGAAGTCTAAGAGGGAGTTGATCAATCCAAAGGAAGGATTGTACAGTATGCGCCACATCAGACCTACGACGATGGGGGTTATGGACATGGGCAGGATAATCAGTGTTCGCACTATGCCGATGCCCCTGATGTGAGGCCGATTGATCAACAGTGCCATGGCGAAACCGAGGATCAGCTGGCTAGAGACACTGGCAGCTACGAAGATCAGAGTTCGCCGTAAACTTGCCCAGAACACTTGGTCCCGAAAGAGATTTATATAGTTCATCAAACCGTTGAAGGTTGGAGTACCGGTTATTACATCCCAACGGCAGAGGCTGAGATAGAATAAGTAAATAGTAGGGAGCAAAGTCAAAACCAACAAGAAGATCACTACCGGCGAGATAAACCAGATGTGGAAATGCCTTTCCAAGACGCCTCCCGGCTTCAGCGGCTGGGTAGGATGGGGACGGACTGCAGCTGACGATCTGGCTTTTGCTCGGCTGGTCACATGATCACTTCCCCTAATTGAGTTGGTCGCGTGGGGTAGGGGGATCCATGGCGTCCCCCCACCCGTTGCAGCTCAATCCTAGACTACTTGATATATCCGGCTTCTCTCATCAACTCTTCAATAGCCTTCTGGGCGGCATTGAATGCACTCTCTGCCGATTGCTCCCTTGCAATGACAGACTGGAGGGCGATGCCCACCTGGTCGCCAAACTGCCGCCAGTGCTCAAATCGGGGACGGTAATCGGGATTCACTATGTCAAGTGACCTGATCGAGGCATCGATCCACTGGCCGTTGCCCACATGGTGCATGGCCTCCCGGAAGGCAGCACTGTCCCAGATGGACTGGCGGGTAGGCTGGCCGGATCTTAGCGCCCGCTGAATCTGCACATCTTCACTGGTGGCCCACTGGATGAACAGCCAAGCAGCTGTCTTGTTTTTGGAGGCGGCGTTGATGGCTAGAGTGTGGGTGTATATTGACGGGTGTCGGCCTCCTGGGCCTTCCGGCACCAGTGCATAACCCCATTTTCCTGCAGTTCTGGAGGTGGCGTAGTCGTCAATGACTGGACCAAAGTTGGAAGCATCGATGGCCATGGCGATGGTGCCTTCTTGGAGTGCAGACAAGACCTCCAGCCAGTCCCAGCTGGCTACACCTCTAGGCCCGAACTCTTGCAGTATACGGGCATAATAGTCGGCCGCGGCGATGTTTTCAGGGCTGTTAATAACCGGAGTCATATCCCGTGGGAAGTCGGCAACAAACTTACCGCCAAATCCCCTCATGAACCCAGCAAATACGTAGACGTTCATGCCCTGACCACGCATGCCCCTCAACCCAATGGCGTCCATGGATTTATTGGTACGGATAGCTTTGGCAGCTTCCCAGAGTTCATCGTAGTTGTTGGGCACTGCCAATCCTAGGTCAGCAAATATATCGGGTCGATAGAAAAGAGTAGTCGTCTCTACGGTGAAGGGCAGGGCGTACACTTCGCCTTCATAGGAAACAGCATCCCAGAGAGCCGGCATAAAGTCAGCTGAGTTGAACCATTCAGCATCGGTTAGACTCGGGTCGCTGAGGTAGGGGGTCAGGGGCTCGATGAATTTAGCTGCAGCGTACTGGGGTGTGAACATGAAATCCATCATGATCACATCGAAAATTCCCGCCCCAGAGGCCAAATCGACGAGAGTCTTCTGATGCAGTTCAATCTCCGGATAGATCTGGAAGTTGACTCGAATGCCGGTGAGCTCTTCGAACTCGGCCAGCTGAGCGTCCAGCTCATCGGTTTCCATGTGCAGGTTCATGGCAACGATGATGGAGGCACCCTCGGCCTGCCGCCAATCGATTTCTGCCTCCGATGCAGGAGCTGCCAGGGCCGGAGCTGCCACCAGCATTGCAATAACAACCAGCGGTACCAGTTTTCTCAACATGAAGAAACCTCCTTCTTCTTAAGAAATGATTGACACTGTCTTTAAGCCGGCAAGTTCTCCCTCTGCGCTCACCTCCTGCTGCATTTTGCTAGAGGTACATATGAGACAGGGACAGCGGAAACAAAGAGGTTGATTCAATTCACATGGTTGAGCAATTCGATCCTATAATTCTCTATTGAATACAGTTTTCCTGCAACAAGAGAAATAGCAGGCAAATAAACGATGTAATTATAGTATTTGGATAGGATTTCCCTATATGTTACACAAAGATGGGAAACCCCTACTGCTTTCGTTACAGCAAACAAGACTGTTGGAGAGTACGATGATTATCAAACAGCTTCTAAAGCGAGATGGAGGGGTAACCTCCTGTCAGTGTAGCAGCAGATTGCAGAAGAACAGAAGATTATGAGAAAAGAGGGAGGAGCCCACCTGCAGTTCAGCGTATAGATAGACCGATTAGTTGTTTTTCGTCGTTTATGTCCATGTTATCTTTAGGGATGCGCCGCACAGCTACAACACTAAACTACACGCCCAATGAGAGACGGTGAAGAGCTGCCAAGAAAGAGGGAGGTCGTCCGATGAGATTGTCCTTTAGCACCTTAGGCTGTCCAGAGTATGATCTAGATCAAGTCATACAGATTGCCAGGCAATGCGGATATGACGGCGTAGAAATCCGCATGATAAGAGGCGAAAGTGCTTTACATACCCTAGATGAGTTTTCTCCAAGAGAGATAGGACACACCCGAGAAAAGTTCAACAAACACGGCTTGGAAGTTGTGTGTATTTCCACAGGAGTGAGGTTTACATCATTAGATCCGGAGGAGTTTCGAAAGCAACAGGACTTAACGAAGCTCAATGTTGATATTGCCGCAGGTCTCGGAGCAAGGTTTATTAGGGTCTTCGGCGGTCCTATACCCGAAGACCAGGATAGGGAAGAGACATTCAAGAGAATCAGAGAAGGCCTGGCTTATGCGGCTCAGGTCGGGGAAAGCCGGGGAGTGCGAGTGCTCTTGGAAACCCATGATAGCTTTAGTACCAGCAGACAAATCTGCGAACTCTTGGGGGATGCAAACATCGAAAACCTGGGCTTCTTATGGGACCTCTTGCATCCCTATAGGCATGGGGAGACCTTTGCCGAAACCGTCAAGACCTTAGGATCGCGGATAGGACATGTCCACGTCAAGGATTCGGCCAACTTCTCTGAGGATGGATTTGACTTAACCTTAGTCGGCGAAGGTGCTCTGCCTATCGGTGAAGCTGTTGAGCTTCTTAGGAGATTGGGATACCAAGGATATCTGTCGCTTGAATGGGAGAAAGCTTGGCATCCCGAAATTGAGGACGCTGAGGTTGCTTTTCCCCACTATGTCAAGGTGATGGAGCAATATCTGGATCGTTAGAGTGGGATAAAGTCAGCTATCGATGCTGTTCGATGTCCTTAATCTGCTAGACGGTGCAGGCCGGCATCCCGCGCGATGTTCACGGCTTCTAGATACTCCGATAGCCTCAAGGGACGGCTGAGTTCGGGGAACTGGTGTGCCAAATACGCCGGCCTGTACTGTCCCATCACGTTGACATAAGTATCAGGTGAGATCTCTCGGCTGATAAACTCCATAATCCCGCGGGTATCAGCGAGGCGGCCGGGCATGACGAGGTGGCGCAGGATAAGTCCTCGCTGGGCGATGCCCCTTTGGTCAGTGACCAGGTTTCCCACCTGCCGATGCATTTCCTTGATTGCGGCCTGGGCTGCAGTGGAATACCCCGGGGCGTTGCTAAAGCGCTGGCCTGTTTCATCACTGCCAAATTTCAAGTCAGGCATGTAGATATCCACTATCCCGTCAAGGAGCTTTAGGGTGGGTAGGGCATCATATCCACCGGTGTTGTACACCAGGGGTAGTCTCAGCCCCTGATCTGCTGCTATGACCAGTGCCTCCAGGATCTGGGGTACCACGTGACTTGGTGAAACAAGATTGATATTATGGCACCCCTTTGCCTGGAGCTGCAGCATCATGTCGGCTAGTTCTTGGCTCGTGACTTCGTATCCGGAGCCATAGGCACTGATATCATAATTCTGGCAGAACACACAGGCCAGGTTGCAGTTGCTGAAGAAGACTGTGCCGGAGCCGCCAGTTCCTACCAAGACATCTTCTTCTCCGTAGTGGGGTCCGTAGCTTGCGACTACGGCAAGTCTGCCTGTCCGACAGACTCCCAATTCGCCTTCCAAGCGGTTGACTTTGCATATCTGGGCGCAGATTGCGCAGTCCGCCAGCCTGCGAACAGCCTCCTCGGCCCGCTTCCTTAGCTCACCTTGCTGGTGCAGCTCTAGGTAACCGGGGATGAGAGAATCCTTTGGCGTCACCATGGGAGAGCCTCCTTTCCTAGAGCAGCGGGTTCCAATATCGGTTGCGCTGGTATACATCACAGCATTACTGTCGCTGGCCCATTATATTGTTGTTTAGAAGTCCTAACCGCCGAACGCCCCTTGGTTCCTTTATAGCACTTTGCTCAAGAAGGCCCGTGTTCTTGGGTTCTGCGGGTTTACTAGGACCTGTTCCGGAGGTCCTTCTTCTATGATTACACCTTCGTCCATGAAAACGATCCTGTCGCCGACTTCCCTCGCAAAACCCATCTCGTGGGTGACGACCACCATGGTCATGCCTTCTTTGGCAAGTGTCTTCATAACATCTAAGACTTCGCCGATCATCTCAGGGTCCAAGGCCGATGTTGGTTCATCGAATAGCATGGCCATCGGCTTCATGGCTAAAGCTCTGTCGATGGCTACCCGCTGCTGCTGTCCGCCGGACAGCTCATCTGGATAAGCATTTTCCTTATCGGCTAGGCCGACTTTCTCCAGCAGATCTCTTGCGGTTTGCTTTGCATCTTCTGGGGATTCGCCCCGCACCTTGATGGGTGCCAGAGTGATGTTCTCCAGCACCGTCATGTGGGGGAAAAGGTTGAACCGTTGAAAGACCATCCCCATTTCCCGTCGTACCTCGTTCACATTGACATTAGGATCCGTGATGCACTGGCCGCTAAAAAACACCTTGCCGGCAGTCGGCTTCTCCAAAAGGTTGAGGCACCGCAGGAATGTACTTTTCCCGGATCCGGAGGGGCCGATCACTACAACTACCTCATGGGGTTCAACAACTATATCGATGCCCCGCAGCACGTGGTTGTTGCCGAAGGATTTCTCTAGTCCTGCAGTCTTAATCAACTACCTTCAACCTCTTTTCCGACCAGGCCACCAGCCTGGAAATTGCTAAAGTCATAACTAGATAGATCAGGGCTACCACCATGTAGACCTCGAAGGGTCGAAAGGTTCTGGTAATTACTACCTGCCCTTTCCGGAGAAGGTCCTCTAGAGCTATCACTGATACCAGGGAAGAGTCCTTCAAGAGAGCGATGAACTCATTGCCCAAGGGCGGAATGATCCTGCGAAAGGCCTGAGGGAAGATGATATACCGCATGGCCTGAGAATAGGTGAGTCCTAGGGATTGAGCGGCTTCCATCTGGCCTTTATCTATGGATTGAATGCCTGCCCTGACGATCTCCGCTACATAGGCGCCGCTGTTGATGCCCATGGCGACGATGGCAGCTGTTAAGGGCGGCACCGGTCGGCCAATAAGGGAAGGCAAGCCGAAGTAGACAAGAAAAAGCTGCACAAGAAGAGGTGTGCCTCGGATAAAGTCAACATAGATGCCGGTAATGGTGCGGATTAACCCGTTGCCTCCCACACGGCCGACACCGACAAAAGAGCCGATGGCAAAGCCGATCACTACTGCAATGAAGGACAGCCCCACTGTCAGCCGGGCACCCAAGAGCAGGGCAGGCAGTATGCTTGGAATGATGGAAAAGTCAAGTACCAATTTGATTCCTCCAAAATGTTGCGTTGCATGAAGACCGGTCACGGCGGCTTGAAAACACCGTGACCGGTTAACTTCACTGAATTAAGTTCAAAAGACTATGCTCAAGTTAATCTTTAAGCCACTTGGCGTAGATCTCATCGTACTTGCCGGAAGCCTTGACTTGAGCTATACCTTCATTGATTTTCTCAAGCAGCTGGGTGTTGCCTTTGCGGATCGCAATACCGTATTCCTCAGTGGTAATGGGTTCACCGTACTTGATGTCTTTGTACTGTTGGGAAATCTCCTCGGCTACTGCCAGGTCGATGACACAAGCTGCAACACCGCCGTTCCGGACTTCTTGAATGGCATCAGGAGCCAGGTTGAACCGTTTGACTATGATACCATCGATTTCTGATACCGTCAGGTCACCGGTAGTGCCGATCTGGACAGAAACCTGCTTGCCGACTAGATCTTCAACGGTCTTGATGGAGGTATCCTCAAGTTTGGTGACAATCACCTGACTTGCGGAGAAGTACGGGTCAGAGAAATCCACTGCCTTGAGACGGTCCTCGGTGATAGTCATAGCCGAGATGATGCAATCAAAGTTGCCGGTCAAGAGAGCAGGGATCAAACCATCCCAGGCGGTGTTTACGATCTCAACTTCCATACCTATTGCTTCACCAATGGCCTTAATCAGGTCGATGTCAAAGCCTAAGTACTCGCCGGTTTTTTCATCCTGAAACTCAAAGGGTGGAAAATCTGCACTGGTGCCCACCTTGAGCACCGGCTTAGCCATAGCGGCAGTCGCTCCCAAGACTAGAACAAGGGCCTTGCACAAGAGACTAAACCACATTTTCTTCATAGGTCACAACTCCCCTCGCAAGATTCATGTCCGTATAATATCACAATAACTATGCATAAGTATACTGCCCTGGGGAGTTAGTGTCAAGGGCCTATGCGCATAATTTTGTGTGGGAGCCTAAGCCAAAGTCTGGTTAGCCTATAGGGACAGGACTTTCCTGAGACTCTCTCTATCCACCCCCAGCTGGTGCTGCCTGTTGCAGTACTTTGCTACATATTACATAGAGGTTCTAAACAGTTAGGGCTCGTAGATCATCTTACGGGTCATTCCCCCGTCAATCATAATGTTGGCTCCAGTGATAAAGTCATTATCATCATGGGTGAGGTAAAGACAAGCCCTGGCTATATCATCAGGCGTACCGACCCGGCCTGCGGGGTGTTGAAGGTGGTCAATTTCCCTAAGCTCAGAATAATCTCCGGTCTCTATCCACCCGGGGCTGATGGCGTTGACCCGGATCTTATCTGGGGCGAGGGAAATAGCCAAGGCATGGGTGAGGGCAATAATCCCTCCCTTGGAAGCAGAGTAGGCTTCAGTATTTGCTTCGGACATGAAAGCCCGGGTGGAGGCAATGTTGACGATGGCCCCGCCTCCCTGGCGTCGCATGATCTTGGCTGCTTCGCGAGCACAGAGGAAGGTCCCTCTGAGATTGGTATTGAGTACTAGATCCCACTCATCCACCGTTAGTTCGTAGGGTGATTTGGTTATGCCAATACCGGCGTTATTAATGAGAATATCCAGCCGGTGATAGGCGGCATCGGTCTCAGCCATCAAGTTATGGATATCTTCTGGCTTAGTCACATCGGTTGGACAAAAGAGAGCCTCCCCTCCGAAATCTTTGATGGACTGCAGGGTTGTTTCACCCAGCGATTGGTCCTTTTCAGCAATCACTACCTTCGCCCCTTGGGCTGCGTAGGTTAGGGCAATGCATTTACCGATGCCTCTGCCTGCTCCTGTAACTATGACCACTTTGCCTGCGAAACCCATGGAGTCATCTCCTTCACTCATTTAGTAGCATTGGCAGGTTTCGTCACAGGAAGCCTATATCCTTGAAGAATTAGGATAAAGTCTTGCCTTTTCTTTAGGAAAGTTTCTTCCAAAGGCTGACGCAACTGGCCTTTTCGTAGACGCGATTCCGTCCAAGACAAGCTCAAGATTGGCCTGTAACCACACCGGGAAAAATTTTATGGTATTTCTAAAGAACTAGCAGGAACTTGCTCCTCGATCCCGAATCACAGACAATGTATACAAGAAATACAATGGATACATCGTATACACACTATCATACATGCGGTTAATCCCGGCGGGTGAGGCTATGAGCTTAATTCAACAGGTATATGAAGAATTGCGCAGACAGATTCTGGAAGGTGAGCTGCCGTCTGGGACTAGGCTGACTGAAACCAAATTAGCCGAAACCTTCAATACCAGCAGAACTCCTGTCAGAGAAGCTTTAGCACTCTTGAGAAACGAGGGGTTGGTTTGTCACAAGCCTGGGATAGGCTTGGTGGTCAGCGAAGTCTCCATCAAAGATATAGAAGAGCTGATGGGTATTAGAAGGGTGCTTGAGGAATACGCTCTGGACCAGGCCATTGATTACATGACCTAAGCGGACCTATTGCAGTTAGAGGGATTTATTAGTCAATCCGAATATTACCTGGAGAAAAACGATATAGATGCAGTCTTCGAGCACAATACAAAGTTCCACGATTACATTCTAGAAAAAAGCTGCAATAGAAGGCTGCAAGCCATACTAGGCAGCCTGATGGATCCGATTCTGCGGTTTCGCATCATGACCCTGCATTATCCCGGCAACAGCCAAGCTGCAATTGAGCGCCATCAGCGCTTAGTCCAGGCCTTGCGGAATAAAGACAGGGAGCTGGCGAAACAAATCATCGCAGAAGACGTCACCGTGGGCAAGGAAATCTTGCTCAGACTATTTGACAGCCAAGCCAAGAGTCAAACCAAAAAACCAGGGGCCTAACGCAATCATGTCGTGAGGCTTCTGGGAAGTCTTGGCGGAGAGGGGGGAGTTGCGGCAAGAGACGTTGCACTGTGATTTAGCAGATGTCGAGGCAAGGGAGAAAAGAGATTATTAAGGAGGAAGATTAGTAATGAAAAGATTGATTAATCTTTTGCTGATTAGCCTGGTCCTAGGTTGTTGGCAACCTCTGCTGTTGCGGCTGCTGACTGGAAGCCTACTCGGGACATTGAGTTCGTAGTGCCTTCATCGGCCGGCGGCGGCAGCGATCTGAATGCTAGGACTATTTCGGACTTGGCTCGGAAGTATGGTTTCTCTCCGTCTCCGATTATGGTAGTCAACAAGCCCGGCGGTTCCGGCGCAGTTGCATTTAGCTATGTGAACACCAAGAAGGGCGATGCCCACACCCTGATGGTTCTTCACTCTGGACAAGCTGTTGGTGCCTATGTCAACGATTGGCGGGTAAAGACTGAAGACCTGACCTATATCGGCACTGTAGCCTTTGACGAGTTGACCTTAGGCGTGCGCAAGGACAGCCCCTACAAGGATGTTCCCAGCCTAATTGAGGCAGCTAAGAAGAACCCCGGCAAAATCACCATCGGCGGTGCCCAGCGGGGTAACAGTGACCACCTCTCCTTTGAGCTGATCAATAAGTACACCGAAGGCGAATTCTCCTACGTCATGTTCAATAGCTCCGGTGAAGTAATGTCTGCAGTACTGGGTGGACATGTGGATGTCGGCATCTTCAACCCCACCGAGTGCATTGGTCAGGTTCAGGCTGGCGAGATCATCCCCATTGCTACCTTCGCAGCTAACAGACTAGGCGGCTTGTTTGCAGATGCGCCCACCTTTGGTGAGCTGGGTTATCCTGAGATTCAAGTAACTGAAGTCAGGGCTATTGCTGGACCACCCAACATGCCCAAGGAAGCTGTCGAGTTTTACGAGGAGATGCTGCGCAAGATCACCGAGACCGAAGAGTGGAAGCGGGACTATATCGAGAGGAATCTCCTGATCAATCAGTATATGAACGCTGCTGACACTGAGGCATACTTCAAGGACATGATCGACCTAAACATGAAGACCTTTAGAGAGGTTGGCTATATTAAGTAGAGGCAAGATTTTAGACTCTGAAGCAAGGTCCCTCTATTGTTCGTGAAGGGAGTAGATGTAGCGTGCAGTATGTTGCACCCATTGTGGCACTGCTGCTAGGTGTATATTGGGTAATCGGTGCCTTTGACTACGGTCTTTGGGTGCGCAATGGGCCGGGAGGAGGATTCCTCCCGCTCATTGGCGGCCTGCTGACTATAGTGTTTAGTATATCTCTGATTTTGCAGAAGAGAAAAAAGGCAAAGGATGAAGGTGAAAAGTTCAGCTGGAAGGCCCTTCTCCCGGCAGGTGCTCTGCTGGCCATGATCCTCTTGTCCCAGGTAGTGGGCATGCTGATCTCCATGGCGATCTACATTTTTGCCTGGCTGAAGTTCATGGAGAAGGAGACCCTGACCAAGTCCCTGGCCATTAGTGTAGGCACTGTGGCAATCATTTACGCTGTCTTTTTTGCCTGGTTGCGGGTGCCGTTTCCAAAGGGAGTTTTGGGGCTTATCTAACAGCTGATGGGAAAACCATTGGAAAGCGAGTGCTAGTATGGAAAACCTAGAGTTTTTGTGGCAAGGATTTCAAGTGGCGTTAACGCTACCGAATCTGATCTCAGCTTTGGTTGGGGCAATATTGGGATTGATTGTCGGGGCTGTACCGGGTATCGGATCGCTAGCGGGCGTTGCCCTGCTGCTTCCCCTTACCTTCCGCATGAACCCGACCACAGCCATTATTGCTCTAGCCGCGCTGTACTATTCCAACATGTACGGTGGAGCCTTCAGTGCCATTCTGCTCAACATCCCCGGTGACTCGCCTGCGGTAATGACTGCCCTAGATGGCTATCCACTGGCCAGGTCAGGCAAAGCTGGATTGGCTCTATCCAGCGCCATCGTCTCATCCTTTATTGGAGGGACAATGGGAATCATCATTCTCACCATCTCTGGTCCCCTTTTGGCCAGATGGGGATTGAGTTTCGGTCCAGGGGAGCTTACGTTGCTAATTCTGTTTGCCATGACCTCCATCGGTTGGCTCCTAGGGGAGAATCCCACCACCGGCCTTGTTGCCACCGGTATGGGTCTCATGTTTGCAACCGTAGGTGTAGACATGGCCATGGGACTACCCCGTTATGATTTCGGCAGTGTCCACCTGTTGAGCGGAGTTCCCTTTATTCCTTTAGTCATCGGTATGTTCGGTTTCAGCCAAGTTATCGATATGGTAGTCAACAAAGAAAAATACGCTTCTGTTAATGTACACGATGTCAGTTTTCGAGAGAGCATGCTGAAGCGGGATGAACTAAAGCGAATTCTCCCCATCAACCTTCGACAGGGAATACTTGGGACAATCATCGGTGTCATGCCCGGAGCCGGCGCAACCTCTGCAGCTTTTCTGTCGTACATTATCGAAAAGCGGATTAACAAAAACCGCGACCAGATGGGTAAAGGCGCCATTGAAGGCATAGCTGCAGCTGAATCCTCCAATAATGGCGCGGCCATGGGAGCCTTTGCGCCCCTCCTTACCTTAGGTATTCCCGGCGGCGGCACCACCGCTGTACTCTTGGGAGGACTCATGATGTGGGGCTTGAGGCCGGGTCCCCTTCTCTTTAAAGAAAACCCAGATTTCGTCTGGGGTCTAATAAGCTCTATGTATGTGGGGAACATCATCTGTCTCATCATTGCCTTTGCCTCGATTCCCGTGATGATGAGAGTCGTCAAAGTCCCGGCAAGTGTCATGATTCCCATCATTTCAGTGATCTGCGTAGTTGGAACCTATACAGTAAACAACAGCCTTTTCGATGTGTATCTCATGATCGCCATGGGAATCTTGAGCTACTTCATGGGTATCGCTGGAATCCCCGCAGCTCCATTGCTGCTGACCTTCGTGCTTTCCCCGATGCTGGAAGGCTACGTACGCCAGGCCTTTGATATCTCCCGGGGAAGCCTGAGCATCTTTGTGGGCAGCGGCCTTGCCAAGGTTCTGCTGGCCCTCACAATCATCTTCTGCCTATCGCCTGTGGTGCTCAGTATCATGTCGAAGCGCAAGGCGAATAACGGTGAAGCAACCGCCTAAAGGCCGGCTGCTTCCCGGAAACATGCATGAACTCTTGATCCTGACTGTAGAGAAATGAGGTAGGTAAAATGCTGGGAACGAAGCCAGTCGTTGGTGTACTATTAGGAGACCCCACCGGCATCGGTCCGGAACTAGTAGCAAAGCTGATTGCTGATGAGGAGTTAGTGGGTCTGGCACAGACTGTCATCATTGGCGATCAGCGGATCTGGGCCATGGGCCAGAAATTCGCAAAGACCAACACCGACGTGCCAGTCTATAAGAGCTATGAAGATATCCCCTTCCCCTTGGAGCATCCGGTGCTGTTGGACTACCCCACTGTGGATCCGGCGGAACTGGAGCTTGCTAAGGTCGATGCCAGGGCAGGAAAGTCTGTTTACGACACACTGATGTATACCATCGGCCTGGCTAAAGAAGGTAAGATCGACGGATTTGTCTTTGCGCCCTTCAATAAGGCAGCTCTCCATGCCAGCGGCTGTCCCTTTAGCAGCGAATTGGAACTGTTTAAGAGTGAGTTTAACTGCCCCCATGTCCGGGGAGAGCTCAATGTGGTGGAGGATGCCTGGAACTCCAGAGTAACATCCCACGTTGCACTCAAGGATGTAAGTTCCCTAATTACCGTGGACAGTGTCTATGAGACCATCAATTTTGTCAATGGTGTGCTCAAGGTATACGGAAAAGAAGTCCCTAGAATTGCGGTATCCGGTCTAAACCCCCACTGCGGCGAGAACGGTTTGTTTGGCAGCGAAGAAGGAGACGTCATTGAGCCAGCCATCAAGAAGGCTAGAGAAGACGGGATCAATGCATCGGGGCCTTTCCCCAGCGATACCATCTGGCTGAAAGTCTTGGCTGGGGAGTACGATGCGGTAGTCTCCATGTATCATGATCAGGGACAGATCGCCTTAAAGATCCTGGGATTTGATAAAGGCGTTACCGTTCATGGAGGTATGCCGATTCCCATTGCGACTCCAGCCCACGGCACAGCCTTTGACATTGCCGGTAAGGGAATTGCCAATGCCCAGGGTATCAAGCGGGCCTTTACTATCGTTAGCCGGATGGCGGCAAATCAAAAGAGAAACTAATAAGGATGTGGTAAAATGGCAGTTCGTGTTGTCAGTCTAGATTCCATTGAGCCGCAGCGCCTTCCCGGTCGGGATCTACAGTGGCTGGTCACACCGGAGACCATCGGGGCAGAGCAGCTTTCCATAGCCATCATGACCTGTCCCGGCAAGTCTGTGGTCAAGCCCTTACACAGCCATAGAGATATTGAAGAGGTAATCCTGATCCTGGAAGGTGAAGGAGAAGCCTGGGTTGATGGGGAAACAGCCACCTTTAAGAAAGGCGATGCAGTCCTCTTTCCAGCCAACTCCAAGCACCAGGTGCGAAACACCGGGGACGGGCCGCTGATTACCGCTTCTATCTTCTCAGCACCAACCAGTCCAGACTCTTACATTATCTATGATGAGGATGTCTTTGAGTAAGATCCCCATCTTGCTGATCTCAGGGTTTGGTCGCTGGTTAAGAGGGCGCCCCCTATGCAAGGGGCGCCCTCAAGACGGAGGTTTAGGTACATGCCAGTCGTAGGATTAATCCATTCCACCAGATTGGTGATCCAGACGGTGCACGATGTGGTGGCCAAAGCCAAGCCAGAGCTGGAAATCATTAATGTGCTGGATGAGGGATTACTCAAGTGCCTGCGCAGGGAAGCTTTCCACCGAGTTGTCCCGAGAATGACCGCCCTGGCCAAGGGATTGGAGGAGGATGGGGCAGAACTGATCATTGTAACCTGCTCTTCCCTTTCTCCTTATGTAGACGGGGTACGGGAACACATCAATGCACCTATAATCAAGATCGATGAACCCATGATCCAATGGGCGATAGAAAATCACGATAGCATTGGAATTGTGATGACCAATCCCACCACTCAATCACCTACTGCCAGCTTAGTTGAAGAAGTCTCCCGTCGGTTAAACAAAGAGGTCAAAGTGGAATACCGGCTTTGCGGTGAAGCCTTTGAACGGCTTAATCGGGGTGACGTTGACGGCCATGATGCCGTTGTGGTAGCAACGGTGGAGACCCTGATGCAGGAAGTGGAAGTCGTGCTTTTGGCCCAAATATCCATTGCCCGGGTAATTCAGCAAATTGATCCCAAAATCAAGGAAAGAGTTTTCTCCAGTCTGGATTTTATCACTCAAAAGCTGGTACAATAGGTATAAGTTATAAAAAATAAGGTTTGAGGAACATGGTGTTCAAGCCGAGGGCCTTCCCGGTCCAGGGAAGGAGAGGAAGGTTTTGCGTTAGGGAGATCTTAGGGAGGTGGGAGAACCAATGTCACAGAGGATAGGTTTAGCCATAGCCCCGGAGACGGCTTTGCCCTCTGCCTTCGTGGTTTTTCGTGATCGGCTGGAGGTAAGTATCGAGAAAGCTGCCCGACTGGGTTATGACGGAATTGAGCTGGCACTGTTGGATAGAAGCCAAGTGGATATCGAGCGCATTAAAAAGCTGCTGAACGAGTACAACCTGGAGCTTCCTGTAGTCTCTACTGGTCAAATCTACGGCCAGTCGGCCCTGTGCTTTACAGATCCCGATGAAGGACGGCGCAATCAGGCTATAGCCCAGTTTAAGGGTTTGATGGAAGTCGCTGCCGAGTTCGGTGCCATGATCAACATCGGGAGAGTACGGGGTCCGTATTTCGCCTATATCAGCAGGGAAGAAGCGGAAGACAATTTCCTTAGGGCCATGGAGGAGCTGGCTCAACTGGGGCAAAAGCTCGGAGTCGATATTCTCCTTGAGCCCGTCAACCGCTACGAGATTGACTTTGTCAATTCCTGTGCCCAAGGGGCAGAGATTCTAGACCGCTTGGGTTATGATAATGTCAAGTTGATGCCCGATTTGTTCCATATGAATATTGAAGAACCCTCCATTGAAGGTTCCCTCCGGAAGTACATCGACTACATCGGGTATATCCATTTTGCCGATTCTAACCGCCATGCCCCCGGTAGGGGCCATCTAGATTTTGAATCCATCTTCACTACGCTGACTGCACTGCAATACAACGGATTCATTACAGTGGAAATTCTGCCCTATCCGGAGCCGGACATCGCGGCCAAGGAGGCAGTAGAGTTCCTGCGGAAATACTGCTAAGCGGGAGTGAATACAGGAGGGCAGGCAGCTTCAAGAGGGAAAAGAGGGTGTCTGTCCTCGTCCGTGTAAGGGGAAGACTGCTGGGACAAGCTCCGCAGCCCATTACCCGTGTGATGTGGGAAAGGAAGCAGGAGCAAGCAGTGTTGTCCCTTCATTCAGCGCAAGGAGCTAAACCAGTTACATGGGAAGGAATTCGCACATGAGGATTCTAATCGGCTTTGGGAGGACTAGCATTGTTTAAGGGTATTGAGCACTTAGGGTTGATGGCCAAAGACCCGGAAAGGCTAGCACGTTGGTATGAAGAAGTACTGGGCTTTCGCACCATCTTTAAGATCGGCGAACCCCCTCAGGTTTTCATTGCCGGTAAGGAAAAAGGCATGATTGAAATCATCCCCTGGGAGGAGGGCGTTTCTGAAGAAAAAGACAAGAAAGCCCACATTGCCATTGAGGTAGATGACTTTGATGCAGCCGTTGAGGCGCTGCGGAAGGCTGGCGTTGCTGTCGAGGAG
>JAAZHE010000023.1 GCA_012510855.1 Bacillota bacterium | reverse complement strand
ATTAGAGCTTTGGGTCTAAAGAAGCTCAATGATGAAGTAATCCATGATAATACTCCTGTAATCCAGGGGATGGTTTTCAAGGTACGGCATCTTGTGGAAGTTACAGAAGTTGAGTAATGTGGGGGAGGTGCTAAGAGATGAGACTGCATGAGCTAAAGCCTGCACCAGGAGCTCGCTCTGTGAGACGGCGGGTAGGCCGGGGCATCGGCTCGGGTCTAGGCAAAACCTCAGGCCGGGGTCAGAAGGGACAGAAGTCTCGCTCCGGCGGCGGTAAGGGTCCCCACTTTGAGGGCGGCCAGACTCCCTTGCAGCGCAGATTGCCGAAACGGGGATTTACCAACATTTTCCGGACGGTCTACAATGAAGTCAAGCTGGAGGCTCTAAACCGCTTCGAAGAAGGCACTGTCGTCACTCCGGAGGTCATGTTGGAAGCCGGCATTGTGCGCAAGCTCGGCTCCGATAAGATTAAGGTCCTGGGAGATGGGAAGATCGAAAAGGCATTGACAGTTCAGGCCCATGGGTTCACAAAATCCGCCGCTGCCAAGATAGAGGCTGCTGGCGGCAAAGCAGAGGTGATCTAGGTGCTGCAGGCCATGCGGAATGCCCTGCGGATCCCTGACTTACGCCGCAGGATGCTATATACAGCAGCCTTATTGGTTGTCTTTCGATTGGGCTCCTATGTACCGGTGCCGGGAGTGAATGCCAAGCTGCTGGCAGAGCAGCTTGGGACTGCAGGAGGTAATATCTTTGGGTTCCTGGATCTCTTCGCCGGTGGAGCTCTGACGCGGTTTTCGGTATTTGCCATGGGGGTAAACCCCTATATTACCTCGTCCATTATCGTGCAACTGCTGACTATTGTTATTCCCGCTTGGGAAGAGATGTCCAAGGAAGGGCCGGAAGGACGGAAGAAGCTGCAGCAGTATACCAGATGGGGGACGGTTCTGCTGGCACTTATTCAGGGATTCGCCATTACCATGACAGCCCGAGCCTATGGAGTGGTTATCGATCCAGGCGCCTTTAATACGCTGTTGATCATCATCACCTTAACGGCCGGTAGTACGTTCCTGATGTGGCTGGGTGATAAGATCAGCGAAAAGGGCATCGGGAATGGGATCTCTCTGTTGATTTTCACCGGTATTGTGGCAGGCCTTCCTGGGCAAGCCTGGAGCGCCGGCAGAGCTGTAAGTTCCGGCCTCGTAAGTCCCTTGAGCCTGTTGGCTTTCTTGGCCCTGGCGGTGGTAGTAGTTGCTGGGGTAATCATGGTGCAGCAGGGACAGCGCCGGATCCCAATTCAGTACGCCAAGCGTGTGCTGGGGCGGCGGATATATGGCGGTCAGACCACCCACATTCCCATGCAGGTGAACCAAGCTGGTGTTATTCCGGTTATCTTCGCTTCATCTGTGCTGAGCTTCCCCTTGACCTTGGCACAGTTCATACCTAGCATTTCAGCAGGTATTAACCGCTGGGTTGGGTATGGTTCGGTGGGATACAACGTGCTGTACGTACTGCTGGTGGTTTTCTTTACGTACTTTTACACAGCAGTCACCTTTAACCCGGTGGAGGTAGCTGATAATATGAAAAAGCACGGCGGGTTTATTCCCGGCCTGCGGCCTGGCAGGCCAACTGCTCAGTATCTCGATCGGGTTTTAACCAGGATCACCCTGGCTGGTGCCATCTTCTTGGCCATCATAGCAGTCCTGCCGTATATAATGGCTAGTGTGACTAGAATGCCCAGTAGTATCATTTCCTTTGGCGGCACCAGCATTCTGATTATGGTCGGTGTGGTTCTGGATACGATGAAGCAAATTGAGGCTCAGCTCTTGATGCGGCATTACGAAGGATTCATAAAATAGGGACGAAGGCATAAATGGTGTTAGCTGTATCAAGTGGAATCGGGAGGACAAAATGATAATCCTAAAGTCAGAGGATGAGCTGCGGGCAATGCGGGAGGCCGGAAGGCTGACGGCTCTAACCCACGCCGTTGTGGCAGCAGCAGTCCGACCGGGAATCACAACTGCGTCCCTGGATGCCTTGGCCGAAGAATTTATCCGAGACCATAGTGCAATACCGGCCTTCAAGGGGTATAATGGTTATCCGGCCTCTATCTGTGTTTCGGTAAATGAAGAGGTCGTCCACGGAATACCAGGGGCACGGGTGCTCAAGGACGGGGATATCGTCAGCATCGACATCGGAGTTGTTTTAGATGGATTCTACGGCGATATGGCCCGCACCTATCCGGTAGGAGAGATCTCCCGGGAGGCGGAACAGCTGATTTCCGTGACAGAAACCGCCTTGAAGAAGGGTATTGCGGCAGCTGTGGTTGGCAATAGGGTATCGGATATCGGGCATGCGGTGCAAAGCTACGTTGAGGCCCATGGCATGTCTGTCGTCAGGGATTTCGTTGGACATGGCATCGGCCGGCAAATGCATGAGGATCCGCAGATCCCCAACTTCGGCCGACCCGGATATGGGCCGCGCCTGAAACCAGGCATGGTTCTCGCGATAGAGCCCATGGTTAATGTCGGGGGCTGGGAGGTTGTAGTCCTGTCTGACAACTGGACAGTTGTCACTGCTGATCGAAGCCTATCAGCCCATTTCGAGGATACCGTTGCCGTCACAGAAGGGGGTCCCTTCATATTGACTCAAGCGTAGCTCGGTTTGCTCTTTGGTGATTATTTCAGGGGTAAGCAAGGAGTCAGCTGAAGGGGAGGGAAGCCTTGTGGATGCCCAATTAGGGCAGCTCGTCACATCGACGGCGGGCAGAGACTCGGGCCGGCTGTTCTTGATTGTTGGTCTTAACGAAAACAGGATACTGGTCGCCGATGGAGACCTGCGGTCTGTGAAACGGCCAAAACCGAAGAACATTCGGCATTTATGTCTGCATTCAGTGGTGGCAGAAGAGATCCGCACCAAACTGGCAGCCGAGATTCCGGTCAGTGATGCCGAGATTAGGACCGCATTGGAGAGGTTGCAAGATGATGGTGAGGAGGTTGACTGATAGTGGCCAAACAGGATGTCATCGAAGTCGAAGGCACGGTGATTGAGCCTTTGCCGAATGCTATGTTTCGGGTAGAGCTGGAAAATGGCCATAAGGTTCTTGCCCATATTTCTGGCAGAATGCGGATGAATTTTATCCGTATAT
>JAAZHE010000200.1 GCA_012510855.1 Bacillota bacterium | reverse complement strand
GTATAGAGCAGAATTTGAGCACCTTTAGTTCCCATATGGCCAATATTATCCGGATTATGGAAGAAGTAGATGACTGTTCCTTGGTGCTGCTGGATGAACTGGGGACCGGCACTGATCCAACGGAGGGAGCTGCCCTGGCAATGGCTCTCTTGCAGTGGTTTCACCAGCGAGGCTGCCGGACAATAGCTACCACTCACTATTCCGAATTAAAGGCCTTTGCCTATACCACCGCGGGCTTGGCCAATGCATCTGTGCAGTTTGATGTCACAACACTGCGGCCGACATATAAGCTGGAGATTGGTCTGCCCGGTCGAAGTAACGCCTTTGCCATCGCTAGCCGCCTGGGGCTGAGGGATGAGGTGATCAAGGCAGCTCGCGCCTTCCTCACCAAAGAGGACATACAAATTGATGACCTGATCCAAGATATGGAGGAAAACAGGCGCAAGGCAGTTCATGAGCGGACTGTGGCGGAGCGTGTCCGAGCGGAGGTCGAATCTGTTCGAAAAGAGTATGAAGAACGCTTGGCTCAGCTCACCAGGGAGAAAGAAGCTATCCTGGCCGCAGCCAGAAGAGAGGCGGCAGAGCTCCTGCTTAGGGCAAAGGCAGATGCTGACAGCCTGTTGGGGCAGTTGAGGGCTGCTGACCGGAAGGAGCGGGAAAGCGTAGCTAAGGATGTACGGAGGGTACTCGAAGATAAGCATGCTGCACTGGTGGAAGAGAATCCTAGTCGACCCCCGAGACACGCTTCGGTTCGCCCGGAGAAGCTGATGCCGGGCACTACTGTGTATATAAATAATGTGAAGCAGACTGGTCGAGTATTGGAAGTGACAGGTGGCGGCGAAGCCTTGGTGCAGGTTGGCGCGCTGCGGGTGACGTTGCCCATAGAAGAACTGACGATTACGGAAGAGAAGTCGTCTGCTGCCGGTATGCGGAGCTCAGTCCGACTGCAAAGCAGCAAAGCATCTCAAATTTCCAGCGAACTGGATTTGCGGGGGCTGACTGTAGAAGAAGCACTGGAGAAAGTGGACAAGTATCTTGATGATGCACTGCTGGCAGGCCTGTCCAGGTGTCGGATCATCCACGGAAAGGGCACAGGGGCTCTCCGGGCCGCGGTCCGGGCCCAATTGGAAAGCCATCCTCAGGTGAAGGCCTTTCGTTTCGGCGGACCCGGTGAGGGGGGAGATGGAGTAACCGTGGCGGAGCTAGGATAATGGACAGAGTTTGACAGTGGTCTCCCTTGAGATTATGCTGTGAGGGGAAGGAAGGGGGAACCGCGAAGTGGGCGGTCGATCGAAAAGGCGAAAGCGTCGGCTTTTATTCATAACGGTCTTTATCATATCTATCCTTGCCGGTGCTGGCCTTGGCGTTATTGCTGGATTCTTGAAAAGCGCCCCATCACTGGCGGATGTGGAGTTCGCTCCGAGGCTGACTACGTACGTGTATGATGCCAATGGAGAGGTTTTGACCAGATTCTTCACAGAGAATCGAGTGGAAGTAAGCATTGATCAGATGCCTAGGTTTCTACATGATGCCATTTTAGCCGCGGAAGATGATGGATTCTATGAGCACTATGGGATTGACTTCAAAGCCGTTGTAAGGGCCATCATCGCAGATATTCGGGCTGGCGCCAAAGTGCAGGGCGCAAGCACCATCACTATGCAGCTGGCAAGAACAGCTTTCTTAACTCAAAAGAAGCTCTGGACCCGTAAGTTGCAAGAGGTCCTTTGGGCGATTCAGATTGAGCGGAAATACTCCAAGGAAGAGATTCTGGAGGCGTATCTTAACATCATCAACTTCGGGCACGGTGCTTACGGAGTGCAGGCAGCTTCAGAGATGTATTTCGGGAAAAGCGTTGAGGACTTGACTTTGGCTGAAGCAGCACTCTTGGCTGCAATTCCCAAGAGTCCCGTATACCTGAGCCCCATTTCCTATCCAGAAGCAGCCCTGAACCGCCGCAACTGGATTCTGGGACGGATGGCTGATTTAGGTTATATAACCCGGGAGGAAGCTGAGGCATCCAAGGCAACTCCTATCCAGCTTGTGGAGCGCAAACCCCGGGAAAAGGTAGCCCCGTATTTTATTGATTACGTGCTGCAGGAACTCCTGGAACGTTACGGCGAGGATTTAGTCTACGGCGGCGGCTTGAAGGTATATACTACGCTGGACCTATCCATGCAGCGCATAGCTGAAGAGACACTGTTGCAGTCGCTGCCCAACGGCCGGGTTGACAGGAACGGTCTACAGCAGCCCCAGGGCGCGCTGGTGGCCATCGATCCCCGCAACGGCCACATCAAGGCCATGGTGGGGGGTCGGGGTGATGACAAATTCAATCGAGCAGTTCTGGCCAAGCGCCAGCCTGGTTCGGCCATGAAACCGTTCATTTATACAGTGGCCATTGAGAAGGGTTACACTCCCGCTACCATCATGGTTGACGAACCTATAGAATATGTGATGCCCAACGGTCAAACGTGGGCTCCGCAGAACTACCATAGAGACTACCGGGGACCAATTACCCTCCGGGAAGCCTTGGAGTTGTCCATTAATATAGTAGCGGTCAAGCTTTTGGACGAAGTGGGAATTCGGGATGTGGTGGATTTAGCCAAGAAGATGGGGATAACCACCTTGGTTGAAGAAGGCCGGTACAACGATCTGGGACTTGCACCTTTGGCTTTGGGTGGTCTCACCCACGGAGTGACCCTGTTGGAGATGGCATCGGCTTATGGCGTGTTTGCCAATCAGGGGGTACGGGTACCTCCGGTGGCCATAGTCAAAGTAGTGGATGCCGACGGCAATGTCCTGGAGGAGCATAAACCGCAGGGGCAGCGGGTGATCAGCGAACAAACTGCTTATATCATGAACGACATGCTAAAGGGTGTAGTCGAACGGGGTACAGGACGGCAAGCCGCCATCGGAAGGCCGGCGGCTGGTAAGACCGGCACTGCCCAGAATTACACCAATGGCTGGTTTATTGGGTACACTCCTAGTTTGGTGACCGCGGTCTGGATGGGTGATGATGAGCAGAGCCAGGAAATGGTGTATAAAGGGGTACGTTACGGCAGCTGGAACACAGCCGAGATGTGGAGTGAGTTCATGCGCCGTGTGCTCAAGGATAAACCGGTGGAGGATTTTCCCAAGCCGGAGGGTATTGTTGATGGTATCCTAATTGATACCAAGACGGGGCTTTTGGCCCGCAACAATGGGACTATCCCTGAATCGGAAATGCGGTATGAGATCTTTATAGAAGGAACGGAACCTAAGGAGTATTCTCCCCGGGTTAAGACGCTGTTCGATCATCTGCGGGAGCTTTTCACTCCCCGGCCCCGGGAAGACGAGCCTAAAGCGGGTGCCGACATAGAAGTGCCGGGTAGGCCAATATCCGGCGGCGGTTCACTTTCAGCATCCGATGAAGGTCAAAGGACAGGGGATGGGCCTCTGGAACCGCTGGTGCAGCAGGAGCCTGTGGCTCCAAGTTGGATAGAGGAGCCAGAGGTCAATACAGAGGTGGAGACAGCTCCTGCTCCAGAGGAGCGACCCGATGAACAGGAAATCGATGAGGGAGCCGGTGTGGTAGAGGAACACCCACAGGAAGATGATGAAAAGGAACTCTTGAGGCAGCTCAAAGAAGCCTTCGGATTGTAAGACCGTGGGTTTTGGGCCCTGATTGCCGTAAGGTTGCCATTGATAGGCGGGTATGCTATAATCGACGCAAAGTCTATGCCGATGGTTGGTGATTTTCGGCACAACAGGCGATGAAGGAGAGAGTAGCATCCTTCCAGGGCTCACAGAGAGCTGGTGTAGGTGGAAACCGGTGCCCGGTGGATGTGAAGTACACTCCAGAGCTTTCCCACTGAACACGCAGGGAAGCTGGCGGAAAGTAGGTGGGAACGGCAGCCGCCGTTATAGGCAAGAGTGAAGCAGTAAACCTTAGTCCACGCCCATTGAGGTGGGCTCAGTGTAGATCTACTGCTTAATTAGGGTGGTACCGCGGGAGCCTCTCGTCCCTAGTGGATGGGAGGCTTTTCAGATCTGATTTTCATGTTGGGAAAGGAGAACGTAGATGTCTACCCAGGTTTTGTCATTGGAAGAAGAACTAGCCCTAATAACTCGGGGCACAGAAGAGATTTTCCCAGAGGAAGAGCTTGTAGAGAAGCTCAAGAAAGCCCGGAGAACCAACAAGCCCCTAAAGGTAAAGCTGGGGGTGGATCCCACAGGAACGGATCTGCACTTGGGACACCTAATCCCTGTACTCAAATTGAAACAGTTCCAGGATCTGGGGCATGAAGCGATTTTGATTATCGGCGATTACACCGCGATGGTGGGTGATCCCACCGGTCGCAACAAGACACGTCCCCAACTTACCCATGAACAAGTGATGGAAAACTGCCGCACCTATCAAGAACAGGTCTTCCGGATTCTCGACCCTGAGAAAACCCGAGTAGTCTATAACGGCCAATGGTTTGGGAAGATGACTTTCCAGGATGTAATTAAGCTCATGTCTCAGATGACTCTAGCGAGAATGCTGGAGCGGGAAGACTTTGCCAACCGTTTTCAGAATCAGCTGCCCATTAGCCTCCATGAGATGATTTATCCCCTGATGCAGGGATACGATTCGGTGGCCATCGAGGCCGACATTGAATTGGGGGGAATCGATCAGAAGTTTAATATCTTGGTGGGAAGAGAGCTGCAGAGAACCATGGGGTTGGAACCACAGGTTGGCGTCTGCAATCCCATCTTGATCGGGCTGGACGGCAAAGAGAAGATGAGCAAGAGCCTCGGCAACTATATCGGGATCAATGAGCCTCCCTATGATATGTACGGTAAGACCATGTCTATTCCCGATGAGCTGATGATGTTGTATTTCGAACTCATCACCGATATCCCCACGGCAGAGCTTCAAGCCATGGAACAGAAGATGCAAAGGGGCGAACTGCATCCGATGGAGGCCAAGCGGAGACTGGCCAGGGAGATAGTCACCCGGTTCCACAGTGCTGAGGCCGCCCAGGAGGCTGAAGCGGAGTTTGATCGGGTGTTTAAGGAGAATCAGATACCTGAGGATATTCCGGAGGTTGTACTGACCAGGGAAGATCTGGAAAATGGAAGGATCTGGATTGTTCGGCTGTTGGTTAAGGCGGGATTGGTGAAATCCAATGGGGAAGGCCGCCGTCTCATCCAGCAGAGTGGAGTCAGGATCAACGGCGAGGTGGTGGATGACGTCGATCTGGACTGGCCTGCAGAGCCGGAGGC
>JAAZHE010000199.1 GCA_012510855.1 Bacillota bacterium | reverse complement strand
GAAATGTTTGTCGTAGGTACGGGCCTTTTTGCCTATGCAGTACCGGGCTTTTTTATTCAGCTCCTCTTTCTGCTTCTGTTCGGCTATTATTGGCCCATCCTGCCGATCCACGGCACCATGAGTGCTCCGCCCCCTGAGGGAGCATTGGCAGTGCTGTTGGACCGCATCTGGCATTTGATCTTGCCTGCAGGCTCCAATGTCCTCATCGGATTTGGCTCTTGGGCTCTGTACACCCGTAACACCATGCTGGAGGCCCTGGGTCAGGATTATATAGTGACTGCCAGAGCAAAGGGTATTCCTAAACGGGGGATATTGTATCATCATGCTCTCAGAAGTGTACTGCCGCCCATTGTCACTTTGATTTTCATGTCGCTACCAGGTGCTGTCTCGGGTGCAGTAATCACTGAGAGTATTTTCTCCTGGCATGGTGTCGGCAGGTACTTGTTGGATGCTACTCTCAAGATGGACTACCCTGCTGCACAGGGAGCTTTTTACCTCATCGCATTAGCTGTAATTGTTTCAAATCTACTGGCGGATATTGCCTACGGTCTAGTTGACCCAAGGATCCGCGTTGGGGCAGGTGGTCAGAGTTGAGTATTACTCGGAAGATGAGAGAAAAACAAGAAGCACCTCGGGCTACAGCGACAGCCGCTCCTCGACCACTTACTTTTTGGGAACAGTATCGGCGAAAACCCCAAGGGATGCTGGGTCTAGCCATGGTCTTAATCTATGTGCTTGTTGCGGTTCTTGCTCCAGTGATTGCACCCTATGATCCATTGAGCGACCTTTACCTCGCGGACAGTGTTGCCGCTCCCGCATGGTTTACCAAGGTCTTTAGCAAGTATCGCGATCTGCCTCCAACCATTCGGTTTGACCTTGGCTATGGAGAATGGGATCTCGATCAGACTGATGAAACCACCGTTTCTGCCTGGCCCCAGACTGCCAATGCAGGTGTTGAAATAGTTGTTGCCGCTAAAGAGACAGCGGCGGGGCAAAGCCAGACACAACAGCAGGCAGCTAATCCCTGGTTGCGGAGTCTTCAGTGGGACCCCTTTGGGCTAAGTACAGATAAAGAAGGAGACCAAGGCGAGTCAGCCTCAGCGGAAGATTCTAAGGAAGACAGCAAAGCCAGCGCGGTGCTGCAGCATTCCTTTGAGTACAACTATAAGACTCCGCAGACCTTCAACGCCAGCTTTGAGTACAATATTGACGCTCCCGCTGATGCCACGACCACTTTATTTTTGGATATGGTTACACCCAGCGGTGAAATCCACCATCTTTGGGAGGACAAAGTCAAAGGTTCCGTAAACATCAAACGGGCACTAGTCGATACCCGAGACTTCACCCTGAAGCAGCGCTTGGGAATTTCCTTCTTTGACGATCCGACTGAGATCGTTTTCGCCGAACGGGGCGAGTATACGCTGCGCCTGACCGCCGATGCCGAATCTAACAGCGGCCCCGTGACGGTTAGAATCAAGCCGGTTCAGTTTGGCATTTTGGGGAAAGTTCACGGCCTTTTGGGCACTGATCACCTCGGTTCAGACATTTGGTCTCAGCTAGTCTATGGCACCCGCATAGCATTGGCCATTGGCCTTTCAGCTGCTTTCATTGCAGTCGTCATCGGTACGACTGTCGGTCTAGTTGCAGGCTATTTTGGCGGAGTAATAGACGAGATTCTCATGCGCATAGTAGATATTATGCTGGCTGTACCTTCGATGCCAGTTTTGATTATCCTGGGTGCCCTCTTTGGGAAGAGCATTGTCAACATCGTGGCTCTTTTGGCCCTCTTCTCCTGGATGGGCGTTGCCAGAATTGTTAGAGCCCAGACTCTGTCCCTCAAGGAGCGCACTTTTGTAGAGGCTGCCAAGGCATCGGGCGCATCCAGTCGATATGTCATTTTGTCGCATATTTTGCCCAATACGGTGCCTTTGATTTTTGCCAATCTGGTGCTGAGAATTCCCAGCGCCATACTCACGGAGGCCTCTCTCAGTTTCCTAGGCCTCGGGGATCCCCGAGTACCTACTTGGGGTAAGATCTTACAGAACGCCCGTCAATTCGGCGGCTTTACCAAGTTAGCCTGGTGGTGGCTAATACCCCCAGGACTGGCCCTCACATTTTTGAGTCTGGCCTTTGTGTTTATTGGAAATGCAGTCAATGAAATCCTCAATCCACGATATAGGGAGAGATCGTAACATGGCCCTACTTGAAGTAAGAGACTTGAAAATGTATTACCGAACCCTCCGGGGCCATGTCCGGGCAGTGGATTCCGTCAGTTTCGAAATAGAGCGCGGCAAGGCCCTCGGCATAGCTGGAGAGTCCGGCTGTGGAAAATCCAGTATGGCATCTGCCATCCTGCGCCTGTTACCTTCCAACGGCGCCTATCATGGCGGCAGCGTCATAATGGATGGACAGGACCTACTAAGAATGCCTGAGGAGCAGTTCCGGAAGGAGATCCGCTGGAAGCGGATTTCCATGGTCTTTCAGGGTGCAATGAATGCCCTTAATCCGGTGCATCGCGTTGGGGAGCAGATAGTTGAAGCTATCCTCAGCCACGAAGATGTTTCCCGGACGGAGGCAGTGGCAAGAGCCAAGGAGCTTCTAGAGCTGGTAGGCATAAACCCTGATCGCTTCTCTGAATATCCCCATGAATTCAGCGGCGGGATGAAGCAGCGCTCAGTCATTGCCATGGCATTGGCTTGCCATCCGGACCTGATCATAGCTGATGAGCCGACCACAGCCTTGGACGTGATGGTACAAGCCCAAATCTTAAAGGCCTTGGGTGAACTGCGAGAACGCCTGGGGCTTTCCATGATGCTCATTACCCATGACCTGTCTGTTATTGCCCAGACCTGTGATTCGGTGGCAATCATGTACGCCGGCAAAGTTGTGGAATACGGCAGTGTGATGGACGTTTACACCAATCCCATGCATCCCTACGCCTTGGGCTTGCTGGGTTCATTCCCCAACATCAAAGCTGAGCGTTCTGAAGTCAGATCACTGCCGGGATATCCGCCCAATTTGCTGGCTCCACCGCCGGGCTGCAGATTCCATCCCCGCTGTCCGCTGGCGGACGAACAGTGCCGGCGGGAAGAGCCCCAGATTCAGAATGTGGATGAGAGCGGCCACATGGTGGCCTGCCACAAGATAGACGTGATGCGGCAAGGAACAGATATTTGGGAGGCAATAAAGCCCCGTTCCGCTGGCCACCAGGAGAAGAAGAAGGAGCCAATCTTGGAAGTGCACAGCGTAGTGAAACATTTCCCTGTCCGGATGGGCTTGTTGCAGTCCCTAAGAAGCAAGGAACAGCCAGCAGTTAGAGCTGTAGACGATGTCTCCTTTACCGTGAATAAGGGAGAAATTCTGGGCGTAGTCGGTGAGTCCGGCTGCGGCAAGACAACCCTTGCTCGGAGCCTATTGAAACTCATTGACCCCACCAGCGGGAACATCGTTTTCGAAGGCAGCGATATAACCACCAAAACACCTGCTGAAATGAAGGCGCTGCGGCGGAAGATACAGGTCATATTCCAAGACCCGTATGAATCAATGAATCCCCGCATGGATGTGCAGACTATCATTTCCGAACCGCTGCGCATTCAGGGACTGATAGGCAGCGTTCACGATGCACAGGAGGCTGTAGCTGCAGCTTTACGCGATGTCGAAATGGTTCCGCCGGAGGAATATATGAGCCGGTACCCCCATGAACTATCTGGAGGCCAGCGCCAGCGGGTAGCGGTGGCTCGGGCCTTGGTATTGAACCCTGATTTTATTGTGGCGGATGAGCCGGTTTCAATGCTGGACGTTTCCATCCGGGGCGAAGTGCTGAATCTGATGCTGAACCTGTCCCGTTCTAGAGGGGTAACCTTTGTGTACATCACCCACGACTTGGCTACAGCAAGGCATATTTGTGACCGAATCGCGGTGATGTATCTAGGCAAGTTGGTGGAGTGGGGGACTGCCGACGAAGTCATCGGCAACCCCCGCCATCCATATACTGCTGCCTTGATCGGGGCGGTATTTGTGCCAGCCCCGAGACATCGAGGATTTGCACAGCTGCTAAGAGGTGAGATTCCAAGCCCGATCAATCCTCCTCCAGGCTGTCGACTGCATCCTCGCTGTCCCTATGCCATTGACATTTGTCGTGAGGTGGAACCTGGTCTCTTGACCTATGAGGGAACCCACCAGGCCGCCTGTCACAGGGCCCATGAGATGGAGGACAGCAAAATAAAGACCGGCTAAAAACTCGGGTCTGTTAACGAGAGCTATTCAACCGCCCCTGGGTCGATAAAGACCCAGGGGCGGTTGTTAATTGGCCGTGGATAGCTTTAGCTAATAAGTATCCCCTAACAGACCTCATCGTCTCTACTCAACATAACTACTGCTTGCGGCTCCCAACGACAAGGTTTTTTTCACGTAGGTGGAAAGTATAGATATGCACACAAGACACGAGTGCCATTCTAGTTCACTGCAACGCCATTCAATAATCCGTCGACTTATTTGGGAGGATCACCATGTCCAAAGTGGTTATCAAAGATTGTCGCGACTACCGGATAGACCGATTGATGGAGACTATAGAGATAGGTATTGATCTGCTGGGCGGGTGGAACAAATTCATTGCTCCTGGAATGACGGTACTCCTCAAAGTCAACCTCATCGGCCCTAAGCCTCCGGATTCGGCCGCAGTAACCCATGTGGAGTTTGTCCGGGCCTTAACTAGAATCCTTAAAGATCATGGCTGTACGGTATGGATTGGGGACAGCTCCGGCGGAGCCATTGCTGGTATTGCTCCAACAGCTAGGAGCCTAAAGGTCTCTGGATTACAAGAGGTGGCTGACAGCGAGGGGGCGCTGCTCAAGAACTTCGACAAAGAGGGTGTAATCCCGGTCAAGTCCACAATTGACACCAAGCCCATGTACCTAGCCAAGCCCCTGTTTGAGGCCGATCTGGTAATCAACCTACCCAAACTGAAGACACATTCGGCCAGTATGTACACGGGTGCAGTGAAGAACCTCTATGGGTGCATTCCTGGACTGCGAAAGGCGGAGTACCACCGTCTGGCGCCAGATCAGTTGGCACTGGGGCAGGTGCTGGCAGACATACATGCAGCGGTTAACGTTGGCCTTCATGTCATGGACGGCATAACAGCCATGCAGGGAGATGGACCAACCGCCGGCAAACCTTATCGCTCCGAGAAAATACTGCTGAGCACCGACCCACTGGCGTTGGATGCTGTTGCCGCATCAATGATCGGCCTTACTGTGGATGACATACCAATCCTGGTCAGTGCCCGGGATAGGGGTCTGGGGGAAGCATCCCTCAGTCAAATCAATATTGTCGGGGATTATACTGCACCGCCTCAGCTGGCGGGGTTTAAGCTTCCCAAACGGTTTACGAGGCTGGCAACAGGCCGGGGAGGTCATCGGTTGCTTGCCAAGATCATTGAGCTCATGAAGGCCCGTCCCAGAATCAGCACAAGACTGTGCCGGAGCTGCAACATCTGTGTCCAGAGCTGTCCGGTACAGGCTATCCACCCAGAGACCAAGGCAATCAATTACGCTGCTTGTATCGAGTGCATGTGCTGTCACGAAGTCTGTATGTACCAAGCGGTTAAACTGAGACGGGATAATCCCGTAATGGAGCTAATCGCCCGTTTGGATCCGAGAATGCAAAGCTAGGCAGCATTTTCTTCCATTTTCTGTCTCTTGAGGTATGACAACTAGGGCTACTTGGAGAGGATAGTTATGGAGACAATACACTACTGAAAGGAGTTGACAATTTGTGCAGGGCCTGAGAACAGCCAGTCGGATCCTCACCATCATAGGAGCCCTAAACTGGGGTTTGGTAGGCTTGTTCAATTGGAACTTAGTTGAGGCGATTTTTGGCGGTTCGGCCACTATGCCAAGTATGGTAAGCCGCGTCATCTACACTCTGGTGGGTATAGCTGGGCTGTACCTCTTGGTTACGCCGGGAACGCTGAGCGAACCGGCGGGGGCAAGTGAGTAACCATCCAGTAGGGCAGCGCTAGCTCATCAGTTCTAGCGCTGTCCCACCCATCGGCTCAGCAGACAAGCTGGACACAAGAAAATAGGACAGCGCTGGATCTGGAGCGAGCGCTGTCCAGACGACTCTTATGCCGGCAACCGTTGCCAGCCCGCCAATTCTCACTCTGCTCTAAGGCACCGAAATGTAGCACTTCGAACCCCACATAGCATAAAACCCCGCCTGAGCGGGGTCCTTCATGGTGAGCCATCGGGGATTCGAACCCCGGACACCCGGATTAAAAGTCCCAAACAGAGACTTCCGCCGCCATCCTTAAGTGTCCGCAAATGGCTTCACAACGGCGTTTTCGCTTCTGGGAGATTCCCCCAACATCCGCCGATGTGTGCCATTTTC
>JAAZHE010000198.1 GCA_012510855.1 Bacillota bacterium | reverse complement strand
TATGGGTAATATGGTTCTTGACCGTATGCTTGCGGATAAGCAAGGTCTTCGCTATTTCTTCGTTAGAGAGGCCCTTGGCGATCAGCTGCAGGAGTTCCGTTTCCCGGGGTGTCAGCTTGCCGAACCGAGGATTCTCGTTGGAGACGTTTTCCACCTCCGCTAGACAAGGATTGGTGGCTAAAAGACTAGTTGCCGGTATAAGAGCTTTAGTTAATCCTATGAGTAGAGTCCATTAAGGGAGATAGGAGTTTGTTCTGGTTTTTCGGCAATTGGGCCCCGGGACACCCATGGCTTTCCGTGAGCATAGGATGAGAACAGCGGAGATAATGGGAAGGGTGAACTATGTGGGCAGAGCTGAAACCGAACTGTGGATGGTCTTGTCTGATTGGCATATAACGCCTTTATCCCTTAGTCCATATAAGGACGTCCATAGGGTTGAGGCAGCAGAAGGCAGCTTTTGCCTCAAAGAGATCGACCGGCGTTCCAATCGGGCCTTGGCCCTGGAAGGAGTGCTTGCCCATCTAGAAGCAAAGGGGTTTACAAAGACAGCGAGAGCCCATGGGACAAAGGATGGCAGGTTGATTAGCCAAGCTGTCGGTGGCCGAAACTTCATTCTTACCGATTGGCTGGTGGGGCGTAAGCCCAGTTTTCGCACTTCCGATGACGACATTGCGGCCGCTGCAGTGACCTTAGCTGAATTCCATCAAGCCTCGAAGGGTTATACTCCTCCCCCAGGAGGAAAGCTGCGGAACCGCCTGAATAAGTGGCCTATCCGTTTTAGTTCTCGACTCCGGCAATTGGTTGATCTAAGGGAACAGCTGGAACATAAGCCGCTGCTGGACAATTTCGATCGGATCTTTGTTGAGTATTATCCTTGGATTCGGGAACGGGCCGAGGATGGGTGCTGTATCCTGGCTGCATCCGAATATGATAGCCTGGTGAAGGCCGCCCGGGAGGCCCGTTCTTTCTGTCACGGGGATGTAGCGGAACGGAATTTTGTGGTTACTTTGCAAGATGGCTGCTGCTTGATAGATCTGGACTTAGTGCGGCGGGATATCCGAATTGCTGATATCTACAAGCTGCTTCGGGATGTGCTGAAAAAGCGGAGCTGGAAGTTCCCGTCGGCAAAGCTGGTCCTAGATTCCTATTCCTCCGTTGTCCCCTTGGGTGTGGAGGAGCTCACAGTTCTATACGCTATGCTGGCCTATCCCCATAAGATCATCCATCTTATTCTGCGGTACTATGTCAAGCGGGGAGGAAAGAGCAGCTCTTGGCCTGCCCGTAAGTTCATTACAAAACTCCAAAGCCTGGGGGAACAGCAGCCGGTGGTGGACCAGTTCCTGCAAGATTTCCGGGATGAATACGGGATCGGCAAATAAGGGTCCAAGCTATCCGCCTACCCTAATGACCGGGAAAGAAGAGTCGGAGACTATCCGAGTAAAGCTGAGCCGAGGGCAATCCGGGAAAGCCACCCTGCCAACGGGCAATTGCTCAGGCGATTATCCATGTTGGAGGATCCAATTGGCTGCAGCCAGGAGGTTATCGGCGATGTAGTCTGGGCAAAACGGGGAACCAGCAATCTGTTTTTCGTGTTCTTTACCGTAGCCGGTACGGACTAAGATAGTCTTAGTGCCGGCGTTCTTGCCGGCGCCGATATCCGACAGCTTGTCACCGACTGTATAAGATTTGGAGAGATCTATGGCCAGGTCCCGGGCGGCAGCTTGCAGCATCCCAGGCTTGGGTTTGCGGCACTGGCACTCCTGCCGATAAGATGTGCACACCGCCTCGGGATGATGGGGGCAGTAGTATATTCCCGCCAGGCGGCCCTCCTCCATATTCAGGAGCCCCTCTAGATGCCGGTGGATTTCTTCTAGACGCTGTTCATCGAAGTAGCCCCTGGCAACTCCCGCCTGGTTAGTAACAATGACCAAGGGATATCGCTCCTGCATGATGCGCAGGGCCCGGGCGGCACCGGGCAGCAGGCGAATCTCAGCGGGATGCCGCAGGTAATTGACTTCCTCAATGATGGTGCCGTCTCGGTCGAGAAAAACTGCACCCTTCTTCTTGCCCACAAGTCACACCTCCACTGTCATACTATGCGCTGAGGCTTGCAGAGATTGCCGGGTGTGTAACAGAACCGAAACAAAGGCGCGCCGCAAACACAAGTTTGATCTATCCACATTCTGTGGATAACTTGTGGATAAC
>JAAZHE010000022.1 GCA_012510855.1 Bacillota bacterium | reverse complement strand
GCTTCCACTCTGGTTGTAATTCCCATCCTGATCTTGTTCTTCTTCGCCCAGCGGACCTTCATTGAAGGTATCGCAATTACCGGTATCAAAGGTTAAGGGGAGAAAAGAGGGAGTGAAGATTACAGCGTTATACAGCGATTCTTGGGGTTCCGTCGGTGACGGGACCTTTCTATTTTGAGTATTGGATATTTGGGGTCTGCTTAGGATTTATCCCAAGGGTCACAGGAATAAGGAAGTGAAAGCAGAAGATCAAGATGCAGAAGGTTAATTGGAAAGAGCGGTGCGGCTCCCAACGGCGAAGGGGGAGCTGGGGCGGGGAGGGGCAGGTTAGTGAACTTAAGAGCTTTGACATTGATTGGTTATCTGGGCATGGTCCTCAACGGTTTCTTGGTCAATTTGCTGGGACCGGTGATGCCAGTCGTTATCCAAGAATACGGGCTGACATTGGCTGCGGCAGGGGTTGTCTTTACCTCCCACGGTGTGGGGCGGCTGGTGTCAGTTTTTTTGACCGGCAGCTGGTCCGACCGGGTAGGCCGCAAACCGGTAATTCTCTTGGGAGCTGTTTTAGCTTGTGCAGGTGCAGCGCTTTACGGCGTCAGCGGCATATGGTTGGGCCAGATCGCCGGAGCTGCCGTCTTTGGTTCAGGTTTGGGCATGCTGGATGGAATCGCCAATGCCCTCATTTCTGATTTATACACTGAGAAACGGGGTCTTGCCCTGAATAGGCTCCATGTTTTCTTTGGGATTGGATCATTAGTCGGTCCTTTGGCAGCTGCGTTCTTCTTAGATTTCTTGGACTCTTGGCGGATGCTTTATCTTTGTGGTGCTCTAGCCGCCGCTGGGTACCTTGTCTTTGCCTCCCGGCAGGTATATCCAGAGGCAGCCAGCGGCCAGAAGCTGGGCCGGGAGCAGCTTAAGGCCGGCCGCAGCCGGATTCTCGCATCTAAGGAAGTTTGGATGCTGAGCGGCATGATGTTCACCTACAACGGCGTCGGCCATACCATCATGGGCTGGGTCAATACCTATCTATCCGGCGAGTTGGCTGCTTCAGTTTTTACTGCCTCATTGATCCTGACATTGTACAGTGTTGGAATTACCGCAGGGAGACTGTTTTGGGGAGATGTCTCTGAGCGGATAGGGTATCCCGCCACCTTATTAATCTGCTCTCTTGGGGGCTTTGTCTTTGTCACCTTTGCCACATTAGTCCAGAATCTGTGGTTGATCGGGATATCCCTTGCCCTCACCGGCGTATTTCTAGCCGGGATCTTACCGACAGCTGTGGCCTGCGGAACCACCCTGTTTCCTCAAATGATCGGCACCGTCTCGGGATATGTGATTACCGCGGCCTCCCTGGGGGGCATGCTGCTGCCTTTCTTGGTGGGAGTCTTTTCCGATGTGGTAGGCTTAAGGGTTGGAATGCTGGCGGCGCCATTCCTTGGAGTCATCCAGGTGACCCTGGCTGTGCTCCTCCACAGGCGGGAACTTAAGGCGGAAACCTTTGATAGAATAGAAGCTTGAGAGGGAATAAGTGGTTAGAAAGGAAAACAGTTGGAGGATATTCCCCCAACCGTTGTTGTCATTTACACGAGCCTGATTTCCCCAGGGTTCGCTGGTGCCATTGTTCTTCTATTTTTAAGAGCCGCTAAAACCGGCGGTGGCGAATGATCCCGGAGAAGGCCAGTACCTCTACCCCCCGCTTCTCAAACTCATCGAGAATGATGTTCATTCCTATGGAGTCGCTGGCAATATGGCCTGCGATTACAACGTTAAGATGGTGTTTCTTAGCTTCTTCCATTTTCTCATCTGTCATATGCATCTCTACTACAGTGCCTACGCCAGCTTTGACAAATTCCTCGATGTCCGCTTTGGGCCCGCCGGTGCCGCCTGTCATTACAACCGCGATTTTGCCGCAGCGGTTTTCTTTCTTGCCGACGAGAATGGTCGGTCCGGTGTTCCGTTTGGCAGCTTCTTTGTATTCCGGGATTTCCTTTAGAACTTTGATGAGGTCCTGAAGGGTCTCCGGAGCCCGGGAATCAATATGGGCTTGGACCAGCTTCTGCACATTGTTGTCTGCAGGTGTATGCACAGACATCAAGGGCATATCTAAGAGCCTTGCGGCGTCGGCTACCCGGTAATGGTTAGCAGGCAGCCCGCGGCGGCGGACTTCATCGATGCGTTCGGCGAGGATGCCTTCTGCCACGTTGATGGGTACGCCCGCTGCCTGCATCATGTCGGCCTGCATATACATGACATCGGGGAAGTGGATGGATGCAAGCCCAGCAGGATGGTGGGAAACCACCAGATCAATGGGATTGCCGTGGCGGCGCAGGTGGTCAGCCAGCATAAGATCCGCCACATCGACATCCACGCCGGCGATGAGCCGCTTGATTTCTAAATTAGGATCGCCGTAAGAAATACGGGTATCGCCATAAGGATTGGTCAGCTTCTCCTGATCAAATTCTTCCCTTTCTTCGGAATCAAGCTTGTCGAACTTATCCCGGACTTGCTGTAATGTCTTTTCTACGGCTGCCTTCCCTCTTGGGTCCGCTTCTATCCCCAAGTTAATGGCTAGTTGATATAAATCTCCTAGACGCATGTCGCCAGTTCTCCTTTCTTATGCGTTCCATCGCTGGTAAACTTTGCTAAGAGGTTATAAAAGGCTTCGACTTGACAGGAAGAGTTCCTGCTCACCAATTGTGATCAAACCAGGCCCCTTTCAATAGATAAGTTAGCAGGAAAACCCCTGCAAAAGTGGAAAAGAGTCGAAGGGAGATCTCTTTTGTGTCCTGTCGCGGTATTTTTTGCGGCCAGCAAAGGTGATTGGGAATTATTGGGAAGTAAAGTGTTTTCAACTGCAGTTATAGGACCAGCGGCTGGTTTTTGCTGGTAGAACTAGCCTGTGCCAGCATTGACATAGTATACCCAAAAGGAGTATCCTTATACATGGTGTAAGTTTTTTTCAGACCTGCCTTTGTAAGGACGAGCACTCGCCATTTATGTACCCGTCCATGCAGATTACCAGTAAGGAGTTGATCAATTAATGGCCAAAGTTAGAATGTCGATGGATGGCAATACTGCGGCCGCGTACGTTGCCTATGCGTTAAGCGACGTAGCTGCCATCTATCCCATCACACCATCATCGGTTATGGGAGAAGTTGCCGATGAATGGGCTGCTCAAGGCCGGAAAAACATCTTCGGTCAGACCTTGAAGGTCGTCGAGATGCAGTCAGAGGCCGGTGCAGCCGGTGCGGTACACGGCTCCCTAGCCGCAGGAGCATTGACATCTACCTTCACTGCATCACAAGGTCTCTTGCTGATGATCCCCAACATGTACAAGATCGCAGGGGAGCTTCTACCCGGTGTGTTCCATGTATCTGCGCGGGCTGTTGCTGCCCACGCACTGTCGATTTTTGGCGATCATTCCGACGTTATGGCTGCTCGCCAGACTGGTTTTGCCCTATTGGCGTCAGGTTCAGTTCAGGAAGTTATGGACTTGGGTCTAGTAGCACATCTGGCTGCTATCAAGTCCAGGGTGCCGTTCCTGCACTTCTTTGACGGCTTCAGGACTTCCCATGAGATCCAAAAGATCGAAGTCATTGATTATGAGGATATTGCAAAACTTGTGGACTATGAAGCCCTGGAGGAGTTTCGCAAGCGGGCACTGCATCCGGAGCGGCCGGTCCAGAGGGGTACTGCCCAGAATCCGGATATCTTCTTCCAGGGAAAGGAAGCGGCTAACCCGTATTACCTGGCTGTACCGCAGACCGTTCTCGATGTTATGAAGCAGGTAGGTGAACTCACTGGCCGCCAGTACAGCTTGTTCGATTACTACGGACATCCTGAGGCTGACCGGGTGATCGTGGCCATGGGCTCCTCTTGTGATACCATCGAGGAGACCATCGATTACCTGATGGCTCAGGGTGAGAAGGTCGGTCTTGTGAAGGTAAGACTGTACCGTCCATTCTCTGTTGAGCATTTCTTGGCTACAGTTCCCAAGACTGTGAAGAAGATTGCTGCTTTGGACCGCACCAAGGAGCCCGGATCCATTGGTGAGCCTTTGTATGAGGATGTCTGCACGGCTTTCTACGGCCGGGATATCCGCCCTGTTATCGTCGGCGGCCGCTACGGCTTAGGTTCCAAGGAGTTTACTCCGGCAATGGTTAAGGCTGTGTACGACAACCTGGCCTTGGATAATCCCAAGAACCACTTTACCGTCGGTATCACCGATGATGTCACCAACACTTCCTTGGAAGTTAAGGAAGCTTTGGATGCCGCACCAGAAGGATTGATTCGGTGCAAGTTCTTTGGCTTCGGTTCTGACGGTACTGTAGGTGCCAACAAGAACACCATCAAGATCATCGGCGATAACACCGATATGTATGTCCAGGGTTACTTTGAGTATGACTCCAAGAAGTCTGGCGGAGTTACCATATCCCACCTGCGCTTTGGCAGGACTCCCATTAAGTCCAGGTATCTTGTTGACCAGGCAGATTTTATCGCCTGTCACAACCCGTCCTATGTGGGCCGGTATGATCTTTTGGCAGGCATTAAGGAAGGCGGAGTCTTCTTGCTCAACTCTCCTTGGACTGTAGAGGAGATGGAGACAAAACTGCCTGCCTCCATGAAGCGGACTATTGCCCAGAAGAAGCTGCGCTTCTACAACATTGATGCTGTGAAAATTGCCCAGGAGATCGGCCTTGGACCGCGCATCAACACTGTACTGCAAGCGGCTTTCTTCAAGATCGCCAATGTAATTCCTTATGAAGATGCTGAGAGGTATATCAAGGAGGCCATCCGGGAGACCTACGGACGCAGAGGCGAAAAGGTCGTCAACATGAACTTCGCTGCTGTGGACCGTGGTGCCCAGGAGCTGGTTGAGATCAAGTATCCCGCTGAGTGGGCCGATGCAGTGGACGAGGCAGCTCCAGCAGTTGAAGAAGATGTTCCCGAGTTTGTCCGGAACGTAGTCTATCCTGTCAATGCCCTCAAGGGTAACGAGCTTCCCGTCAGCGCATTTGCTCCCGATGGAACAGTTCCGGTGGGAACCACCAAGTACGAGAAGCGGGGAGTTGCAGTCTCAGTTACCGTATGGCGGCCGGAAAACTGCATCCAGTGCAACCAGTGCTCCTTCGTCTGTCCCCATGCGGCAATCCGGCCCTATGTAGCCGAGGCGAAGGACCTAGAAGGCGCTCCTGAAACCTTCGTGACCAAGAAGGCTGTCGGTAAGGCTCTAGCCCATCTCGAGTATAGGATCCAAGTCTCACCCTTGGATTGCCAAGGCTGCGGCGTCTGTGTAAATGTCTGCCCTGCTAAGGAAAAGGCTCTGCAGATGAAACCCCTTGCAGAAGTCGCCGAGGTTGAGGTAGCAAACTACAACTTCGCCGACTCACTGCCTTACGTTGAGGTGGACTTTAACCCAGAGACCGTTAAGGGCAGCCAGTTCCGCAAGCCTCTCATTGAGTTCTCTGGCGCTTGCGCGGGCTGCGGTGAGACACCTTATATTAAGGTCATTACCCAGCTGTTCGGTGACCGGATGATCATAGCCAATGCGACCGGCTGTTCATCCATCTGGGGTGGCAGTGCACCGGTATGTCCGTATACCACCAATCACGAAGGACGTGGTCCTGCTTGGGCCAACTCCCTCTTCGAGGACAATGCCGAGTACGGTTATGGTATGGCCTTAGCAGTCAAGCAGAAGCGGGCCAAGCTGGCCGACGCCGCCCGGGCTCTGCTGGATGCCTCTGTATCTGCTGAACTCAAGGAGGCGCTCCAGGGTTGGTTGGATAATATGGATGATCCGACTCTGTCACGGTCCTTTGGTGAAAAGATCACAGCTCTCCTGCCCGATGAGCTGGCCAAAGCCGATGGAGACGTAAAGGCATGGCTCACTGACCTTCAGACCTTCTCTGACTACTTCACCAAGAAGTCTATCTGGATCGTGGGCGGCGACGGCTGGGCCTACGACATTGGCTTCGGCGGCCTGGACCATGTGCTGGCCTCCGGTGAAGATGTCAATGTTTTGGTCTTTGACACCGAGGTGTACTCCAACACTGGTGGTCAGTCTTCCAAAGCAACTCCTACCGCTGCAGTAGCCAAGTTCGCTGCTGCTGGTAAGAGGGTCCGGAAGAAGGACCTGGGTATGCTGGCCATGACCTACGGCTATGTATACGTGGCTTCTGTGGGAATGGGTGCCAACATGAACCAGTTGATGAAGGCCTTGACGGAAGCAGAGCGGTATAAGGGACCATCGCTGATTATCGCTTACTCGCCCTGTATCAACCACGGTATCAACATGGCCTACAGCCAGGACCAGATCAAGCAGGCAGTAGAGTGCGGTTACTGGCCGCTGTATAGATACAATCCCGACCTGGCTAAGGAAGGCAAGAATCCATTCGTTCTGGATTCCAAGGAGCCCAACGGTAAGTTCCGGGAGTTCCTATTGACTCAGGTCCGCTACGCCAGCTTGCAGCGGCAGTTCCCCGAAGTTGCGGAGGAGCTGTACGCTCAGGCAGAGGCCGAGGCCATGTCCAGATACGCTATGTACAAGCGGCTGGCTGAGATGGATATGAGCAAGTAACGATAGAAAGGCAAGGAGCTAGTCGAAACAGATTAGCTCCTGCCTGGAGAATGATTACGAGTCATTCTTGAGAGTTGAGAAAGAGCTGATTGAGGAAGAACCTCATCAGCTCTTTTTTCGTTACGCCCGTGAGTGGTAAGTAGCTGAGACCCAGACTACCGATGAGATTTGGGTCTCTCAGTCTTGATGATACACATCATGTTCACTGGAATCAGGTCGGTACCGGCGCCCACTCTTTGAGACAGACATATGGTGAATGCTAGGAAAAATCCTCATTTCTAATCTCATTGGCAGCTTTCCAGCTTTCCTCCCTAATGAGGTCCAGGATCTCAGCCTTGAGCCGCATAAATTCCCGGGTGGTTTTCACGGAGAACTCCCTGGGCCTTGGGATGGGAATAGGTATTTCTGCCTTGAGCCGCCCGGGACGAGCTGTCATGACATATACCCGGTCGCCCATGAAAATGGCTTCGTCTATGTCATGGGTGACGAACAGGATGGTCTTGTGGGATTCTTCCCAAACCTGCAGCAGGAGCTCCTGCATAACGGTCCGGGTCTGGGCATCAAGGGCACCGAAGGGTTCATCCATCAGGAGCACATCTGGATCATTGGCCAGGGCTCGAGCAATGGCAACCCGCTGCTTCATGCCGCCGGAAAGGCTGCTGGGATACATAGCCCCAAATCCAGTAAGGCCGATAAGGTCTAGGTAGTGCTGGACTATCTCCTGCCGCTGGGCTTTGGGGACCCCTTTCAGCTTTAAGCCAAAGGCGATGTTTTCCTCCACGGTGAGCCACGGGAAAAGGGTATAGGCCTGAAACACCATGCCCCGATCTGCGCCTGGCCCCGAGATGCGCTGGTTGTTCAGCATCACATAACCCGATGAAGGTTCAGTGAGTCCGGCGATTATCTTGAGGAGGGTGGACTTGCCGCAGCCAGATGGCCCCAGAATGGTGACAAACTCTCCTTCCCGCACATCGAAATGGGTGTCCTCTAGAGCCGTAACCCGCTGGCCCTTTTGCTCAAATATCTTGGAGACATGGTGAACCCGGAGCTTCGCCTCCTGCTTGGCGGGTTGGGGGTCACGCTCATGCAAGGATTTCAAAGGCAGTACCGTCATCACTGCGCCCTCCCTTCAAGCCAGGGGAAAATGCGATGGTAAAGGGCCTTGAATAAGGTGTCGGTGAGTAAGCCCAAAAGACCTATAACCAAAATACCCACGATAATCCCTGCAGTTCGGAGAAACCGCTGGGCTTCCATAATCATGTAACCCAGGCCTGAGCTGGCACCCACCAATTCGGCAACCACCAAATATGTCCAGGCCCAGCCTAGAGTAATCCGCAGGGTGTCCACAATTCCCGGCAAGGACGCAGGCAAAACCACCTTGAGGAATGCTGCCCTTTGGTTAGCCCCCAGTGTATATGATGTATCGATTAGTTCGTGGGAGATATTCTTAGCCACATCCCGGACCATTAGGACTTGTTGAAAGAAGGTGCCGATGAAGATCACCGCGATTTTCTCTAGATCCCCAATGCCGATCCAAAGGATCAAGAGGGGGATGAAGGCCGAGGCCGGCATGTACCGGACAAAGCCGACCACCGGCTCAATCAATCCCTCGGCCAACTTAAAGGAACCCATCAACAGTCCCAAGGGTACGCCTATCAAGGAAGCGAGGAGGAAACCAGCAGAGACCCGATAGACGCTGGCCAAAATATCTCCCACAAGATTTAGCTCTGTCAGCATGCGGTAAAACTGAACAGCTATGTCGGTCGGTGATGGCAGAAACAGTGAGGGGATAAACCCCCCATATGTCAGCACACACCAGACTGCGAAGAGCACCGCAAAGGACAGCCACCCGAGACCTATATACACACGGGATGGAATGATCCCTTTGAGTACAAGATACTGCCTTAATCGCATCAATCACACCTCATTGATCCTTGGCGTTCCAGAGAAACTCCGGAGCCACAAGGTCCTGTACGTTAACCTTGGCAGGAATGATCTTTAGGTCAGCGTAGAAAGTGGCTGCATTCTGCAATACATCATACAGTGGGCCGGCTTCACCCTCGCTGCCGAAGAATGCTAGGTTATCCTGGTAATCCATGAGTTTCAGGCCTTCCAAGGTGGCCACGAACTCATCTAGAGTAATTCCCATGCCGTTGGCCATGATCTGGTTGCTTTCTTCAGGATGGGCGTGCCAGTACTCCATTGCGTCTTTCATGGCCTTCACAAAGGCCTGGACTGCCTCGGGATTCTTGGCGACATAATCTCCGTGGAAGGATATGGAATCACCGATAACTCCCGGAAAATCCTTGGTGTCTACCAATACATGGCCGCCGCTCTTGCTTCCCTGGGTCAGCCACGGCTCCCAAGTGACTGCGGCATCCACTCGGCCGGCAACAAAGGCTGCTCCCGCATCGCCGGCAGTCATGTTAACTGCGATTATGTCCTTTTCAGTCATACCGACGCTGCTTAGAGCTGTGAGGAGGAGAAAGTGGCTGGTAGATCCCCGCAGGAAGGCTACCTGCTTGCCCTTCAGGTCCTCAATGGTCTTGATTTCCGGTTTGGCCAGAATTCCATCGCCGCCGTAGGAGTCATCAAAGGCCCAGACAATCTTCAGCGGAATCCCTGCAGCCGCCACCTGTACCTGCACATCATGGGCCGTTGCCATGGCGTCTACCCGTTTGGCAGCAAAAGCCTGCTGTCTGGGTCCCAGGTCTTGAGTCACGGATAGCTCGACATCCAAACCGTGCTTAGCAAAGAATCCCTTTTCCTGAGCCAAGAACAGGGGTGCATAACCGGTCCAGGTGGGTAGGGAAATGATCATGGAATACTCCGCTGCCCATAAAGGACTAACTATGGTTGCTAGACTGAGGATGACCACTAGTGCTGCGATACCCAACAGATTAAGCTTTTTCATGAGAAACCCCTCCATAATGGCTTGCATTGGTCTTGTGAATGATTATACATCATCACCACATAACTATGCAATACCCAATGAGGGGATTTCGGCATACTTATGAATTTTTTTCTTGAGAAACCCTGCAGTTCTGCAAAACCTCTCCCAGGCGAGTAAGATCTTCTTTGCGGCCAATAGTGATCCTAAGGTGGTGAGGAAGCCCGTAGCCTGTGCCGCTGCGGACAATAATGCCAGATTCCGCCAGCTTGCGAAAGACAACGGCGGCATCCTGTTTGCCATCGGCCAGAACGAAGTTGGTCTGGGAGGGAACATAGGACATCTCTGCGGTATTCAGCAGTGTATAAAGATACTCGCGGTTGGAGGCATTAAGTTTCCGCATCTTTTCCAGATAGTCCTTATCCTGCCAGCTCGCCAAGGCTCCGGCCTGTCCAATTCTGTTGACATTAAACGGAGGCTTGACCCGCTCTAGGGCATTAATCAGGGGCGTATGGCTAATCCCGAAACCGATCCGAGCTGCTGCCAGTCCGTGGATTTTGGAGAAAGTGCGGATTACCAGGAGATTTCCCCTTTGAGCCAAGGAGTTGACGCCACAGGCACAACTTGGTTCGGTGACGAAGTCTATGTATGCTTCATCGATAACCAACAGGACGTTCTCCGGCAGTCTCTGGATGAGGCGGTCAAGCTCATCCTGGGTAATGACTGTGCCGGTGGGGTTATTGGGGTTGCATAAAAACACTATCTTAGTACGGGAAGATAGCGCCTGCAGGATGTTCTCAATATCGACGCGGAAATCGGTCAGGGGTACAGATACTGGCCTTGCCCCCATGGCTAAACTGGATGCCCGATACTGGCCGAAGGTGGGGGAGGGGATGATCACCTCATCATCGGGTTCTAGGAACGCCAAGGCCGTCAAGAGGATCAGTTCATCGGCCCCGTTGGTTAGGATAATCTGATCCGGTTCAACCTCAAGATCGGCAGCAATGGCCCTTCGCAGGTCATCCCCCTTGGAGTCTTGATACAAATGCAAGTAACCCAGCTCCCGCTGCATCGCCTCAATGGCCCGAGGAGAGGGGCCGTAGGGGTTTTCATTGAAGGAAAGCTTGATTACTCGGTTCTTTCCCAGCACCCTTTCCATTTTCTCGATGGGAAGGTCGGGCAGTTCTGGCTCAAAGGGCTGCAGCTGGGCTAATGCTGGTCTTGCCAGCCTTAGGGCAGCGGTTTCTCTCGTAGAGACTGCTTGCTTCATGTCCATCCTTGCTGCTCCTTTCATCTTCAGCCTTGGGTTTGGAGAAATGCCCGCCCCAGGGCATCGGCCCCTTGAATGGCCTTGATCACCATCTCCTGAGTGACGGGGAAGGGCATAGCTGCCATATCCTCAACTTCCAGAGACAGGCGGGCAATCCGATGCCAATCAGCATCGGTGATTCCTTTTATACCCAACTGCTCGAGGGTGACGGGCAGGCCAATCCGGTGAGAAAGCCTGAGGTACTCGTCTATCTC
>JAAZHE010000021.1 GCA_012510855.1 Bacillota bacterium | reverse complement strand
ATGGCCAGCATGACACCAGCGGAAAACCCCAAGACAAAGCTGAGAACCCGCTTGCCGGGCTGACCTACTGCAGAAAAAATGAATCCTCCAAGACCTGTGCCGATTACACCGGCCAAGAGCCCTGCCAGTGCGATCCGCCAAACGCTGTAATCCACCATGCTCTTAACCCACCCTCTCTCCCAGGTTTCCAGACTTGACTGTACAATGGCTAAGTGGAGGTGCTTTTTGCTAGAAACTCCTACACCTAGTCCTATATTAGCACAGTCTTCCAATTCCTTCTAGCGGCAGGATTCTACTACAGCTGGGGGAAATAGAGAGTAACGGCTTCTGCCTGTGCTGGCTTTTCGTGCCCGAATCAACAAAGAGTGCAGGGGGACATGATGATGAAATTAAGCTTCATCGCGTTTTTAACCATATGTGTGCTGCTAGTTAGTTTACCTGTATTCGCCCAGGAGCCGGGTCAAAGGGTTCTGCACCGCGGATGCTGGGGAGAGGATGTTTTCTGGTGTCAGCGCAAATTGATGGACTTGGGCTTAATGAGCCAGGCAACAGGGCGTTTTGGGCCTGAGACGGAAGCGGCAGTCAAGAGGTTCCAGGAGCTTTACGGCCTAGCGGTGGATGGCATAGTAGGTCCCCTTACCTTTCAAGCGCTAAATAGCATAGAGACCGTTCAGATTCAATACTATACAGTCCAGAGCGGGGACTCCCTCTACAGTATTGCCAAGAAGTTTGGAACCACGATGGAGGAACTGGTCAATCTCAACAACTTGACACATACCACTCTGCAGATAGGCCAAAGGCTGATGGTACCTGCAGGTCCGCAGCCGCTGGTGTATGTTGTAAAGCCCGGTGATAACCTTTACACCATCGCCCGGCGGTTCGATGTTACCGTTGAGGCAATTGCCAAGCTGAATAACCTCAAAAACCCCAGTCTAATCAAACCGGGGCAGGAGTTGATGATCCCACGGCCCAATGCTTCTTGATCCTGTTTACTGAGTGGTCGCTACTAAAAGGAATTTAGCCGCATTTGTAGGTATTTCCAATAATCCGCAGAAATGATATGATTAGAAAAGGATGGCATTATACTAAAGCGGCCATCTTTCATGGAGGAACCGATGCTGCCTAAGTGGTTGTCCGAGTGAAGACTGTTAGTCTACTAGGAGGTGTAAGCCAATGTATTGGATAACGTTGATCATCGTTGGTTTACTCGTTGGTTGGGCAGTGAAAAGTTGGTTGGCTAAAGAAAAGACGTTGAAGGGAGAGCCCTGGATCCGCTTCATCGCCACCATCATCGGGGCCTGGCTGGGTGACGTCATTTTAGGTGATTGGGGCTGGATGCTGGCGGGCTACAACGTCATTGCCGGTATCATCGGTTCTTTTGTGCTTGGCTGGATCTGGACTGCGGTTGGAGTAGAGGAGTCTGCTTCCTCGACCGCTGCAAAATAGACCTCTGGAGGAGCATTGGCTTCCTCCATAGACGCCCATTGGAGTTTGACCCTCTCCCAGGAGAGGGTTTTTTCTTGGACTATCTCAGTCAACTGCCGCATCTTTAGACCACTGGATCCGGAGGGACCTGGAATATTCCTGCCCCTACCAGTCCATACTGTTTCTTGTAACAGGACTGTATCTGGACAGGAGGGACTGATGATGGCGATGCGGGTATCTACCTTAGATGATCAGCTCCGATCACTGGTCATGCGGTATGTGACTGGGAGACTAGAGGAAAAACGGTTCTTGACAGCTTACCGCCGCCTGGTACGCTTGCGGTCGCTCCTCAACAACTAAAACCTAGCTGCTAGTCTCTCCATGGAAGGAAAACCCCGCTCCGCAGCTAAGCTAACAAGGAAACCAATCCGGTCTCCGGAAAGAAGGAGCGAATTCCATGAGAGTCGACTACCACATGCACTTGGAAACGGGAACCCTCAGTCTTGACTATCTAGAGAAGTTCTGGCTGCAAGCGCAAAAGGCCGGGCTTGATGAAATCGGCATCAGCGAACATGGTCACAACTTTAAGCAGTACAAGAAGATCATGGAGCACCTTTGGACAGGGGAAAACACCTATCCTAAGATCGTCGACTGGCTGAAGAAGGATTTCCACCGGGATTTGGATGAATATGTAGCTTTGATCCAAGAGGGCAAGAAGCTGGGCTGGAAGTTGAAACTGGGCCTGGAAATGGACTACATTCCAGGTAAAGAAGCTGAAATTGCCGCACTAATTGATGCCTATCCCTGGGATTATGTTTTGGGTTCTGTCCACTTTCTCGAAAAGTGGGCATTTGACGTTTCCCCGGAGGTCGGCTGGCCGGAGAAAGATGTCAACAGCGCCTACCACGCGTATTTCACCGCCATGCTGGAGGCAGCATCCAGCGGTTTGTTTGATTCCATTACCCACCCTGACCTGATCAAGATCTTTGGGCACCGTCCCAGCATATCGTTGGACCCCTACTACGAAGCGATGGCAGAGGCTTTAGCCCAATCTGATACTTGTGTTGAGATCAACTCTGCTGGCTTGCGCAAACCCGTAGGCCGCATTTATCCCGAGCCGGAGTTCTTGGCCAAGTGCCAACAGGCCGGTGTCCCCATCACCCTTGCCTGTGATGCCCATTATCCCGAGGATGTGGGTAAAAGCTTGGATGAAGCCATTGCACTGGCCCGCTCCGTAGGATACAGTGAGGTTGCCGTCTTCACGGGCCGCCAGCGAATCCTTATGCCCCTAGGTTGATCAATAAGATAGACGGTTGCCACCATGAACTGCTGTACGGGTAAGCGAATGACGGCGTGGACTGCAAAATGCCACCGGCATGGGCAACACAGCTTGGGACTTTTGAAAATGCAGGAAGTCACTCCCTCCATGCAGAAAATTTTACCGGAATCTGAACCAAGCTGCCTAGGAGGGAGAGGTTGAATTGTTGCGAATCGCTATGTTGAGCAGCTGGCACGTCCACGCCCCCGGCTATGCCCGGGACATTCTATCCCGTTCTGATGCTAAAATCACGGTAGTATGGGATGAAGACCCTGAGCGGGGCAAGAATTGGGCAGCAGATCTAGGTGTGCCTTTCGAAGAAGATCTGGAGGCTGTTCTCGCCCGTTCCGATGTCGATGCCGTAGTTGTCAATGCCCCGACTAACCGTCATGCCGAGATCATGGTGGCCGCCGCCAAGGCCGGCAAGCACATCTTCACTGAAAAGGTGATGGCTCCCACTGTCAAGGAATGCCAGGCCATCAGTGAGGCAGTAACCAAAGCCGGTGTAAAGTTCTGCATATCCTTCCCTCAGCGGACCTGGCCTGTTAATCTGCTGGCTAAAAAGGTCATCGATGACGGCCTCTTGGGAGATATAACTCTGCTGAGGATCCGCAATGCCCACAACGGCGCAGTAGCTGGATGGCTGCCGGAACACTTTTACGATCCCGTTGCCTGCGGCGGCGGAGCCATGATCGATTTGGGAGCTCATCCCATGTATCTCGCCCGCTGGTTGATGGGAGAACCCCGGCGGATTACCTCCTTGTTTAACTCATTCACCGGCCGCCAGGTAGAGGACAACGCCGTGGCATTAATCGAATTTGCCAACAAAGCCATCGCAGTGATCGAGACTGGTTTTGTATCCCACATCAGTCCTTTCTCCCTGGAGCTTTACGGCACAGAAGGGACTTTCCTTGTGGGAGGACCGGAGTCATCGGTGCGGATCAACTCCCGCAAGCTGGAGCAAGACGGTCATCAGGGCTGGTTCATACCTACCCGCCTGCCGGCTGCCCTGCCCATGCCTTTGGATATGTGGATCCGGGGTATCTTGGAAGATGAACCAATTCTCTTCGGCCTAGAAGAAGGCACCCAGCTTACAGAGCTGATGGAGGGAGCAATACGTTCCTACCGGTCCGGCTCACAGGTAGAATTCCCCCTAGACTGAAGGCATAGTCCGGCAATTAAGATGCAAAGAAAGCAGCTGAGATATACGGAGAGAAGAAACTAGCGGCTGGAATCAGGGGAATCGTCTTGTGCAGCCGTTTGTCAAAGAACGATGGGAGTGGAGGCTTGAGACATGTTAGCTGCTCGCTTTATGGAAGTCGGAGATCTGCGGCTGTTGGAGGAGGATGTGCCTAAGCCAGGGCCGGGAGAACTCTTGATTAAAGTCAAGGGGGCGGGGGTCTGCGGAACCGATGCGCATATTATCAAAGGGGAGTCGGCATCCACACCGCCCGTCATTCTCGGCCATGAATATGCCGGAGAGGTCGTTGAAGTAGGTGAGGGAGTAACCAACTTTAGGGTCCATGACCGAGTTTGTGTCGACCCTAATATTTTCTGCTACAGCTGTTACTACTGCCACAGCGGCAAAGTCCATTTGTGCCTGAAGTTGACAGCCTTGGGCGTAGATATCGATGGAGGTTTTGCTGAATATTCGGTGGTTCCCGCGGCCCAGGCCCACCTCTTGCCTCCCGGCATCAGCTTCGCTGCAGGAGCCTTTGTCGAGCCGGTCGCCTGCTGTATCCGAGGACTGGAGCAAGCCCAAATTCGCCCTGGAGACGAAGTGGCTGTCCTCGGGGGCGGCCCCATCGGGTTAATTCTGATGCAGCTGGCTAGGGCAGCAGGGGGACGGGTAACGGTCAGCGAACCGGTCCAAGGCAAATGGGATTTGGCCAAAGAACTAGGAGCAGAGCGCACAGTGCTGCCAGAAGAACTGCCTACCGATGCCTTCGATGTGGTAATTGAGGCTGCCGGCGCCAAGGCCGCGGTAGAGCAATCCATAAGGATAGCCAGGCGAGGAGCTTCAGTAGTCTGGTTTGGGGTTTCCCCCCAAGGCCTGCGGGCAGAGATTGAGCCCCATGAAGTGTACCGCAAGGAACTGCGAATTGCAGGCTCCTTTATTAATCCTTTTACTACTTCCAGAGCCGTCAAACTAGTGGGGTCAGGTGCCGTCCGGGTAGAGCCCCTCATCAGTCACCGTTTCCCGCTGAAGGACATCCACGAGGCCTTAGCTGTTCACTCCTCCGGCAAAGCCAATAAGGTCATGATTGTTTTCGATTAGTAAACAACGGACTCAACAATAAAAAGGGGTGTTAGCCCACTGCAATGGGCTGACACCCCTAGTAGTTATCCTAATAGCTATCACATAACAGCTTTTATCGCCCTCTTGGGCATGGGAAAGCCGCTGTTCTTAGTAGTTCTCGGGCTTCTCCTGGAAGTAGGCCCTTGGATGAGCACAGGCGGGGCATACCTGAGGCGGCTCAGTGCCCTCATGAACATAGCCGCAGTTACGGCACTGCCAGCGGATAGGCTCTGGACGCTTAAACACAGTGCCATCCTCGACCCGCTTCAAGAGCGCCAGATACCGTTTCTCATGCTCTTCCTCCACTTCAGCTACCTCATGGAAGAAATCAGCAATCTCATCAAATCCCTCTTCCCGCGCGACAGCCTCGAAATCCCTGTACATCTCGCTCCACTCATAATGTTCGCCAGCGGCGGCGTCCTTGAGGTTGTGGGCAGTATCGCCGACTATGCCCAAGAAACGGGCAATCCGCTTGGCATGCTCAAGCTCATTTTCGGCTGTCTCCATAAAAATGCCGGCGATCTGCTCAAAGCCTGCTTTCTTAGCCTCCGATGCATACATCCAGTACTTATTGCGGGCCTGAGACTCACCAGCAAAGGCGGTCCAGAGATTCTTTTCAGTCTGTGATCCCTTAATGTTCACGTATACCCCTCCTGTTATTGATAACTATTCTCTCTAAAGTTCATTCTACATTCCCGCAGGAGTCTTGTCAAATCCTGCAGGGGAAAGGCTGCAGGATGTTTCAGCCCCTAAGATTATATACTGGCAAGGTGCGCATTACCCTGCTTTTGTTTACAATCAAGCTTATTCCGCTTCGCCTTCAGCTTCATCTCCGGTCTTGATATCCCGAACCGAGGATTTGAGAGTGCTAGCTGTAACCGCCAGCATCTGTGACGAGTTGCTGATCTCTTGCACTGTAGCCGACTGCTCCTCAGTGGCAGCGGCAATCTCTTGGCTTCCAGCAGCCAGTCCTTCTGCCGCCCCAGCAATAGCCTGAATCCGAGAGCTCATGGTATCGATGGATTCTATGATCTGCCTGAGAAGATCGGCCGCGTTCTCCACCGCGCCGGCACCATCGGCTACTGCCCGGCTGCCCTGTTCCATGCTTTCCAGTGTCTCATCGGACCGCTTCGCCACTCTAGAGATGAGGGCTGCGATCTCACCGGAGGCTTGACTGGACCTTTCAGCCAGCCGGCGCACTTCCTCCGCCACTACGGCAAAGCCGCGCCCTTGCTCACCAGCCCTGGCGGCTTCAATGGCGGCATTGAGGGCCAGCAAGTTGATTTGATCAGCAATATCCGCGATGGTGGCGGTAATTGATTCGATCTTACTGGTTTCCTGATTCAGATCCTTCACTGAATCGGCCAACTGACCAACCACTGCTTCGATCTCGTCCATCCGCTGCAGCACATCATCGAGACGTGCCGAGCCTTCTCGGCCCGATTTGGCAATGGCTTCGGCGTTCTTGGCCATCTCATTGGCATCAAAGCTCACCTGCTGCACATGGGCAGCAAACTCCGATGCAGCCGATGCCACCTCCTGAGTAGATGCCGTCATTTCATCCATAGCCCTGGCTACCTGCTGACTGGTATCGTTGATGGCTACAGCTGCCCGGCGGACCTCGGCGACAATATCCCGCACATGGGCAACGAACTCGTTGATGGCATCGGCCATTTCCTCACATTCGTCCCCTGACCTGATGGATATCGAACCGGTTAAGTCTCCGTGGGATATCTCCTCAGCCATACCCAATACTGCCCGCAGTGTGCGGTGAATGCCGGTTGTGAACTGCAGAACCAAGAAAATGCTAATTCCGAGAGTTATCAAGATGGCAATCCACAGAGTCCTGGTGGTCTGGGCTTCCATCCTCTCTGCAGCCTTTACGGTAGCTGATGCTGCTGACTGGGAATCTACTCTTGTGTCTGCCAGTATCTGACGTACCTGATTAAGGTTGGGTGCTACTTGAGTTTGGTAAACAATGAGCAGGTCCTGTAAGGGAACGTTGCTGTCCCTTAGCCGTAATACTTCCCTTGCTCCTTGATGGAGCCGCTGGTGGGGTGTTTCAAGTGAGGCAATCCTCTGCTGCATGCTTTGAGGCAGCTGTTGGAATTCCTCTGATGCAGTATAAGAATAAAACCACTTACCCAAATTGCATTGAGTCGGATCAAGTTGGCCGGTGAACGGTTCCCCCAAGAGAAGGGCAGTCAGAAGATCCACATCCCAAGCCAGATGATCGATTTCCCGCTCCGCCATAAAGGTAGCCAATTTCTCCTGGTCAATGGCGTGCCATTGGGCTGTCTTCCAGGTGTTCATCAACCGCAACACAAAACCAGTACCCAGGAGCATTAATGCGATAATGACTCCAAAGGTGATCAGAAGCTTGCTTCTCATAGATAGTCTTATTCTCATGGCTGACCTCCCTAACCAGTAAGACCCATCCTTGGACTTTTTATACCCATAGAGCACGAAATCTAATCCCGTGGCATGGAGAAATTCTCTTTCATCAGGGTTGTAGACTGAAATGCTGCCCTCAGCTGCCACATTACCCCTGGTACCTCCGGGGCATACTCTTCATATGGGCATAGAGTAGTAGTAGGACCAAGGGTGATAGCAGGTGACAGATTCTCTCCATGAGGGATCACATCAACCCTCATTTCCTTTGAGTCTTCCCAAGTACCGCCTTGTCATCTACGGCGGGATTGCCGTTATTCTCGGGCCGGTCACCTTGTGGTTTTTGAGACGGCTCCTGCCTGGGCAGCCCATTTTGCTGTCCCTCAAGGATATAGATTTCTCTCCACTCTTGACAGCTTTCATCCTGCTAATCATCTCCTGGACGGCCAGAATACTTAGGGTGTGGTGCCTGCTTCGCCCCCTAGCTGATAGTGCCGCCGCCCGGGTTGTCATCAAGAGCTATCTGGCAGGGGTATTTATATCCCATGTTACTCCCAGTGCCGTTGGCGGTTATCCCGTTTTTCTCTTCCTACTTCACCAGCAAGGGGTGCCGGCAGGTAGGTCCCTGGCAGTCGGCCTCATTGACTCAGTCAACACCGGCTTAATCCTCGGGCTGCTGATAACAGCAGGAGTCCTGTTGTTTCGTGTTGATGTATCTGCCGCTAAAAACTGGGTTTCAACAGCAGTAATAGGGACCATAATTCTAATCGTCCCGGCGCTGGCCTTGCTCATCTTCGCCGGCAGAATATCGCAAGTAACCTCTGAACTATCCCAGAAAAACCGCGGTGGGAGCCAGAAAATAGCTCACTTGGCGGCTCGGGCTGCGAGGGAAGTTCAGAGGTTTGAAGCAGCGATAGAAGTTTTTTGGCGAGACCATCGGCCGCTGTTGCTAATGAACCTGTGCCTCAATCTGCTATATTGGGTTTCATTTCTTTCCATAACTCCTCTGCTCTTGAGAGCAGTGGGTGCCAGAGCGCCCTGGCCTGCAATAATCGGCTGTCACATTGCAACGGAATTCGCACAATATTTAATCCCCACTCCAGGAGCTGCCGGCGGTGTAGAAGCCACTATGGCCCTACTAATCCGTAATCTGCTCTCCCATGAGCAACTTGTGACCTTTCTCGCCCTTTGGAGAATCTACACCTACTATATTAGCCTATTTGCAACCAGTTTGACCATACCGTGGGTCATGAATGTTCTCCGAAAAAATCAATAGCCATCGATTCCCCAGGTTACTAGTTTCGATTTGCTGTAGTCGTCATTGCTAACATGGTGAAAGAGATCGTGCACGCTGTTGTGGGGCAGCCGATTCCAGACCTTCTGATTGTTCACCCGGATCATAAGGCCCTGCCTTGCTTCCAATTGGGAGGGAAAATCAGAAGCAATTGCCGCCGGATAAGCCACTTGCACAGGCTCGCCGTTCCCAAGACTCCAAACAGCATGCTGTATCAGCTTCCGGAAACTGGCAGCTTCATCATCCCTACAGGCAAAATCGTTAACAGAGAGGATATCCTGACCAGCATCCTTGGCCGCGGTAAGGTAAGCTTTGATCTCCGCACCTTCTACAAGCACCCAACCCCGCCCCCGACCATCGGGAAACCACCCGCGAGTGATTTCTGTCCTCACCCAATCCTGCCAATAATCCCACCTATCCCGGACGATGGGACCGTTTAGCCGACAGGAATACAGATGGTACAAATTCATTACTCGCTGCAGTTCCTTGGGATCCTGAAGGTTGACCACACGAACAGCCTCACACCTGAGAGGCTCGACCTCCGCCTGTCTCCAATAGGTAGCCACCTCTTCCCAGCCAAAACGGCTGTAATGCCTGGGAGTTCCGGTGCTGAGCATGGAAAAATCCATGCCCTCTGCCTCCATATAGTCAATGGCCATCTCCAACAACCTTCCGGATAACCCCTGACGTCGGTAGGGCGCCTTTGTGCTTACCTCCCCGATGCCGCCCATGGTAAACGTTTCACCGCCCAGATAGATTCGGCGGTGAAAAACCCGGACGGTACTCAGGATTTCACCGGCCTCTACTGCCACCAAGATCCCGTGGCGCTCCCGCCAGGGATCATTATACCAATGGTTCATGAAGTACTGGCGAGAGGCCTCGAAGTCGTTGTGTTGGTTAAAGACAAGGGCGCAGTGGTCAAACCATGCATCCATTTCCGATTCCTTGAGGGCGCGAAACTCCACCAATTGGCTCCCCCCTGTCGAGGTTGTCACAGTTATGGAAGAGTAATTGAAAAAGGACCGAACCCAAAACGGGTCCAGTCCCCAACTGCCGCATCACCTAAGACTAGGCATCACAGCAACCCTTATCATCATCGCAGCACTCTTTGTCGTCGTCACAGCATTCTTGAACATCGCAGCACTTTTCGCCGTTCTTGAAGTAAATCGGCTTACCTGTCTTAGCAGACTCGTAGATAGCCTCAAGGATCTGGGTCACGACATAAGCCTGCCGCGGCTTCACTATTGGCTCGGTGTCATTGACAATGCAGTCGATAAAGTGCTTGGCCTCGGCAAAACCGGCATCCTCGTGCCTGGCCTCATAGAAAGCTACTCCCTCTCCGTACAGCGCGGGCTTAGTTGTATAGAGCTTGCTGAATTTCTCGCCGTTGATCCTTAGGCCGTCAAACATGTCGGCCCCTGCCTTGGTTCCGCAGAGGACACATATAGCTTCTCCCACCTGGAGTGTATTGAGGGCCCAGCTGGATTCGAGAATCACTGTCATGCCGTTCTCGAACTGGACAAAACCGAAGGCAGAGTACTCAGTGGTAAATTCTTTGGGATCCCATGGGCCCCACGGATTGGCTGCATTCTCGGTATCCGCCAACTTACGATAAGTAACACCCATGACGCTTACCGGCTTGTAGTTGTTGGTGAGCCAGAGGGTGAGGTCCAGAGCATGGGTGCCGATGTCGATGAGAGGACCACCGCCCTGTCGCTTTGCATTCAGGAAAATACCCCATGTCGGTACGCCCCGGCGCCTAACGGCTAGAGCCTTGGCGAAATAGATTTCGCCCAGTTCGCCGGCATCGCACAGCTTCTTGAGGTATTGGGAATCAGCACGGAAACGATTCTGGTACCCGATGGTGAGTTTCTTTCCTGTCCGCTCCGCTGCCTCTACCATGGCCAAGGCCTGCTCAGAGTTGATGGCCATAGGCTTCTCACACATGACATGCTTGCCTGCTTCCAAGGCTGCCACGGTCATTTCGGAGTGCACATCATTGGGAGTTAGAACATAGACAACATCGAGATCATCTAGGGCGACAAGATCCCGATAATCGGTAAAGACTTTGGCATCGGGAGTGCCGTATTGCTGAGCGCCCTTCTCTGCTCTTTCTTTGATTATGTCACAGAAGGCAACCATTTCTACATTGTCGAGCCTGGCCAAGCTCGGCATATGTTTGCCGTTGGCAATACCGCCTACACCAATTATACCGGCCCTTAGTTTCTTGCTCATTTCTGTACCTCCCCGCGTTCTTATTGGCTAACAATTTTGATTGTTATACTTTACCACATTCTAAAACTATGTTTCGCCGCAACAGCGAAAGTTCCTCTTTATAATACTGGCAAGCTATTTATAATACTCTTGAGCCATACCCTTGCTTCAAGGTTTGGAAACAGAAAGGGCTGCCCTCAGGCAGCCCAAGAGTCGCTTATTGTGCCAGCTCTACCAATCCCATTCGTCTTCCTCGTCGCCCCATTCATCTTCAATTTCCCATTCCCATTGCCAATCGGCGTCGGCACCCCATTGTTCATAGGTTGCCCAGTCTTCCCGTAGATCGAGTACGATACCCTTGCGGTTGGTAGTGTCGGGCCATACCACCATCTCAACCCGCTGTTCTGCATAACCATCGGTAATCCGCAGCTGGTACTTGCCTTCCCTTACTTCACCCCGCCATATCCCTCTGCTATCATCGTACTCCAAGTCGCAGACGTAGGTATCATATTCACCCCACTGGCTGAATTCGCCAACGGCAAACAGCATCACCCGCAGCCAATCATATGCTTCAGCTCCCGACAGATCAACTTCCACGCGGCCTTTGCCGCCCAGCTCGATGGTCTTTTCAGTGACTGAACCTCCCACGACTTCAATGCCGTACAGCCGCTGATCTGAAAAACCTTCACCAAGGTTAATCAAGGAGAGGTCATAGGCACCGCTTTTCAACTCCGCCTCCCAAATACCCGGAGACGTCTGCTGAAGGTCGGTCACCCATGCATCACTGCTGAAGTCTGTCCCAGCCTGGTATGCCTCGACTATCGTATAGTAT
>JAAZHE010000197.1 GCA_012510855.1 Bacillota bacterium | reverse complement strand
GTTCTCCAAAAGCTCTGCCCCGATCAAACAAGCCCAGGACTAGCCTGGGCTTGTTTGGCGTATACTCTCGATCTAACCCTGTATATTATCTGTATATTATTGTCGTATCTAACACCGATTTTTACAGGCGACCCAAGGTGAAGTAGAGCTGCACCGCACCCTGCTGATTCTGGGTATTGTTCCTCAGCCTATTACCCTCAATCCTCACATCCCAGCTGATATCCTGAGAGCCGGACTGACCTGTAAATACCCCGCCGGTTCCGTCGACATACTGCCACCGAGCAGTTCTGTCTCCTGCCGGTCTTACTGCCACCTTAACATCCCCATCGGTAACGGCACCTACTGTCAGTGCCCAGTCAGCGTTACTCTGTACCCTTACTCGGCCAACGTTCTTGAACTCGACTGCCTGTCCATCAGCTGGATACTGGAAATATATCTGCGTCGGCTCCAGCACGGTTAGACGCTGCATGACTGGAATCTCGATGCGAACTTTGAGCTCAGCCCTAGCCAACTCTCTGGCCTGTACAGCACCTGCCAAACCAACCACCAACAACGCCGCCAGCACCATCATCAGAACTGATACTCTTTTCATTTGTATTCCTCCTTTGGCAGCCCGGCCGCCATTAGGTTTGTCCCTTTTAGGCCCGTGGCTTTGTGCCCCCGCCTTTCGGTCGGGTTTACCCTTTCTGGAGAAATCTATGGGATTGCGTTTCTTGTTGTAACCAGCTCCTTTTTCCATTGAAAAAGGAGCCCGCTCACCGAGAGAGATGACAGGCTCCTTTAATCGTCCTGTTCCTCTCTTCGGCAGTCCGGCCGCCATAGCTTGATGCCTTAGGCCCGTGGACTTTGCGCCCCCACCTTTCGGTGGGTTTGCCTTTATCGGTAGAGGTTAATGCTATTTATTTCTCCAGTTAATTTCTACCCAGATTTTTCCTTGATTAAACCTTTTCTTCCACTAACTTCCAACGTCTTTCACTTACCCTATTCCACATGGCTTGAGAAAATCCTGCTATCTAAAGGGATATTTACATAAAGTTTCCATTCTTTCTCCCTAGTCGGCAATTTCCAGTGCCATCTCACTGGTGAGAAGCTCCCTGGTTCCGTCGGTAATAGTCACCCGCACTTGGTAAGAACCGGGCTCAAGCCCCTGCGCAAGGCCTTCCAGCTGCTGTCTTTGGAGGGGCATGACCTTGTCGGTACCCTCACCTAAGGTCAACACGGCCCGCTCTACAAATTCCCCAGCATTGGTGGTAATCACTAGGTCTCCCCGGGGTACCAGGTCGACATTGCCGCTGTTGGCAATATCCAGATACAGCATATGGCCTTCTTCAACCTTCTCGGCCTCGAGACTCTTGATCTCAACTGCGTACAGGTGATTAGTTCCCACCAAGACCGAGACAGGGATTTCCCTCTGACTGAGCAGCTCTCCGGTATCAGGATTAAAAGCTCCCAGTACGATGTAACCGTTGTATGAGGCGTCGGCTGCCTCCTTGGGTACCGCGATGGTCAGTACTATTCTGCCCCGCCCCCGTCCGGGCAGGTTGATCTCACCGGGTCCTCTAAGCTCGATCCACCCCAAGGGTGAGTAGGGATAATCGGCTTCAACATCTCTCCCGCCAACCAAGACCACGGCTGGCTCCATGATCTCACTGGTCAGCTGCAGCACCTGGCTCCTTTGCTGTCCAGCCCGGATTTCCATGGAAATGGCATCAGGTTCTACACTGAATGCTCCGAGCTCCTCAGCACTTGGGAATTTGAACTGCCCTTCAACAATAGTAATATCCTTAGTCTTAATGATCTGGCCATGCTCCCCATAGCGGAGGAATAGCCTTAGGGTATAGTCGCCGGGATTGAGCCTTCTGGTAACCGTTCCTGTGTACTCCACTTCACTGCCGGGATATATCCTGGTCTCTGTCAAATTAGCTCTGGCACCGGCCTCGCTGTTTAGTTGAATCCTTTCTACCAGCCGCCTGCCGGAGTCTCGAATGGTGACTTCCCCTGAGACTAGGTAGTCCCAGGCCGATGGATTGGCAATGCGGGCGGTGATTACAGGCTCTCCTTCAGGCCCCGGTACCAAGTCAAACTCTCTCAGCTCTGCGGTAGTCCGTAAACCCGGTCGGTCTACCCGTATATTGAGCCGGATGGCGTACCTCACAATCAAGGTTATTCCCGGCTGATCAGCTGCCACCTTGGGCTCAGCCATGATTACCACCGTATGGGAACCCCCGGCATCAAAGGGAACCCTAATGGTGCCCCTTACATACGTATCTTCACCGGGGTAGACTCTGACCTCGTTGGAATCGAGGTGCACCCAACTTGCAGCGGGAAACATCTCGGGAACCGGCTCTTGATAAGCCAAGTTTCCGCTCAGCATCTGAACAGGTTGATACAATGACAGCTGTACAGTCTCTTCGGTATTGCCAGGGTTAAGTATGATCTCGAAATCCCTGGTATCACCGGGCTTGCAGTCGATGTCAATCACTAAAGGACGCACCCCAAAGGCCAAAGTCACTTGGCAGACCGCTGCTACGATAACAGCTGCAATCAAGCCAAGTAGAATTCCCCGTACGGCAGGTTTCACACGACCACCCTCTCTACCTCTACTCCAGTTCCCCGGGATAGGATACACCTACCAATAAATTGGAACACTAGTTGCTTGCAGCAACAGTAACAGTCGCACTTCCTTTGTATTCGCCGGCCAAAAGCTGGTACCAATTCTCGCCGTCCATCCATTCGGCCCAGAACACTAGTCTTCGGGTATCCCTTTCACCAGCCTCTACTGTGTATTGTTTATAGCCGCCTCGCTTACTGTCAGTGTCTTTCCGAAACACTACATCGTACTCAAGAGGCAGATCTTTACTGACCGTAAACCCCTTACCACCTTCGTCTGCCGGTGTTACTAGCGATAGCTCTGAGTCCGATACACTGACCGTTACCTTTGTATTTGTCGCAACGGTAATAAACTGATATGTTTCTTTGTAAGTCCCCGGTTGCGTGAGGTTAAGCTCCATGAGTTCAAAGGTTTCTTCTATTTTCGCCCATTTATGGACATTTACCTGCAGCTCTACATCCTGTGTTTTGGGTAAAGCCTCAGACTGCTGTGCATTTGCCGCCATCACAACACCGCACCATACTCCTAAAACCAGGGCCAAGACAGCGGTGATTCCTAAAATTTTCTTCATAGCACTTCCTCCTCATTGGTTTGCTGGTTTTATCCCATTGGCCGGTTTCACCACTGGCTCCACCGCTGCCCTAAGGTGACCACATACGGTCAGCGGGTCATCGCCTCCAATGAGGAAAGCAGCATCCATCTCTTGGCTTTTTATACGCAAGTCTAGCCATTCAATTTGCCAAAGTAAAGTGGATATTTCCCTTATAGACGCCGGCTACATGCTCAAGTTGAGTCTGCACCTTAACTGCAAAACTATACTCCGTAATTCCATTGGGACAGTCTAGGACTACCGCATTACCCAGGTTATACTCTCGGGATTGATAGCTATCTTCCCATATGATCCAAATGGCACTGGGTTGAATCACAGGCACAGCGCTTTGCCCCAACCCAGTCTTGCCTTCACTGTCAATAAACTCCAAGCCTTTTGAAGATACCATCAGGGTGGAACCTCCGGTGTTGGTAATGGCTCTGACGAAAATTTTCTGTTCTGCTTCGTAGGTTCCCGGGCCTCGGTCGGCATTGACTATCACAGTGCTGCCTTGACCTGAACCTGAGTCTACTGTTAAGGCTGTGTACTCCTTAACATTGACATTGAGTTGGATAACACCATTCTTCGCCATGGGGGAGGTTGATGTCAGATAACCGCTAAACTGACCTGCATTCCTCCAAGCGTCTCTATGAATCCGGAACTTAACCTGCACCGGTTTCTCTTCATCGGCTTTTAGAAAGAGCACCGGCTTATTCAGGGGCTGGTAGCCTCCTGAATAAGGAGTAGATACTTCTATATACTCAGAGGGAATCTTTTTGTCTCCCCAGAGCAAATCGCTGGCTTCGTAGTATATGTTTTTCTTGTCCTCCACCACGGCTCCAGTTTCACCGGCACCAGGGTCGAGCTTTGCCGGCTCCCATGCTACAGTCAAAGTGCCGCCGTCGATATATTCCTGGTCCGGGGCAGGCCGCGTATCGATAGTGATATTGACTGTCTCGCGGCTGACTTTCACCACACTGCTGCCTTCAGCAATACCGCCCCATGCCGTCAGGAGCATCAGCATGAAGACAAGCCAGATTCCTTTAACCTCTAAAACTCGTGGGCCATTGGTCTGCATTACGCCCTGTCTCCCTTTCCACTTGCCTCCCGGTTCCTACAAATTCATCCATTATCTTTATCATTTCCAAGCAGCCTTGGAATGGTCTCATCTCACCGGTTTGGGTGTGGCCGATCCGTCCCTGCCAGGTTCCGTTGGCGCAGCGGATGATTCGTACTACAAAAGTAGAAGGTGTCATTTTGGCAACTGCCCCCCTATACCGTAACCTGTGTTCAATATAACCCAGCGGACTAAAACATATCTCTAAAACGGCTCAAACCGGGCTCCCGGAATTTCTATAAACACTCCTATAAGGCCTTTTCCAACGCTCCAAGGATTGGGCGTTCACTGCCGCCCTTGAGGACTTCATAAGTCACGCCGACTCGCACTCCGCCGCTTTTCTCCAGCTCCCGCTTGACCCGCCGGCCGACTACTTTGGCACCGGTTTCATCTGTACCCCAAAGACAAATACCCAATTTATCTTCATCCCACTGGCACACCACATCGCCCTTCCGCAGGACGGAGGCAGCAGCACCAACTGATTGCTCCATAGATTTTGACCCATAGACCGATACCATCACCAAGGTGACCGGCTCTTGACTTCTGTCCCGACGACGGCCTTCCAGGTGGCATACAGCCTCAAAGAAAGCCCGGTCGCTTACATAGGCACCCCCGGTACGGGCTGGCACTGACTTGACCAGTTCATGGGCATCGATCCGGCCTCCAGCGTGAATTCTCTCCAGGAGGGCCCGGGCTTCACGGCTGGGGTCTAAGCCAAACTCATCATGCATCATCTTGGCATAGGCTGTGTATTGGGTAGCGGCTTCAGTATAACGGCCGGCGTCGATGAGGTAGCTGATCAATGCATGGTAAAGATCCTCTCTAAATGGATCCTTCCGCAGTCCCTGTCTGCAGATTCTGATAGCCTCCCCTAAGTCATTGATTTCGCTAGCCATGAGCTCAGCTAGCCGCAGGGTGCCATCTATAAACATTTCCCGGTAGTAT
>JAAZHE010000020.1 GCA_012510855.1 Bacillota bacterium | reverse complement strand
GTCCCAGGAGGCCCAGGTGCCTTTGGACCCGCGGACTGGTGGACCCATTGTCGATGAAAACCGGGAGACCTTGGTCTCGGGCATTTTCGCCTGCGGCAATGTCCTCCACGTCCATGATCTAGTGGATTACGTGAGCGAAGAAGCGGAAATCGCCGGTGAAGCAGCTGCCCGCCATACCCTAAGGCAGACCTTCGATGGCGCTAGCTCCGAAAAGAACGGCAAGACAACGCAATTGGCGGTTACTCCCGGGAACGATGTCCGCTATGTACTGCCGCAGCGGATTACTCCAGGGACAGAAGTAGACCTTTATCTACGGGTGATGCAGCCCATGGATGTCATTACCCTGTCCCTCAGCGGGGTAACCCTCTCCCGGAAACGGCAAGTGCGGCCCAGTGAGATGCTGAAGATCAGGCTCAAGGCTCAGCATTGGGATAGCCTTAAAGAAGCCGGAATACTTCAAGGCCGGGAGCTGTGCCTTGCGGCAGAACCGAGATGACAAAGAAAGTAGCGAAAGTCCCATTGAGTCGAGGTAGCCACACTCCACAGGAAGGAGGAGAGTACAGATGGCCATGGAAGCCCAGGTGAGTCAAGAACTCAAGCGCAAGATGACCTGCATTACCTGTCCTACCGGCTGCCAGCTGGAGGTAGAACGAGATGCCCAAGGCAATCTGCGCATCACCGGGCATCAATGTCGACGGGGAGAGATATATGCTCAGAATGAGGTACTGAATCCAAGGCGGGTTCTCACCACCACGGTCAGAATCCGACACGGCAGCCTGCCCCTTCTGCCGGTAAGAACTGCGGAAGCTATTCCTAAGGAGCTTTTGGCCAAAGCCATGGAAGTCCTCGCCCAGATAGAAGTCACTGCCCCTGTCAAGACCGGTGATGTGGTGTTAGCGAATATTTTAGATACGGGAATTGACGTCATCGCCAGTCGCGATATGCAGCGGGTTGAGGGTGCTGCATGAGTATTAGTTAAGGGGTGGATTTCATCCACCCCTTTGACTCCCCACAGGGCCGCGAGAGCGCTTTGCCAGCACAAAGCCCGCCCTGTTACTGAGCTTAGTACCTTGATGGATCGATTGGCTTCTGCGTGCCCGGACAAATTGTGAACACCAGCCAGCAGCCGGCAGACAATTAGCTATCAGGGCCAGCCAAATCGTGGCGGTCGGGATATGGGTCTACGTGTACCAGTACGTCCCCCACCGAGGGCACTGAGTCTCGCAGCTTGCTTTTCACCTCGGAGGCTATGGCATGGCCTTCCCAGACCGTCAAGTTTTTATCTACACTGAGTTTCATGTCAACGAAATGGTATTGGCCGTATTTTCGGATCCGAACTTCGTCAACATGCTCAACTCCAGGCACCGTGCTGGCCTGCATTTCAACTTCTGCCGCCAGATCTCCATGAACCTGGGCATCCATCAGTTCACGGGAGGATTCTAGGAAAATCCCGCTTCCCATTTTAACAATAAAGACGGAGACCACCAATGCCGCCAAGGGATCGCAGATGGGGTATCCCAGCCGGGCCCCCACAATGCCGACAAGCGCCGCCCCAGATGACATGGCATCGGAACGATGCTCCAGGGCATCGGCAATCAGGGCAGGACTGTTGATCCGCTTACCCACCGTCATGGAATACCGGTACATGACTTCTTTGACCACTATGGAGAACAGAACAGCCCAGAGGGCCAGATGCCCGGGAACTGCCAAGTTGCCGGCAACCAGCTGTCGCACCGCACTGCCCCCTATGCTGAGGCCCATGAGAACCAGCATTACCGCCAGGACTTTGGCGCCGATGCTTTCTGCCCGGCCGTGGCCGTAAGGGTGTTCCGCATCCGGCGGCGCGTTGGCAATCCGCATGGCAAATAGCACCACCACTGTCGTTGCCACATCGGACAGGGAATGGACAGCATCGGCAATCAAGACTGAACTCCCATAAAGAAAGCCCACTCCCGCCTTGACCACTGCCAACATGATATTACCAATAATTGTCAGCCAAGAGACTCGTCTCCCGATTTGGTAACGGGTCGCTTCATCCATACAGCTCCTCCTCATTAAGGACAAAAACCTGTGGTTCCCAATTAGCCATTGAGTCCCACAGGTTAGCTTGATACCTGCTGCTGAAATCCAGCCCGGCGCTACAGGCTCCTTTTCCAGGGCCGCCAGTCGCCTGACACTATCAAGGGGCTGGGTTCATTATACCGAGTTCTCGGCTGGTTTGCAATTCTCATTTCGTAGTTGGTTACCGGGTGAACACTTTGGTCCTGAAGCCCAGCATCTGGCCGAGGTGGGTTAGTTCCTTCACCCAGTTGCCGTACACGGCATGGGCGTGGTTTGACCCATAAAGCTGTAAGAGCTCATCGGGATTGATATCCGCCTTCAAATAGGCGTGGGGCCAAAGGGGACTGGTCTCTCGACACCGCTCCCGGTCATAGTACACAAACCGCCCGGGGATGATCGCCATCCACTCGCCGTCAGCGTCTTCACAGAGCCGGGCTACAGTCACTTCCCCTTCCCGACAGACGTACTGGACGTGGACGCCACCTGATGGGTAGTACTTGTCTGTCCGGACCAGGTGAATATCCTTCATGCTCTTGGCATAGCAAACAGACTGCGAGCCGCAGTTGCAGAAAATGTACTCATCCCGCTCCTCATCATAGTCCCGGAAATCCATGAATAGGGTAGGCTGTCCTGACACTCCCTGGAGGAGGCGCATAGTCATGGCTGCACCCATATCTGCCTCACAGGCACAGACCACCGGCTCCTTGGGACCATGCCAGTCAAAGTCGGCATTAGAGAATGCCTGGTTGAGACATGGTACCGCAAAGTCCGTAACCTCACTGAGCTCCGGCTGACACTTAATGCCGTAGAAATCAATCTCTTTTTCTCGGCAAATGGCGTTAGCGGCCTCATACAGCCGGATCTGGTTTTTGATTTTCTCCGGCGGCACAGCAGGATCTATATAGCCGACCTGCTCCTTGAGCCAGTTAAAAGCATGGTCCACCAGCTTGGCATCTATCTGCTTTGCCCTCTCCAACAGGGCCAGCTGGTCGATTTGCTCAACATCGACACCGTAGCGGACTATCCAGTCATTGGCATCCCGCACTGCCGTGCCCATACCCATGCTCCGACCGCCGAAGTTGCAGTAGGTCTCCCCTACCAGGGTACCCACGGTAGCCGCTGCCCTGGCCCAGGAGAGGAACTCATCTTGAATGTCCTTTCGTTCAATATCCCCAATGATCCGGGGGTGATAAATCCCCATCTTATCGATGGTGCCTGCACTGCAGAGCAAACCAACTAGGGCTGGGCGCAGGGGATCCTTGTTGGTGTAGCCAGCTACAGGGCCTCCGTAGACTCTGGCAAATATGGCTGCTTCCCGGGCAAAGGTCCACATATGGTGGCACATCACGACACCGGCGGCATCTTCGGCCCGCATCCTTTTAGCAGCAGCTACGGCCAAACCCATGCTGTTGATGATCCTATCTTCGACAATGAATTCCAACTTGTCGCCAGTCTCCTGGATGCGATCCTCCAGCACCTTCTTGATCTTGTACAGGTAGTCACGGTTGTGCTGCTCATCTTGGGAATGGATGGCAGGTCTTTCATCAGAAACTACAACAATCCCGATTTTCGCCTTACCTTTTGAGCTCACAGTAAGACCTCCTTCATTAACAGTGTTTATTGTCCTAGCAACCCACTGAGCTGCAGGATGCCCGAATGACCAGTTCCGGCTTGAGCACAACCTCTTGCCACTGGGGTGAAGCAGTGCCAGTCAGCCGTTGAAATAGAATTTCTGCGGCCAATGTTCCCATAGTGTAGGTGGGCTGCCGTACCACAGTAAGGGGCGGTACAAAGAACTCTGCCCACTCGGAGTCATCGAAACCAATGACTGACATCTCCTCGGGGATTCTCACCCCAGCCTCAGTCAAGGCCCTTATACACCCAATGGTCATCGAGTTGTTGGCGACAAATATAGCCGTAGGCCGGTCTTCAAGCTCCAATAGTGTCTTAGCCGCCTGATACCCGCCTTCGATGGTAAAACCGCCGTCCACCACTAAAGACTGGTCGACGGTTTCTCCCACCACTCGATAAGCCTCCTCGTAGCCCCGCAGACGCTCCCGCCCGGTGAGGGTATCGCTCTTTCCGGCGATCAATCCAATACGCCGGTGTCCCAGTTCAAGCAAATGGCTGACGGCTTTGTGGGCTCCATCCCGGTTATCCACCACAATGGCATCGGCTGAGACTCCCTCACACAACCGGTCTATAAAAACAAAAGGCAGGGTCTCCCGGTCCACTTTGTCTAGGTAATGGTCTTGGTCTGATGCAACAGCGATAATAAATCCATCGACAATCTTGCTGCGGAAGGTATCGATGTACTGCCTCTGTTTACTCGAACTTTCATCTGTGTTGCAGAGCATCACCTGATAACCATACTTGCTGGCCACATCTTCTACGCCCCGGGCAACCGATGTGAAGAACTGGTTGCGGATATCGGGGATGACCAAAGCGATTATATTGGTCTGCCCCTTTACCATGCTTCTAGCTATCTTGTTGGGCTGGTAGCCGAGTTTCTTGGCAGCAGCGATGACTTTCATCCGCATCGCGGCCGAGCCGTAATTGGGATCATTTAAGACTCTAGAGACACTGGCTATGGATACTCCGGCCTCTAAAGCAACATCCTTAATGGTTGCCATATAATCACCGGCGGTTTTCCGCTAAAACGTTTTACATCTCTTCTGTGGTAAATATACTCTTTGTGCTAGGGACAATCCTGCTTATTCTCGAAAAATCCCATCGCTAAAGTAAAACGTTTTCCACTTTGACAAAGGAAAAGGCCCCTGGGGCCAAAGCATTGAGCAGACCACGGGCCTAGGCAGTCGCTGGAGCGTCTAGGAACCGGACGAGGTTTTGCCAGTCTGACGGGGAAAACACTCCCCTATCCAGCTGCCAATACTGTGCAGGCTCATCGCCCTGAACAGCCGCGATCATTTCAACAAGCTCTGGATGGCAGGTAAGAACAAACACCTGATGCCTCTGGGCAAGGCGTTTGAGGGCCCGCACTCCTTGGTAAGCATGGCGCCGGTCAAAATTCACTAGGCTGTCATCGAAGATCACCGGTAGAGGCGGCTCGATTTCCTGAATTCTCCCTAAGCGAACAGCCAAGAACAGCTGCTCACTAGTTCCCCGGCTGAGGGCATTGGGAAGAAGCTCTTTGCCGCCCCGAGAAGCCACCTGAAAACCCGCCTCTGTCAGGTCATCCATGGGCAAGATCTCTTTATATTCACCCTCCGTAAGCTCCCGGAATACCTCGCTGGCCCGGGTGAGGAGTGAATCCTTAGCCTCGACAAGAAACTGCTTATATAAAGTGTCCAGGAAAAGGGCTGCTACTCTGTACACGGCGAATTTCCGGGCCAGAGGCTCCAGCTGCCTCCTGGCTTCATCGATGGTTTTTTGGGCATCGGCCAAGGTTTGATCTGTATCCAAGGAAGCAATGGCACGCCGCAGGTCAGCCCGTTCCTCCTCCAGCTCTTGAAGCTCCCAAGCGATTTTCTTAGAAGCTTCCTCGGACTGCCGCAAGTTCTCCTCAAGGTCCCCCTTGGTAGGATACCTTTCATATAGGTACTCCAAGACCTTTAAGTAGTCTTCTGCTGCTACTCCCTTCTCCCCTTCCTTCACAGCTGCAGCTTCAGAGAAAGCTGTCTGTAAAGCAGCATCTTCCCGGCGTCCCAGCGAATGCCTGATCCTTTGGGCGATGGTTCTCCTTTCTTCCTCATACCTCCGGTACTCCTCCCGCTTTTCTCCGGCCTGGATAATCGCCTCAAGCTGACGCCAAAGGTCTTCACAGGTATGGCTGTCGGACCTATCCTCAAGATAACCGGCTTCTTTTGCCAGCTCAGCGATTTGCTCCAGGATGGCATTCAGCCTGAGCTTGGCCGTTTGCACTTCTTTAGCTCGCTCCAGGTCCTCCCTGGTTTTCTCTATTGCCAGGGCCAAGCGGCTGAAGGAAGCGGCTGTTGGCTGGACATCTGGAGTCCAATTCCCTAGCTGCGCTGCTAAGTCAGCCAGCTCACCGAGCTCCAATAGAATTCCACTATGCTCGTCATCAAGGGCCTCTCCTTGACGCTCAAGGGCCTTATATCTTTGCCACAGCTGCCTAAATTCAGCCAACCGAGCTGCGTAGCGCTGGCCGTCTGCTGCTTCTGTGAGGCCCAGAACATCTCGATAGAACTCCAGTCTTGTCTCTGCCTGCTGGCGACGGATCTCAATCTGCTGAAATCCTTCGCCGCTCACACCTTTTAAGGGAAGGTCGATTGAATTTGCTATCTCCTGCAGCTTTTCCCTGAGGATGCGCCGTTCATCTTTGATGGCGTGCTCAGCAATGGTGCGGTGGACGTAGTAAAGCCCTAGTCCTACCACTCCTGCAACTACAAGGCCAATTCCCAACACAGGCTGCACAGAACCGAGAAGCGCCCCCAACACCACGGCCAAAGCAGCACCCACGGCATAGGACCTAAACTGCTTACCGAAGTCCGACACATCTAGCTGCTGGAGCCGCTGGATAATGCCCTCTGCTTCCTTGAGAAGCTCATGTTCCCGGACTGCCCGCAGCAGCTGATCCTCATCCACCTCTGCAACTGTGCGGTCTAGGCACTCCAAGTCCCCTCTCCACGTGGGGTCTACTGCCAGGATGTCGGTCCGCAAACGGCTTTCTTCTATCTGCTGTTCTTCCCGTCTTTTTTCATAGGCATCGATCCGGGCCAAGATGCCTGATAGATTCCGGAAAGCAAGGTCAATCTCAGCAGCCTTTCCTAGTAAGGCTTCCTGCCGCTCCTCTACATCCCTGTCCTTGACCTGGTAGCGGAAAGCCGAAAGCTTCTCCTGATAATCCCCCAGAGCGGCTTCATAGTCTTCTCGTAGAGCCCTAGCTTTCTGCAGAAGCCCATCTGGATAATGGCTGAGCAGCCACTGCGCCTTTGGTTCAGAGAGCACTTGGTCAAGCTCAGACCACCGCAAATAATCTTCATAGTTGTGGAGCAGGATTTCCATCCTGACCACATGCTGAACAGCGGCATCCTGCTGTTTTTTCAAATCATCGATCCGGGTTTCAATCTCTGCCAACCTTTGCACCATGGCCCGGTACCCGCCCATCGCCGCCAGGGCATTATCCCGTTCTTTGATCCCCTGCTCAATCCGGACGTAGTACGGCTTAAACATTCTCACGCTTGGGTTGCCGTTTTTTCCTCCGATCTTCTCCGCTTCCGCTTCCAGCTGTTCTTGCAGTTTTGGAAGCCTTGCCACATGGGCAAGTCCTGCCCCCAACAAAACAGACTGCAGCTTCGCCTGCTCCGATTTGTCTACTCCCTCAGGCAGCAGCCGCAGTTCATCAAGGCTGATGGTAAACAGCTGATGATAGGTAAACATATCCAGGCCGCCAAACAGCAAGTCTATGCTGCCTGGTTGGCCAGAAGGTCCCGAAATCCGGGGCTTGCTGTGTCCTGTTAGTCGCACATGCCACAGACCATTGTCTATAGTAACAGACGCCTCCACATGGTACTCATGGGTCGGCGGGGGCAAGTTGGCTCCTTGGGGAAAACCGTATCCGAGATATCTCAAAACCTGCATAAAGGTAGTCTTGCCGGACCGATTGGGTCCGCCGATGACAACCAGCCCAGGCCCTAATCCATCTAGGGTTTGATTGCGCAGTATACCGAAATCGCCGATGTATAACCGCTGGATCTTCACGGCACCTCAACCCCTTCCAGCAGTTTCTCATAGGCCAGCTCCTTGGCCTGTTCCACGATCCCGGCAACTACCTCCGGAGTTGCAGGCAGCCTCGTTTCATTGGGATGCTCCGGATCATAGTTGGTATCCCAGATCTGGCCT
>JAAZHE010000196.1 GCA_012510855.1 Bacillota bacterium | reverse complement strand
GTTAACCGGGTGGTTGTTGGTTCGAGTCCAACCCGGGGAGCCATTTTTTGGGCCCTTAGCTCAGCGGTAGAGCAGGGGACTCATAATCCCTTGGCCGTAGGTTCGAATCCTACAGGGCCCACCACATGACAAAGGAGTCTGGTCCCCCAGGATCACTGTCCTGGGGGTTTTTGCATTTATTGTCTATTTATCGGGTTAACAACTTGTGATATGCTGAAACTGTAGCTATACCCAACGGGAGGGATGTTGGTCAACTTTTTAAAAGGAACGGGGAGTGGGAGATAGTTTGCTGAAGCAGCGGCTCTGCTTGGGATTGGCATGGTTTTGGCAGCTCTGGTTTTTGGCCTCTTCTTCCTGGAGGCTAGAAAACCGCAGCAAACCATTACAGTGGTAGGGACAGCTTCGAAGCAATATGAAGCCGACACAGTCAAGTGGTCTTTGTCTGTCACCGAAAGAACTGGACTGGAAGATTTGGCCGGCGGCAGGCGGCGGTTATACCAGTCGCTTCAGGAGCTGGTGGACTTTCTAGAGGAAAGCGGTGTTGATGCCCAGGAAATCACAGTCATTCCGCCCAGCGTGTATGAGTTTTACGGAAGCAGTGGGATAGAAGGCTACCGCCTAGAGCAGCAAATTTACGTCATTTCCCAAGATGTGGATACCATCGAGAATTTAGCGCTGGATGTGCTTCCCCAGCTGGATACAAATCTTAGTATTTACCGCAGCCAACTGGAGTACTTCTACTCCAATCTGGACGAGCTGAAAAAGGATATGGTGGGTGAGGCTACCCAGAATGCCAGGGAACGGGCTTTGGAGATGCTCAAGGGTTCCGATATGTCCCTTGGGAAGCTGAGGACTCTCCGCCAGGGGGTATTTCAGATTACACAACCCCACTCCACCGAGGTATCGAGTATGGGAATCCACGATACTTCAACAAAGCTCAAGCAGATCAGCGTAACAGCCCATGCTACCTTTGAAATCAAATAGCTGGGAAAGCTATGAGACCTGGCTGCAAACGGGGAGTGGTTTAGGGGATGTTAAACCCTAGACCACTCCCCGTTGTTCTTTATGGGCGTTTCTGCATCAGGTCTATCCAATCAACAATCAGAAACGTGTCCCTCTATACAATAAGAAACCAATGAATATCTAGCGAGATGTCATTGCCGGAGGCCATAGCTCATAGCCGAGTTGCACCCGCGTGTTTACCGGGAGGGACCTTCCGGCGGGACCGACGGTGTTTTTCGGCAGCTAGGTTATCTAGAAGGAATCTCAGCTATTGTCAAGAAAAGTCATAAGTGGAAGAACTTAGGACGGACGAGCCAGGTGGCTAGTGTCTTGTTTCCATTGTTTCATTACTTCCGTGAAAGGGTGAGCTCAGTGTTTGATTGGGAAAATCCGCGGGTTCTCCATCGCAATCGCTTGCCGGCCCATGCTTTGCTGCTGCCTTATCCCGATGAAGCCAGCGCTCTGACCGGTGAACGGGGTAATTCTCCGTGGTTTCGCCTGTTGAACGGCCGCTGGCAGTTTTGCTATGTGGCCAGCCCCAGGTTGGTGCCCTCTGGATTTCAGAATCCCGACTATGACGTATCGGACTGGGACAGCATCACCGTTCCGTCCAATTGGCAGATGGAGGGCTACGGCAGGCCCCACTACACCAACGTAATGTATCCTTTTCCGGTGGATCCTCCCAAGGTGCCCAGTGAAAACCCAACAGGTTGTTATCGCCGCACTTTCCACGTGCCCGCCCATTGGCAGAACCGTCCCGTGATTATCCGCTTCGAAGGAGTGGATTCTGCCTTTTACTTGTGGGTCAATGGGGAGTTTGTAGGCTTTAGCAAAGGTAGCCGCCTGCCATCGGAATTTGATATCACCCCCCATGTTCGCCCGGGAGAAAACCTGGTTGCAGTGCAGGTTATGCAGTGGTCTGACGGCAGTTACCTTGAAGATCAGGATATGTGGTGGCTGAGCGGTATCTTCCGGGATGTATATATTTATTCGCCTCCTGCCGTTCATATCTACGATGTTAGGGTTCGCACAGAGCTGGATGGAGAATACAAGGACGCAGTTTTGGATACAGCCCTTGTGATTAAGAACTTCCAGGACATTGAAGTAAATGGTCATGAGGTGTCTATTTCCCTGGTGGACTGTGCTGGCCGGCCGGTGGTTTCTCCTGTGAGTCAGGTTGTAGAGGTTACCGCCGACGGTGGTGCTAGTATTGAGTTTCGGATTCCCGTCGCCAATCCCCGCAAGTGGACAGCGGAGACTCCTAACCTTTACAAACTTCTGGTAACCCTTAAAGATGATTGCGGGAAGGTGCTATCAGTACAACAATGCTCTGTGGGATTTCGTCAAGCTGAAATTAAGAATGGGAACCTATTGGTCAACGGCGTGCCCATCATGATCAAAGGGGTAAACCGCCATGAAATGCATCCTGACCTTGGTAGAGCTGTTTCTGTAGATTCTATGGTCCAAGACAGCCTTCTGATGAAGCGGCATAATATCAATGCGGTGAGAACATCCCACTACGCCAATGACCCACGCTGGTACGATCTTTGCGATTACTACGGCATCTATGTACTAGATGAAACTGATTTGGAGACCCAC
>JAAZHE010000195.1 GCA_012510855.1 Bacillota bacterium | reverse complement strand
GGAGAGTGAAGATGCAGGTTAAAGACATGGCCGAGGGAGCTTTAGTGCGGGGGCATTATCTTATCACCCGCAAAGAGTTAATTCCCTTTTCGTCAAAGCCGGGACGTTTTCTTTTGATGCACTTGGCGGACAAGACCGGTGAGATCAGGGCAATTGTTTGGGAGCAGGGGGAGGAACTCGCTGCGCAAATCGCCACCGGTGATGTGGTTGCGGTGGAAGGTAAGGTGGCCCTGTACCGGGACACCCTGCAGGTAGTGTGCAGCTCAGTGATGAAGCCCCTGCCGGGGCAGTACTCCCCTGAGGATTTCCTGCCTGCGTCTAGGCGAAACCGGGAGCTGATGCTGACGGAGTTTCAGGAAATCATCGGGGAAATTGCCGATGATGACTGCCGCTCCTTACTGGAGGCTGTCTTTGTCCCCGATTTTCTCCAGGCCTTCAGCTGGGCTCCCGCAGCCAGGTCAATGCATCAAGCATATATTGGAGGCCTCTTGGAACACACTCTGAATGTGGTACGCCTATGCCAGAGCGTTGCCGACCTATACCCGGAGGTTGACCGGGACCTCCTGGTCACCGGGGCTCTGCTCCATGATATCGGTAAAGTTGAGGAATACAAGGTGAAGGCGGGGATCGAGATCACCGATGTCGGCCGACTCATCGGCCATGTGGTCATCGGCCACGACAGAATCACCGAGATAATTGCCGGTTTTGGCGGTTTCCCTGAAGAAAAGGCTCTGCGTTTGCGGCACATGCTGCTTAGCCACCATGGTCAGCTGGAGTGGGGATCGCCAAAGGAGCCCCAGACCCTGGAGGCCTGTATTCTGCACCACTGTGACAACTTGGACAGTGAAGTAAGCAAGTTTGCGGAAATCCTCGCGGCCGCCGGCCGGGGGGAGCGGTGGACGCCCTATGATTCTCGGCTGGGTCGCTCGCTGTTCGCGGGCGATGGTGATTTCTTCGAGCCGGCGGTGGATACCGCAGGAGGATCAGAAAGGAATTAGCCATGGACAATGACCATTATTTTACCTCCCAGCCCACCTCTAAATCTGCTGCCCAGAGGATAACGGCGAACCTTAGGGGCAAGGAGTACCAGTTCATTACCGAGGCCGGTGTCTTTTCCCGTTCTCGGGTGGATCAAGGGACCAGGCTCTTGATTGAAGCTCTGCCCCTGCCCCCAAAGGGCAGGCTGCTGGACCTGGGCTGCGGCTACGGGCCGGTGGGCATTGTCGCGGCCAAGGAGGAGCCAAATCTAGAGGTTGTGATGGTGGATATAAATCAAAGGGCCGTTGAAGTTGCAGCCATTAACGCGCGGCTCAATGGCGTTGCCCATGTAGATATCCGGCATGGAGATGGGTTTTCGGTAGTTCCGGAACAGGATTTTGCGCTGATTGCTTCCAATCCCCCTATCAGGGCGGGGAAGCAGGTTGTATATCCCCTAATGGCAGCCGCCAGGGAACATCTTGCCCCCGGTGGTCTTCTCTGTGTTGTCATTCGCACTAAACAAGGTGCCCTCAGTTTGGAAAAACACCTTGCCAGTATCTACTCCCGGGTCGAGACCATTGCCAAAGGTGGCGGCTACCGGGTGTTTGCCGCCAGGGTCTAAGGAGATTTGACTAATATCCCGGCAGCTTTCGCATAAGTCTGTAGGAGAGATGGGTAGTTCCCGACATTTCTACAGACTGGGAGTTGAGGTCCGTGGCCCGGCGTGTAGTCATCATTCTCATCACCCGCAAGCTGCGGTATAAAGTGATCTGTGCCCTCTGCGCCATAGTCTTGGTGGGAACGTGTATCGCCTTAGCGGCAGGGCGGTCTCTCGTCTTGCAGTCGGTGACCGGTACCTTAAGCGACAAAGTAGCCGGTCGTCTAATTGTCATCGATCCCGGCCACGGGGGAAGCGACCCGGGAGCCGTGGGGCCCGAAGGCGTTTTAGCGAAGGATACCGTCCTCAGTATTGCGAAATCCCTTCAGAACCGGTTGAATCAGGCGGCGGTTTATACCATCCTCGCTAGGAGCGAAGACGGGTGGGTGAAGCCGGCGCCGGGGGGCAGTCTCTTTGGCAGCAAGCGCCAGGACTTGATTGAGCGGGCTGAAATAGCTAACCGCAGCCAAGCCGACCTGTTCATAAGTATTCACTGCAACAGCTTTCCCCAATCAATCTGGTCCGGTGCCCAAACCTTCTACTATCCCGGCCGCGACGAAAGCCGAAGGCTGGCCGTGGCTATCCAGACCGAATTGGTCCGGCGTTTAGGTCCCAACCGGAGGCAGGCCAATGCCGGAGACTATCGGGTACTGAGAGAGGCAAAGATGCCGGCTGTGGTGGTGGAAGCCGGTTTTCTCTCCAATCCCCGGGAAGCCCGTTTGCTGGCTGACCCCAGCTACCAGGAAAGGGTTGCCGAGGCCATTTTCTGGGGGATTATCCGGTATTTCCAGTCAAGGGATGTCGAACCCCGGGGGACGGTCCGGGAGGAGACTGCCCCTGAAATGCAGTAAGTCTCCATTGGTGAAGGCCTTGGACTATTAGAAGGGAGGGGCGCCAGCTGGGTTTACCGCTGCTATCCATTGACATACGGGCCATTTACGAGAATACTTCCACCCTGGTCAAAGCCTGTCGGGAGGTGGAGCTTGATCTTTTTGGCGTCACCAAAGCCCTTGGCGGACTCCCGGCTGCTGCCCGAGCCATGCTCTCCGCCGGCGCAGTGGGCATTGCCGATTCTCGAGTCGCCAACTTGGAGAGAATCAAGAAAAGCGGCATCGGTGCCCCTTTGATGCTCCTTCGCAGTCCCACCACCGGAGAATGCCGTCGGGCTGCAGCTGTGGCAGATATTATTCTGGTTTCTGCCCTTCCATGCATAAGGGAAATCGCCCGGGTCCTGGAGAAGATGGGTCTAAGACGCGAGGTGCGGCTAATTCCCATGGTGGAAATGGGAGATCGAAGGGAAGGAATCCTGCCGGAGCTCCTGAATGATGTGGTTAAAGCTTTGGACAAGCTGCCGGGAGTGCGCATCCAGGGGCTGGCTGCTAACTTCGCGTGTCTTGCCGGAGCTATTCCCACTCCGGAGAAGATACGGTACTTAGAGGAGTTGGCAAGGGGCCTAGAAGGAGAATATGGGAGCGGTTTAGTTCTTTCCGCCGGAAACAGCAGCTCCTTGGGCCTGGTATTTGAAGGCAAGTGGCCGAGACTATCCTATCCTGCCCACCTGAGGGTCGGTGAGAGTATTCTGCTGGGCTGGGATATTATGACCAAGAAGCCTCTTCCGGGAATGAGGCAGGATGCCTTCCGCTTCTATGCTGAAGTAATCGAAGTAGCCAAGAAGCCCAGTCTCCCGGAGGGACCAGTTGGCTGCAATGCCTTTGCTGAAACGGTGGAGCCCGTAGACCGGGGCTGCCACTGGCGGGCGGTAGCTGCTGTGGGTCGGCAGGATATCGGCGCGGGAAGTCTCATGCCTTTGGATCCGGGGATTGAAGTCATCGGGATCACCAGCGATCATACTGTTCTCGCCATCGATAATGCACAAACTCCCATCGCGGTAGGTACCCAGCTGGAGTTTCGTTTGGACTACGGCGGTTTGCTGGGAGCAATGACTTCCCCATACGTGGGAAAGCTAATCAAAGAGTAACGGTAGGAAGGAGAACTGCCTTGCATACCAGGAGGTGTTGAGCGGTGGATAGGGATGGTCCTGGCCAGGTAGTCTTGGGTGCTTTGGCGCCCCACCCTCCCCTGTTGATTCCAGAGGTGGGAGGGGATATGTTGTTGGAAGTAGAAGACACCCGCCGGGCGATGGAAGAGCTGGCCTTGGTAGTCAAAGATGTGGACCCTGATGTGGTGGCGGTAATCAGCCCCCACGGTCCCGTTTTGCCCAACGCCATTGGCATTTGGGCCGCTGGTACATTGAGGGGGGATTTTGCCCGCTTTCGAGCCCCGGAAGTTGCCTTAACGGTAGAGAATGACCTGGAGCTTTTGACTGTTCTCCTCGATGAAGCGCAGGCCCTCGGCTATCCCCTGCAGCCGGCAGATCAAGCTATGCTGTATCGATACGGATACCCCCCTGAATTAGATTATGCTACCCTGATTCCCCTCTACTACCTAGAACAGATCGAAGTAAAGAAACCAGTTCTGTCCATGGGCATTGGTTTTTTGCCGCGCCGGGAGCTGTATAAGCTTGGGATAGTCCTGCGGAGAGCTGTAGAAAAGACCGGCCGGCGGGCCGTGGTAATTGCCAGCGGTGATCTTTCCCACCGGCTGACTGAGGATGCCCCTGCAGGTTACTCCCCATGGGGTCCCATCTTCGATAGGACCCTCTGGGAACTTCTGGGTAGAGGAGACATTGAGGGTATACTCAGTATGGAAGAGGAGCTATTGGAGGCTGCCGGCGAATGCGGCTACCGCTCCTTAGTCATGATGTTGGGCTGCTGGGACGGTAAATCCATTAAGACCGTTCCCCTGTCCTATGAAGGCCCCTTTGGGGTAGGCTACGGTGTCTGCCTTATCCACCAAGAGGGGTTCTCTGTTTCTATCCTCGATAGAAATAGAGAAGACAGTCATGACTCTCACCATCATCCCCTGGTAGAGCTAGCCCGAAGGACGGTGGAAGCCATAGCCCGGGGAGAGCCGCCTCCTTCTCCCAAAGATGTAGTCTTACCCCCGGATCTTCCCTTCAGGGCGGCGGTATTTGTCACTTTGGAGAAGGATGGGCAGCTGAGGGGATGTATCGGCACCATTGAGCCGGTACATTCCAGCCTGGTAGAGGAAGTAATAGCCAATGCCAGGCAGGCGGCCTTTGCCGATCCCCGCTTTCCGCCGGTAAGGCCCCATGAGCTGGGGAGGATAACCTATTCAGTGGATGTTTTGGGTGAACCTGAGCCCGTCACCGATGAGAGCCGGCTAGACCCCAAGGTATTCGGTGTGATTGTGAGGGCAGGCCGGCGGGTAGGGGTACTTCTGCCTGACATAACAGGGGTAGATACTGCTAAAGCCCAGGTTGATATCGCCCGCCGCAAGGCAGGAATCAGAGCCGACGAGCCGGTGGAGCTCTATCGGTTTAAAGTAGATCGGTATACATAGGCAGTGTACACAGATGGAGATAGACTCCTTGACAGACCTTCGGACCATTGGCGGGAAGACCCGCAGGGGAGGGAGATATGTGGCAAAGATGGAGCGGGTAAGAGGTGCAGACTACTTCACGGGGGAAGGGGCGGGCGTTCGCTGTCAGCTTTGCCCCCACAGCTGTCTCCTGCTGCCGGGGCAGACAGGCCTCTGCCGGGTAAGGGAATGCCGACAGGGCGGAGAGCTTGTCACAAGAACCTACGGCAACGTGAGCTCTGTCGCCCTCGACCCCATAGAAAAAAAGCCCCTGTACCACTTTTATCCGGGAAGCACCATCTTGTCCTTGGGAACCTTCGGCTGCAACCTCCGCTGCAAGTACTGTCAAAACTGGCAGATTTCCCAACGGTGTGAGGAAGCCCAGCTGCTCCCACCCCGATCGGTGGCAGAACTAGCCCAAAAGTACCAGACAGAAGGCTGTATTGGGGTAGCCTTCACCTACAATGAGCCCACCGTTTGGTATGAGTTCATCTGGGACGCTGCCTACCACATTAAGGCCGCGGGCCTCGCCTGTGTCCTGGTGACTAACGGCTACATGTCTCCCAAGCCCTGGCGGGAACTTCTCAGCCGCATCGATGCAGTCAATGTGGATGTCAAAGGGTGGAGTGAGGAATTCTACCGCAGGGTGTGTGGAGGTAGGCTCAAGCCGGTGCTGGAAAATGTAGAAACCGCTGGAGAATTGTGCCATGTTGAGCTGACTTATCTTCTTATTCCGGGCCACAATGACGATGATGACAGCATCCGGGGGTTCGCCCGCTGGGTCAGGGAAAGATTGGGTAGAAATACACCGGTACACTTTTCCCGATGCTTCCCCAATTATAGATTGGATGTTGAACCAACTCCTATTTCCACCTTGGAGAAGGCCCGCCGCTTGGCGGAGGAGTGGCTGGATTTTGTTTACCTGGGTAATGTGACCATTCCCGGTGCCGCCGATACCCGCTGTGCAAAATGCCGCTTTGTGCTTATCCAGCGCAGCTTGCCGTATGCTCCTCGTATTATCGCTGACAACAACCGCTGTCCCGCTTGCGGCGAGGAAGTCCCTTGGGTTTGCCGCTAGACATTGCTGCCGCTGGCTGTGGAAGTGTAAATTTGTCTGTACTAGTTATTGCAGGGGAAACTATGAAATTGTCGAAGGAAGAACCAGGAAGACTATGGTTCTTTTTAGTTTTCCAGACTACTGTAACGTGGAGGGAAACATATTGAAGCACACCGACTTGTGGCAGGATTATAACCGCAAGGCATGCCAGCGGCAACTCAAGGCCCGTGTGTTTGCCGCCTTCAATACCAACATAGATGCCGTGGTGCATGTGACCAGTGAGCTGATGGAGGAGCTCACTGCCAAGGATACCACTATCTCGTGGGATAAGGTAGCCAGCGGTTCAGCCAGCCAGATCACCACTGTCAGGAGCAAGGAAGACCTCTTGATTATCCTCAAGGACTGTCTCAGCGGTGGGAAATCCTTTCATATAGTATTAGAAAATGTATCTTTGCTGGATTGGCTGGATGAATACTTTACCGGTGCCAGGGAGAGCATGGGCGGTCAAGCAGGGATCATTGCCAACCAAATGGCTGCCCTAGGAGCCCAGTCCATGGTTTACACTCCTCTCCTTTCTCCCAAGCAGGGGAAGCTGTTTGCCGAAGGAGTCACCACCCCGGCGATAGTCGATGACCAGCTGGAGATTCTGCCTATCCCAGAAGCAGTTCGAAAAGATGATGAGACCAAGAT
>JAAZHE010000194.1 GCA_012510855.1 Bacillota bacterium | reverse complement strand
GAACTGCAGGAACTCCTCGAATACAACCCGAACTATGTTCATAAGAGATCTCACTCCTTAGAGCCTTGTGCTCTGCCACCAGGAATGGCAGTGAGATCTCTTTTCTATTCTCTCCCAGCATCTTCCTCCCTGGATGACCTACAATAACTTTACACTAACAATCTGCCTGCCTGTGGATTCCCGGCTACAGTTAGTCAAAAAGTTTGCTTACCGGCAGTTCCTCAAAAATCCTCCTGATGGCTTCGCCAAACAAAGGTGCCACAGACAATACTTTGATCTTGTCCAGCTGTTTCTCTGGGGAAAGGGGGATACTATCGGTTACTACCACTTCCTTTACCGGAGATGCTGCCAAGCGCTCGGTCGCCGGAGGCGACAGCACTGGATGACTGCAGCAAGCATAGACTTCTCTAGCGCCTCGATCAATGAGCACCCTGACTGCTTCGACCATGCTTCCTGCCGTATCGATGATATCATCAACTATTATGGCTGTTTTTCCTTCAATATCTCCAATTACATTAACAGCTTCTGCCTTGTTGGGCTCCGGGCGCCTTTTATCCACGATGGCCAGACCGCAGTTCAGGCGGTTGGCAAATTCTCGGGCGCGGGAGACTCCACCTACATCAGGAGATACCACAACTATGTCTTCCAGTTGTTTTTCTCGGAAATAATTGGCCAGAATGGGCATTGCCCGTAAATTATCCACGGGGATGTCAAAGAAGCCTTGAATTTGGCCTGCATGTAAATCCATAGTCAACACCCGATCAGCACCTGCGGCAGTTAACAGGTTGGCTACCAACTTGGCACTGATGGGATCCCTAGGCTGTGTTTTGCGGTCCTGACGGGCATAACCATAGTATGGAATGACAGCCGCTATCTCTTTAGCTGAAGCCCGTTTGAAAGCATCAATCATGATCAACAATTCAACCAGATGTGTGTCGGTGGGGGCACTTGTAGGCTGAACCACAAACACATCGGCTCCCCGCACTGTTTCCATGATGCGGATATTGATTTCTCCGTCTCTAAATCGCTTTACTTCAGAACGGCCCACGGTTGTACCCAAATAACGGGCAATATCATGGGCTAGTTTTGGATTAGCGTTTCCTGTAAAGATCTTTAGTTTTTTATAATTGTGTCTGATAGACACACCTGCTCACATCCTGTCCCATCAACGTTTTGGAGGATTCACTGCCTCCTTCGGATTATTCGAGAATCGTATCCTTATCCCTCTTCCTGGCAGCTGCTTTTCCCACTCCGGCGCTGAACCCAATCCGGGATATTTCGCTGCCTATTTCTGGCTACACCCAGCGCCCCAGGCGGGACATCATTGGTTATGGTAGAGCCGGCCGCCACATAAGCACCTGTCCCAATTTCAACTGGAGCCACTAAGTTGCAGTTGCTCCCGATGAAAGCACCATCTTCAATTACAGTCCGGTATTTGTTCTTCCCATCGTAATTGCACGTGATGGTTCCGGCACCAATGTTAACTCCGCTTCCGACACTGGTATCTCCCAAGTAGGACAAATGGGGCACCTTGCTTCCCGGTCCCACAGTGGTATTCTTGATTTCGCAAAATCCTCCCACCTTGACCTTTTCGGCTAGGTGACATCCCGGCCGGATATGACTATATGGGCCTACTGTACAGCCGGGCTCCAAGGTACTTCCCAACACCGTTGCCTGGCTTATGGTTACATTCTCTCCTATCACACAATCCCTTACCTGAGCGAAAGGACCGATGACTGAACCAGAAGCCACTCGGGTGTGGCCTTCAATAAAGGTAAACGGAAAAATCACAACGTCTGACTCCAACTCGGCTTGGGCATCTATGTATGTGGTGTCAGGATCTATCATGGTCACGCCGGCTAACATCCATTTTTCCCGAATCCGGTTTCTGAGAATTCTCTCTGCTGCTGCCAGCTGCACCCTGTTGTTGATACCCAATGCCTCTTCATGGTCGTCGTGGGTGAAGATCTCCACTCTACCAGCTTGACCTCTGATAATCCCTAGAACATCTGTCAAGTAGTACTCTCCTTGGGCATTTTCGGGACTAAGCTGGTGCAGCGCGGCAAACAGCGGTTCAGACTGGAAAACATAGGTACCGCTGTTGATCTCCTTCACCGCTGCTTCTTCTGGAGTTGCATCTTTTTCTTCAACGATCTTGGCAAATGCCCCCTCGCTATCTCGAATAATCCGCCCGTAACCAGTAGGATCATCGACAAAGACCGACAACACTGTACCGCTGGCCTTAGAGCTGTCATGAAAACTAACCAATCCCCGCAAGGTCGTGGAACGATAAAGGGGGGTGTCACCGTGGATCACAAGCAGGGGACCGTTATGGTTCTTGAGAGCACCTTCTGTCTGCAGGACTGCATGGCCGGTGCCCAGCTGCTCTCGTTGCACCACATACTCGACTTCCGAGCCCAGGAGGTCTTGGATCTCTTGTCCTTCTGGGCCGACCACAACTATGATTCTCCCAATGCCAGCCTCCCTCAGGCTGTTGACTACATGGGATATCATGGGGAGCCCGCATACTTGATGGAGAACCTTTGGGAGTGCAGACTTCATGCGGGTACCTTTCCCCGCCGCCAAGACCACCGCCGCTACTGACATATAATTCGCCTCCCTCACTTGTGAGGAATAAGTTGTGATAAATGCCTGCTATCATTATACCCCGATCACAGCTAAGCCCGCCAGATGGCGGGCTCATATAAAAAGGCAGTGATGGTGTACACAACCAATGTACCTTTAATAATGTACTTTGGTGATGCATACCAGTCTAGATACTTGATGCTAGTAGTTCTGCTGTGTATTACCACCGGCCTGAGCAATCAGAGACTGCTCAGCGGCGGCGATCATCTTCCGTACCATATTGCCGCCTACTGCTCCACAGTCTCGGGATGAGATATGGCCCCAATAATCTCCCTCAGGCACCTGAATACCCAACTCATTAGCGGTCTCATACTTGAACTGCTGAAGAGCATTGTAGGCCTCCTGGATCAGAGGCGTATTTCTCTTCTGGCCAGTACCCATGTTTTCACCTCCTATCGGGTCCACTTCTAGTTTGGACTCCTACGGAGGCAGCTATGCTGGTCGGTTACTGCCAAACCTGCTTCCTGTTCAGTGAAAGTGCATATCCTTTCCTGTCAGCAATTCGGGATCAGGATAAGCCTGGCCGTCACCTTCCAAAACTTGACGCACTAGCTCCAGATCACTGGGTTTATCTACATCGATGCCGACCTGGGGATATGGGGAAATCACGCCTACTCCCCGGCAGTGCAGCACATCCTGAACCCTGGCTTCTATTTCCCGCAGGCTTAACTGGTTGAGGAGGAACTTGATGATAAACTTGAACCCAAGGAGCCGGCTTAACTGCAGAGGATTCTTGCGCATCGCTATGGCTCGCTCGATAATCTCAGAGCATTTTTCAATTATATCAGGGGAAACCAATGCCATATTACCGCCGGTAAAAACTCCTTCCCGCAAACGGACATAGGTTCGCTTGACTCCTGGAAACTGTCGATCATTCACGTCGCGGCAAATGATGGGATAATAAATATCTGCTTCCCGTTCCTTACATCTTTGAATGAAATCTGATATCGCTGCAGGGCTGATCAACGGAATGTCAGACGTGACAATTAAGATTTTACCCTTGGTGTTAAGCGCTGCAATTCCGCGACGGATATTCTCCAGCATGCTGTCAGCAGCCGGTAAAAAGGTGGCCTTTCCCTGCCAATCTCCGTCAAAGGCTCCTAACGGTGCCGTTACTACTATTCTATTGATCTCAGGGACATTAGCTAAGGCATCCAGCACATAATACAACATGGGCCGTCCAGCGATCTCAATACTAGCTTCATAGAAACTATCATCCATTTTTCGCAAACGACCAGTATTTTTGGCACCAGCTAGTACAACCGCATCGACCTCGTTCATAAGTCCTCTTCCTTTTCTTCACTGTCTTCAAATGCAGCTAAGAGTGCGCTTTCCGCGTTTTCGATATGTTCCTCCACCAGTCGCCTGGCTAACTCCCCATCCCGCTCCTTTAAAGCATCCATGATGGCCCGATGTTCCAGCAATGCCTGCTCCAAGCGACCTGGTCTGCTTAGCGATTGGGTGCGAAAGCGCTGAATCTGTTCTCGCAAATGGTAAAGCATGCTGCTCAGTTTTTCATTACGGCTGGCCTCATAGATAACTTGGTGAAAACCTGTATCCATATCCACGGTAGTCAATATGTCTAATTTCTCAACAGTCTCCGCCGTGCGGACCAGAAGCTGCTCTAATTCTTCCAATTGCTCCTCAGTTAACCGGTCAGCAGCCAGTTCCGCCGCCAATCCTTCTAGAGCCCTGCGAATTTGGAATATATCGCTAATATCCTTAATGGATACATTGGAAACATATGCTCCTTTTCGGGGCACCATTACGACGAGGCCTTCCAATTCTAGCTTTCTAATTGCCTCCCGCACGGGCGTCCGGCTTACACCTAACTCTTCGGCAATCTGTACTTCCATCAATCTCTCGCCAGGTCGCAGCTGGCCGGTAATAATAGCCTCCCTTAGGTTTTCAAAGACAATGTCCCGTAGAGGCTTATAGTTGTCCAGTTGGATTGGGGCCAGCCGTTTACGCATTCCAAGCGCCTCCTTTGAACTCATCGTTCCCCTTGCCCGATAAGAATCTAGTGAGGTATAGGTTAGGCAACAAACCCTTTCGTTCCTGCTTTACGGTGTTGGCCAGACGCTCAAATACATGATGTCCGTGTTCTTCGTCATGGACCAGCCCAAAAAGTGTAGGGCCACTGCCGCTCATCAGTACACCGATGCAGCCGGCCTTTTCCATAGCTTCCCGCCAAAACACCAACTCTGGTACTTTGCGCAGCGTGACTGCCTCCAGGGAATTACCGAGACACTCGGCCACCCTAGCCAAATCTTGGTTTGTCAAAGCAGCCAGCATCTTCCCTGCATCCACCCTAGGGGGACTTTGCAGTTCATCGTAAGCTTTATAACAAGCTGCCGTCGACACCGATACCGGCAGCTTCAAGAGGAGCACCGGCCACGGCGGCGGTGACGGCACTGAACTTACTTGTTCTCCGATACCTGTCACCTCTGCAGTTCCTTCCCAAAGGCAGAAGGGAACATCGGCGCCCACCTTCACCGCAATTACAGCCAGTTCGTCCTGGTTCATGCCCAGGTTCCACGCCCGGTTTAAACCCCTAAGTACAGCTGCGGCATCGGCACTGCCCCCTGCCAAGCCGGCAGCCAGGGGGATAGCTTTGTGGATTGTAATATGCACACCCCGGCGAATTCCTGCCGCCTGCATCAGGAGCTCTGCTGCCCGCCATGCCAGATTCCTTTCATCTCTGGGTGGCAGCAATTCCCGGTCAAATTCCAAGAAACATCCAGCTCCCTGCTTACGGGGATCACCTGGCAAGCACTCCAGGGATATGCCTGCAGGGCGTTCTTCCAATAACACTATATCCCTCAGCTCCAGTGACTGCATTATCGTATGGATCCCGTGATACCCGTCTGGTCTCACTGGACCAACATCTAGAGCCAGATTGATCTTTGCATGGGCTCTTTCCACTATCCAACCCAATACTTCACAACTCCCCTATTCTCTACAGCTAGGCATTAGGTTCCATGACGATTAGGGACTTGATAAGATCCCGCAGCCAGCGCCAGAATTTGACGAAAACGCTAGCCGTCCTAACGTCTTCCTCTAATTCGATGGGTACCTCGCCGAGAATACGGCCTTCCTGACTGACAACTAATGCACCAACAGTCTCTCCGGCCTGGAGAGGTGCTTCCAGATCCGGCTGCAGCCGCAGATGCCGGTGGAAAGGTGCGGAGTTGCCTTTTTCTACAAGGGCATCCAGGGGAGCGGCAGCCACTACTTTGACAGTCTCCGGCACTCCGTTCTTGATTACAACCTCACCGACCACTTCTTTAGCCTCGACCAGCCTTTCCTTGTTAAATCCCTTGAAGCCGTAATCCAAAAGCTTACGGGTTTCCTGACGGCGCTGGGCATCGCTGGAAGTACCCATGACAATTGAGATCAGCCGCAGGTCATCCTGCTCAGCAGTGGCTACCAAACAGTACCCTGCATTGTCGGTATGGCCTGTCTTTAGTCCATCAAGTCCAGGATACTCCCGCAGCATACGGTTAGTATTATACAACACCGTTCGGGGGTTATCGGAACGGAACACCTCGGTCCAAGTGGAGGTCCACTTCAACACCGCTGGAAACTTGAGAATCTCCTGGGCCATCTTGCTGATGTCCCGGGCAGTGGTCAAAGTAGGCTCTTGGCCAGGATCTGGAGGCAGACCGTGGACATTGGTGAATATGGTATCCTTCATACCCAATTCCTGGGCCCTCCGGTTCATCTGCTTGATAAACGCCGAAACAGACCCCGCCACGTGTTCAGCCACAGCATGGGCG
>JAAZHE010000193.1 GCA_012510855.1 Bacillota bacterium | reverse complement strand
GACTGGAGGTGCCCCTGTTTGGTTGAGCGTGTTCATATGATCGGCATCGGTGGAACAGGAATGAGTTCCATTGCCACCGTTCTACTGCAGATGGGATACAAAGTAAGCGGTTCAGACGTCAAAGAATCTGCTGTGGTCAATTCGCTGCAGAAAGCAGGGGCTGATGTACATATTGGCCATGCCGCGTCCCATGTGGCAGGAGCAGACGTAGTTGTCTTTTCATCGGCAATTCCCCAAGACAACCCCGAGATGCAGGAAGCAAGGCGCCTAGGCATCCCATTGCTACACCGTTCGGAAATGCTGGCCCAGATTCTCAATAACCATGAGGGCATAGCGGTGGCAGGAGCCCACGGAAAGACTACCATCACCGGGATGATCGCCCAGGTTTTCAGTGCCCTCGGGCTGGAGCCGACGGTACTGGCTGGAGGGGAAATGCAGAATCACTGCGTCCACGCCTGCTGGGGCCGGGGAAGGCACGTAGTAGCCGAGGCCGATGAGAGCGATGGCTCTTTTTTGCGTTACTACCCCAAGATCGCCGTGATTACCAGTGTTGAGGCAGATCACCTGGAAAACTTCGGAGGCCGCCTCAGTGAGCTCATCGATACTTACGCCCGCTTCTTGACAAATATCAAGACCGGGGGCACCCTGGTGATCAGCAGCCAAGCTTACCGAGTACTGCAGCATAGTATCGATGAAGCTAACGGCAGATTCTCGGTGATCGTCTACGGTTTGCAAGAGTCCTGCGGCCAGGTTCATCCGCTGGACTATCGGGCCGCCAATATCAATCTTTCAGGTCCCACATCTAGTTTTACCGTCTATTACAACGACAAACCCTTGGGGCGGGCTCAGCTGATGGTACCGGGAGTCTACAATGTGGAAAACGCCTTGGCTGCCATCGCTGTATCTCGGCAGGTGGGTTTAGAGTTTGAGCGGATCGTAGAAGCCTTGGGAGGGTTTCATGGTGCCCATCGCCGCTTTGAACGGGTAGGGGAAAGCTGTGGTATAGTGGTCTACGATGACTATGCCCATCATCCTACCGAACTGAAAAAAACCCTTGAGGCTGCCAGGCATTTTGGGCGGCGGGTTGTGGCCATTTTCCAGCCGCAGCGCTACAGCCGCACCAAGATTCTCATGGAGGAGTTTGCCCGTTCCTTTGCAGATGCAGATCTGGTGGTCATCACAGACATTTATGCTCCACCTCCGGAAAAATCCCTGCCGGGAGTCTCCGCTGAACATTTGGCAGACTTGGTCGCGGAACAGATCGGCCATGAGCGGGTGCTCTATGTGGGAGATAAGGACCGGATTCCCGATGTGCTGCTTCCCCATCTAGGTGGGAGTGACCTTGTCTTAACGATGGGGGCTGGCGATGTCTGGCAGGTAGGCCCAGCACTTCTGGAGCGCCTCAAAGAAAAGCAAGCGAAAAAACTACAGCTGTCTTGAGTGAGGAAGTAACTCTCAATTCCCTTGGACCGTTGGTCTGTCGACAGGGTTCATAGGACGCCTGCCACCGCTGCCGGGTTCTAGTTTAACTGGGATGGCTGTGGGTCAGCAGGTAACCAGTAGGCTGATGGCGAAACCTAGCTTAAACAAGAACGTATGTTAGCCTACTGGATGGGGTGGAGATGGACCATGGGAGTTGAGCTGTTTTTGCGGGAACTTCTAAATAGCAGGGACTATCGGGGCCAGGCGGCGGCAATTCGGTGTCTGCCTGCCAGGGAAGCTGTTTACGGCCAGCCCCAGCGACCGTTGCCCTCGGAACTGGCCGCGGCCCTAGAAAAGCTGGGAATTAAACAGCTCTATTCCCACCAAGCACTGGCCATTGATCTGATTAGGGATAGGCAAAATGTAGTTATCGTTACGTCAACGGCCAGTGGCAAGACATTATGCTATAACCTCCCGGTACTGGAAGCACTGCTGGAGGACCCTTCCACGAAGGCACTATATCTATTTCCCACTAAAGCCCTGGCCCAAGATCAGCTGCAGGGGCTGAATCGCTGGCAGTCGCTGGTGCCGTCTTTGCCCCTTGCTGCCGGTACCTATGATGGGGATACACCCCGGGATTTGCGACGCAGGCTCAGGGATGAAGGCAATGTCATTTTGACAAACCCCGACATGCTCCACGCGGCTATTTTGCCCCATCATCCCAATTGGGGGAAGTTTTTTGCCAACCTAAGGTTTATTGTTCTCGATGAAATCCACACTTACCGGGGTATCTTCGGCAGTAATGTGGCCAATGTGCTCCGGCGCCTCAAGAGAATCTGTCGGCACTATCAAGCAAATCCCCAGTTTATCTGTTGTTCTGCCACCATCGCCAATCCATTGGAGCTGGCCAGGAACCTTACTGGACAGGAAATGACTCTGGTGGATAACGACGGCTCCCCCAAGGGTAAGAAACACTTTGTGCTGTGGAATCCGCCGCTGTTGTCCGATGGACTGCAGCGGCGAAGTGCCAATGCTGAAGCCAAAGACCTAATGGTTCGCCTTCTTAAGCAGCGGATCCAGACCATTACCTTCGCTAGGGCCAGGGTGGTAGCAGAGCTGATTTACCGCTATGTGCGGGAAGAGCTCAGCAAATTCGGCAGCGGTTTGGCCAATTCCGTTAGGGCCTACCGGGGGGGTTATTTGCCGGAGGAGCGGCGGGCCATCGAGAGGCAGCTGTTTTCCGGAGAACTGCTGGGGGTAAGCTGTACCAACGCGTTGGAGCTGGGAATTGACATCGGAAGCCTTGATGCCTGCCTAATTGTGGGTTTCCCTGGGACCATCGCCAGCGTATGGCAGCAAGCGGGCCGGGCTGGTCGGCACAATGATGACTCGTTGGTGGTGCTCATTGGTCACAATAACCCCATTGATCAGTATCTGATGCAGCATCCCCAATATTTCTTTGAGCAGACACCGGAAAACGCCATTGTCGATCCCGACAATCCCTACATAGTGTTGGGACACTTGCGGGCAGCAGCCTTTGAGCTGCCGGTGCGGGTCGATGAGGAAAGTGATTTCGGCGCTATGGCCCCAGCACTGCTGGACATATTAGGGGAAGACCGCCAGCTGGTATACCGTGGCGACCGGTGGTTTTGGACCGGCAGGGGTTATCCAGCGGATGATGTTAATCTGCGGAATATCACAGAAAACATGTACACCATCGTAGATGTAACGGAACAGCCACAGGTAATCGGCAGCACTGATGAGCTGAGTGCCTTTATGCAGCTGCACACTGAAGCTGTTTATATCCATGAAGGGGATACCTACTTTGTTTCGGAGCTGAATCTGACAGAAAAGGTCGCCTATGTTCACAGGGCAGAACTGGATTATTACACCCAGGCCATTACCGACCGGCGGGTGCAGGTGCAGACTGTAGAAACGGAGAAGGACCAGGCCGACGGCAAGATTCGCTTTGGCGAAGTCACGGTAACCTATATCACCTACATGTTTAAGAAAATCAAATTCTACAGTCAAGACAGCATTGGGTTCGGCAAGGTTGCGCTGCCACCCAGCACGCTGGAGACGTGTGCTT
>JAAZHE010000192.1 GCA_012510855.1 Bacillota bacterium | reverse complement strand
GCTTGCAACAGTATGTGTCGGGTCCTGCCATGGCTACCCGCGCTCGAGAGCTCATACGGAATGGAAACCGCAGCATATTGGAAGACATTACCATGGGAAATTTGCAGCTCGTTACTGGGAAACTTGTCTGTGACACAGCAGCCGGAGGAGATCCTGTGGCATCAATGGTAATACATGAGGCCGTGGAATATCTAGGTATCGCTCTGGCCAACGTCATTAATGTTATCAATCCGGACACGATCGTTCTCGGCGGACCAGTCGGTCGCAATTCTGGAGACCTATTCCTGGGGCCACTCAAGGAAGTGTTAAGAAAACGTACAATGTCTCACCCCCTGACAGCTGTACGGATTAGCAAATCAACAATGGGTGACGATGCCGGTGCACGAGGTGCTGCAGCGCTGGTACTCGCGGAAAAAGTCGACCTGATTTTCGCCAGAGAAGAATTTGCTACTTTGATATAGCTGCCAGGTTTTTTAGCCACCAAGTTTTTCTTCATATCCGCTTAGCGCAGTAATCAGCACGTTTGCTATTGCCCCTCTTTAGTGGTATTATTGTATATTTATTGAATATACTTGACACACCTTTGTTCATGGGGTAAACTAAAGCCGATACCAAGGATCTACGATCCTGCTATCCTAGTGCGTTTTTACACATAGCTCTAAGAGGAGGTGATGTCTCAAAAGTAGATACCAGTCCACGGAAGGAATACCAAACGTCTTTGCGCACTCTAGTAGAGGAACTCTCAGGAGGTGTTAGGTGTGGGTCGAAAGACATTGGCGTTTAGTGTAGCAGTGTTGTCCCTTGCGTTAGTATTTGGTGCGAGTATTGCCCTTGCTAAAACTCAAGTTACATTCCTCAACTTCTTTAACGCCCCAGAGTTGTGGGAGCCGTTCTTCAAAGAAGCCTTTGAGCAATTTGAGGCAGCTCATCCAGACATAGAAGTCAAGCAGATCTTCACTCCCTATGGCGAGATTCGGCAGAAACTTCTCACCATGGTTGCAGGAGGTACTCCGCCGGACATCGTTTCAGTTCCCAGCGATGTTGCTGCTGATTATATTTCCCGAGGCCTCCTTCTGCCATTGAACTCCTACATTGAGAGTTCTGCAGAAGCTCAGGCAACTTTCGAAGATTTCTATCCCTCTAGAATGAGAAACTATCAATCCAAGGGCTCATTCTATGCGGTTCCGATTGATATCGGCCCGAATGGGGTTTACTATAACATGGATCTCTTCGATGCTGCCGGAGTTACTTACCCCGAGAAGGATTGGACCATGGACGATCTAATCGAAAAGGCCAGAAAGCTAAAGAACTTCGCTGAGTGGCCCTTCGATTTTAGCCGAGATCTCCATCGCTTGTATCCGATTTATGCTGCCTTTGGAGGAGAGCCCTTCTACAATGAGGACTTGACTGAGTTTCAGATGGCTTCAGAAAAGTCCATTAGAGCATTGGAGCAGTTAGCTGCTCTTGTAGAAGAGGGCCTGGCTCCTACAATGGCACAGCAGACAGCTGCTACCCAGGGTTCTGGAGGGTTCCTACCATTCTCCGCTGGCAAGTATGCCATGTCCTATGAATGGATCGGGCAAATATCCTATCTGCACAAACCAGGTGTACCTGTAAAACGCTGGGATACATGTCCGCTGCCAAAGGGTGAGAATCCGGTCCAAATCTCTGGAGGTCAGGGTTTTGCCATCGTTAAGGGCTCGAAGAATCCCGATGCCGCCTGGAAAGTCATTGAGTGGTTCATGTCCGAGCCAATGCAGAAGGCTATGGCTGAAAGAGGTGTTTGGTTCCCGGCAAGAATCTCCATGGGCGAATATGCGATACCAGCGGATGGTCGTCCATCCCGATTTGTTGAGACTTTCATAGATACTATGGCCGAGTATGGCTATGCTCCTTTTTGGTACGTTCCTGG
>JAAZHE010000191.1 GCA_012510855.1 Bacillota bacterium | reverse complement strand
TGCCCTCAACGGCAGCATACCCGACTTTTTCTCTTCCCTGGTTGCCAGCCTCGGTGTTGATTCACAAGAGGCAAAGCGTATGTTTGCCAACCAGACCGTTTTGATGGAGCATTTAGAGAACCGCCAGGAATCGGTTTCCGGCGTGGCGCTTGATGAAGAAATGGGCAATTTAATCCGCTTCCAGCATGCCTACCATGCTGCAGCACGTCTCATCACAGCTCTTGATGAAACCTTAGTGACAGTGATTGAGCGGATGGGACTCGTTGGGAGGTAGTCTATTATGCGGGTAACGAATAAAATGCTGGTCACAAATTCCTTAGCCAACCTCAATCGGGGCCTGGAACGGATGCAGCACTTAAGCGGCCGGCTGGCGGCAGGCAAGAAGATCATGTTTCCCTCCGATGATCCCATCGGCACAGGCAATGTGTTGCGGATGTGCAAGGGTCTGGAGGAGACCAGGCAATATGTTGCCAACACCGATTACGGCATCGGCATGCTCATGGCCATCGACGGCGCCTTTACAGACCTGACTTCAATTTTGCAGCGGGCAAGGGAACTCGCGGTCTACGGCGCCAACGGAACACTGCCGGAGGACTCTCTCTATGCATTGGCCAAGGAAGTCAATGAGCTCATCGATCACGCTGTCAAGGATGCCAACTCCACCTATGCCGGAACTTACATTTTCGGCGGACAGGAAACATCAGCGCCGCCGTATTCCGCGGAGGTTGACGGCGATGGTAACATTACGGCGGTGAATGCCGAATATACAAGCACTGAAGGAATGACTGTAGAAGTGGGTCCAGGTTCCCAGCTGGAAATCAGTTTGCCGGGATCGGTGGTCTTTGACGGAGATGACGGAGTTTTCAAGGTGCTAATTGATCTGCGGGACAAATTGAGGAATGGGGATACCGAAGGTATTTCTTCCGAATCCATCGGTAAGCTAGATAAGGTCATCTCCGAGTTACTGCGCTACCAAGCTGAAGTTGGGGCCAAGACCAAGAGGCTGGAGACAACCAAGAGCCGTTTGGAAGGACTGGATATCAACCTCCAGACATTGATTTCCAAAACGGAGGATATAGATGTTGCGGAAGCCATCATGCACTTTAAGATGCAGGAAAATGCTTATCGGCTGGCGCTGGATACCACTGCCAGGATTATACAGCCGACTCTTATGGATTTTCTTAGGTAACCTTTGACCTAGAGGAGAACCGCCATGCTGCAGCTAAGGCTTAATCAGTACTTTGGCCGCATCGGCATAGACCACGTGCCCTCAAAGCTTGAGATCAGCTGCCCAATGGCAGTTATGGAAATCCGCCAAGAGCTGGGTCAAATGGAGATGGAAAGGGTGCCTCCTGCGGTGAAAATCGACCTAAAGGAGGCCCTCGGTGATCTGGGGATGAAAAAGCCGGATCAGCTGGCCCAGAAAGTCACTATGGATGCTTGGCAGACGTATCATAGAGGAATAGACAGAGTCGTTGCCGAGGGAGATCGGCTGAGCCGGATTGAATTGGGCGGCCGTCCCCTGATGGACATTCTCCGGGAAAATTTCAACCAGCAAAAGGAGCTCAATATGACCGCGGCTCCCAAGGCTCGGCCGACGATAGAGATGGTAGGGGGAGATTTTTCCTACCGTTATAACTTGGGAGGGGTAAGTATCGATGTAGAGCCGCAGCCCCCGGAGATCAGGTACTATCCCGGTAAGGTGGAAGTCTACCTTTTGCAGAAGCCCCGGCTGGAAATAGAAGTCATCGGGGTCAATGTTGACAGGTGGACTTAAGGTTGAGCTGGAAAGGGAAGTATATTTTGACAGCACAGCAGCACAGGAAAGGAGGCTGGGGACTATGCGGGTGCAGACGACCCGGTTCGGAGAATTAGAGGTAGCAGACAATGAGATTATTACATTCCCCCAGGGCATACTAGGTTTTGAAGCGGTGAAAGAGTACATACTACTGGAGGGTTCTGGAGCCTTCAAATTTTTGCAGGCCGTCGGGGAACCAGACTTAACCTTTGTAGTCATCGACCCCCGGGAGATTGTCCAGGGATACAAGGCAGAGGTGCCAAAGTCAGAGGTTGAGGACATTGGAATCAAAGAGCCAAAGGAAGCGGTAATCCTGGCCATAGCCACCATTCC
>JAAZHE010000190.1 GCA_012510855.1 Bacillota bacterium | reverse complement strand
TTGATAAAGTCAACCGGTCGCCCCGCCACGACCCCAACCGGGTGGTGCACATCTAGCCCCCATTATTCAAGCTCCTCAATCACAACCCGTTCTTCTCCGTCGGTCTCCGTCAATCTGACGCTGATTATTTCCCGCAAAGAGGTGGGCACATTCTTCCCGACATAGTCGGCCCGGATGGGCAGCTCCCTATGTCCTCGGTCTACCAGCACCGCCAATTGGATCTGCCGAGGTCGACCGTGATCGATCAACGCATCCATGGCAGCCCGAGTTGTGCGGCCTGTAAACAGCACATCATCCACTAACACTACGATTTTCCCGTTGACATCTTCCGGCAACCTTGTCTCTTCTACCACTGGATGCTCGGCAATGGTGCTCAAGTCATCGCGATACAAGGTAATATCCAGTTCGCCCATGGGCACCGTCACGCCTTCGATCTCTTCAATCCTCTGCACCAACCGGCGGGCCAAGGGTACTCCCCGGGTGCGGATGCCGACCAGCATCAAATCCTTGACACCCTTGTTCCGCTCCAGAATCTCATGGGCTATGCGGGTCAAGGCCCTGGCAATCGCAGCATGATCCATGATCTGGGCTTTTATCATAGACGTTGAAAAAACCCCCTTCTTGAGGTCTCATATTCTAAGGCTCTGTGGGCCCGGTCCCAATTCATGGCAAGTTTACCACTATACCGCGATGTTTGTCAACGCACAGCGCTGCTGCGAAGTCTATCTATGACAGCGGCCATATCAGGGGGAAGAGGCGCCGAAAAGGATAGAGGCTCTCCGGTGCGGGGATGCCGAAAACCAAGGTGATAGGCGTGGAGGGCTTGCCTGGTCATACCGAGGTGATTCTGGCGGCCGCCGTACACCTCATCCCCCACTAGGGGATGGTGAATATGGGCTAGGTGCACCCGTATCTGATGGGTACGGCCCGTTTCCAGGCGGCATTCCACCAGTGTGCACTGGTCAAACCGCTCTCGGACATAGTACCAAGTGCGGGCTGGCCTTCCGCTTGCCACAACAGCCATTTGCTTTCGCTTAACCGGGTGCCTACCGATGGGGGCATCGATTACACCCTGATCGACCTTGAAATCACCCTTTGCTAAAGCCAGATACCACCGCTCCACAGTCCGCATCTTGAGCTGACTGGCCAGGGACTTGTGGGCATGATCGTTCTTAACAGCCACCAGCACCCCGGAGGTGTCCCTATCCAGCCGGTGAACAATACCGGGTCTGAGCTTCCCCCCAATTCCCGACAAGTCCCGGCAGTGGGCCAGGAGGGCATTGACCAATGTCCCCTGGTAGTTGCCGGCTGCCGGATGAACTACCATTCCCGGCGGCTTATTGATGACTATAATATCCTGGTCTTCATAGAGGATGTCCAATGGAAGGGATTCAGGAAGGATCTCCAAGGGCTGGGGCGGCGGTATCTCTACTCGAACCCGATCCCCGGCAGTGATGGAATAACCTGCCTTAACCAGCCGGCCGTTGACAAGCACAAGTCCCTCATCGATCAGTTTGCGAAGATAAGAGCGGGACCGCCCTTGGACCTTTTCTGTCAAATAGCGGTCCAGGCGATTGCCCGCTTCATCTTCCCCAACCGTCAGTTCTAGAACTCTCCCCTGCTGCTCAACGCCCTGCTTCTCCATCTCGCTCCCCCATATGTACATCGGATTTCGAACTCAAACAAGAAGTAGCATCAACTGCCGCTTCTGCTTTCATCTCCGCCAATGATGAGCCCAAGGAGCAACATAACCCCAGCAACAATTGCTATGTCGGCTACATTAAAGATGGGCCAGAATCGGATATCCAAGAAGTCGATCACATAACCCCACCGCAAGCGGTCAACCAGGTTGCCGATGCCTCCAGCCAAAGCCAAGGTCAGTCCGAGTCTGAAAAGGGAAGACTGCTTAGCAATTGCCCGCCGGTAAACCCAAACAACGCCCAGAACGCCGCAGGTTAGGATAATCAACAAAGGGGTTCCACGGGGAAAAAGGCCAAAGGCAGCCCCGGGGTTTTTGACCAAAGTCAAATAGAGCAAATGGCCGGGCAAGGCCACCGACTCCCCCGAGGGCAGATAGGTTACTGCCAAATGCTTGGTAATCTGATCCAACAGAAGGACCGCAAGGCCAACTTTCAGGAAGCTCAAGACCCTCAAACCCCCACCTAGAGCTCACTCCCCGCCCATCTTAGCATATCCTGCAAGGAAGAACAACTATGGCTCCTCCAAGAAGTCACCATCAGTCTTCTCCCGAGGTCGTGGATAAATGCCATCCCAGTCAGTCGTCAAAGCACCGTCGCTTTCAATTCCCTCCAGGGGTGTTACAGTACCGATATCTTCATCGGCATTGATATAGGTATCATCATAATCATAGGCGCCGGGGATGTCTTGAGGGGAATTGGCAGTTCCCCATCGGGCCACCGCCTGCCAAGCATCTTCAGCATCAAAACCGACGTTATCCTCCCATGTCAGATCAAAGGGAATTACCCGTTCCTCCACGGGGCGATTCCAGTCATCCCGCCTCTTCGCTTCTTGGGCAGTCTTGCAGGCATAGCATAGTGAAGCGGCGGGAACTGCCCTAAGGCGGCGCTCGTCGATGGGCTGTCCGCACTCTTGGCAGATGCCGTATTCGCCCTTTTCCATCAACTCCAACGCCGCCTCGGCATCTTCCAAAAGCCGTTTGGTGTTGTCTCTAAGGGCCAAATCCTTCGCTCGCTCAAAGGTCTCCTGCCCCAAGTCAGCAGTATGCTGATCATAGGACGAAAGCTCCCCTATTGAATCAGTTAGCCTTTCCTGTAAGCCGCTGTTGAGAGAGTCAAGGGTCTTTTCCAACTCCCTTTTTTCTGACTGAAGCCGCTCCCGCAGTTCACGATAAAGACCGTCGCCCACCAATTGACTCCTCCTATTATCTATTCCCAGTTTTCCATTTCAAAACATCAAATACTACCTCAGGGGAAACGGCGAAGTTCAGCTTCGACAATGCGGGCTATTTCCGCGATAAAGTGACCAATCACGGGGAGATTCAGTGAAGCCGCCTTTCCCAAAATATAAAGAAAAACGGCACCAACGGCTGTAAAGCCAAAGGCGATGCCAAATCCCCGGGAGATACCAGCCAAGAAGTTGAAGTACATTAACCGCGTGGGATTTCGAAACAGTTCCACATACTCCGCTATGCTGGCCTTTTCCAAGGCCTCATTGAGCTGGTTCAGCTTTTTTAGTAAGACCCCAAGCAACTTGTCACTTACCTCAGCCATTTCCCTCAAGCTCCCAACCCACTGCCCAGCATTGTCAGTCTTTAGCCTTCCCCAAGAAGGTACAAAATCACCTTGAGGAGTTCACCACCTTTGGCAAGAGACAGCAGACTGCACCCACCGGCAGGTATCCTGCTAATGGGTGCAGTCTCGGGTTCAAAATTCTTTCACAAACCAGCTTAACTGGCGGGAACGTGCTGAGTGACTACCTCATAGCACCGCTGGCACAAGCTAGGATGATCCTCCGCAGTGCCTACAAAGGGTGAATACCGCCAACACCTGGCACACTTCTCGCCCTTGGGTGGGCGGACCAGTACCTTTAGGCGGCCGTCTTCACCGGTCCAAGCGCTATCTGGCGCCGGACTCCCAGGTTCAGCGATTTCGACCTCGGAGACAATGAACAGCGCTTCCAATTCCCCAGTATCGAACTGGTTCAGGACTTGGTAGAACTCAGCATCTGGATAGATGGTAACCCCGGCATCATTGGAACTGCCAATTGTCTTTTCCATCCTAGCTTGCTCCAAGGCCTTTGCCACTTCCCGGCGAACGGCCATGAACAGACCCCACTTCTCCTCGGCACTTTCATCCAAAATGCTTTTTGCCACTGTCGGCCAGGTGCTGAAATGAACACTAGGGCCGTCCCGGAGTTCCTCTGGCAGGTGTTCCCAAGCTTCTTCCGCTGTGTGGACTAGGATCGGTGCAATCAGCCGCACTAGCCCCGCCAAGATCTCGCAGATGACAGTTTGGGCTGCCCGCCGGCTCAAGGAATCCGGGGCATCACAGTAGAGTCTGTCTTTGACCACATCGAGATAGAAGCTGCTCAGATCAACTGTGCAGAAGTTGTGCACGGCATGGTACACAACGTGGAATTCATAGTCATCATAGGCCTTGATAACCCTCTCTGTCAGGCGGTAGAACTGGGCTAGAATGTACCGGTCAATCTCAGGCAGCTCCTCCCTCGATACCCGGTCTGCTGAAGGCTGAAAATCAGCGAGATTGCCCAGCATGAATCGGATGGTATTGCGAATCCGCCTGTATACGTCCGACATCTGTTGTAGGATCTTGGGTGATACCCGAATGTCTCCCCGGTAATCTGCCGAAGCAGCCCACAGCCTGAGGACATCGGCACCGTAACGGCTGATAATCTCGTCTGGAGCCACTGTATTGCCTAGGGATTTGGACATCTTCCTTCCCTCGGCATCGACGATGAAGCCGTGGGTCAAGACTGCTTTATAGGGCGCAACACCCCGCACAGCCACTGAAGTCAAGAGCGACGACTGGAACCATCCCCGGTGCTGGTCACTGCCTTCCAGGTACAGGTCAGCAGGCCAGTGGAGCCCATCCCGCTGCTCCAGCACGGCCATATGGCTGGAACCGGAATCGAACCAGACGTCCATGATATCCTTTTCTTTCACGAAGCCTTGGTGACCGCAGGCACTACAGGTGGTACCCGGTGGAAGTATCTCCTCAGCATCATGGGTAAACCAGGCATCGGAACCTTCCCGTCGGAAAAGATCTGCTACCCGCTTAATGGTCTCGCCATTGACCAAAGGTTCACCGCAGGACCTGCAGTAGAAGATAGGGATTGGAACTCCCCAAAGCCGCTGGCGGGAGATGCACCAATCATTTCTTTCCCTCACCATGTTGCTGATTCGATCAATTCCCCACCTCGGAATCCACTGCACACTCTCTATGGCCTCTAAGGCTTTTTCCCGGAAATCCTCAATGGACACAAACCACTGTTCCGTCGCCCGGAAAATGATGGGGTTCTTGCAGCGCCAGCAGTGGGGATAAGGATGCTCGATCTTGGAGTGGTGCAGAAGCAAATCCAACGCCTTAAGGTCGGAAACAATTACATGATTGGCATCATCTAGCTTCATGCCCGCGTATTTGCCGGCCTCTTGGGTGAATCTCCCCTGATTGTCAACAGGGGCAAAGACCGGCAGCCCATACTTAACTCCCACCGAGTAGTCCTCCAAGCCGTGGCCCGGTGCTGTATGAACACAGCCGGAACCTTGCTCTAGGGTAACATGATCAGCCAAGATCACCAGTGAGGTCTTATCTCTAAAGGGATGCCGGCACAGCACGCCTTCCAACTCCTGGCCCGACCAGCGCTGCAGGACCTCCACCTGTTTGAGACCGGTTTCCTCAGCCACGGCAGTTACCCGCTCTTCAGCCATGATCATTCTACCGGCTTCAGTTTCTACCAGCACGTACATCAGCTGCGGATGCAGAGCAATTGCCTCATTGGCCGGCAGAGTCCAGGGCGTTGTGGTCCAGATAAGCACATACACCGGCTCATCGGTGGGGATCTTGCCCTGACCGTTGGCTACAGGAAACTTGACGTAGATAGCATGGGAAGTGTGATCGTGATACTCAACTTCCGCCTCCGCCAAAGATGATTCACACTCGGCGCACCAATACACCGGCTTGAGACCTCGGTAAATGTAGCCCTGAGTAACCATGGCTCCGAAGATCTCCACCTGTTTAGCTTCGTATTCCGGGGTAAGGGTCACATAGGGGTTATCCCATTCGCCCCAGACACCCAACCTCTTAAACTCGTTGCGCTGAATATCCAGCCAGTGGAGGGCAAACTCCTTACATTTCTTCCGAAACTCAACTGGGGAAAGGGCATGGCGGTCTACACCCAACTGCCGCACTAAGGCGTGTTCAATGGGCAGTCCATGGACATCCCAACCGGGAACATAGGGACAATCAAAGCCGCTCATGGTACGAGACCGGATCACAATGTCCTTGAGCACCTTATTTACTGCAGTTCCCAAGTGAATATGGCCGTTGGCATACGGCGGTCCATCATGGAGAATATATTTGGGCTGACCCTTGCGCTTTTCCCGCAGCTGGCGATAATAGTCTTCCTTGCACCATTTTTCTTGGATCAACGGCTCCCTCTGGGGGAGATTACCCCGCATGGGAAACTCGGTCTTTGGTAATTGAACCGTATCCTGGTAGTTCATCACGGAACCTCCTAAAGGCACGCTCCTCGCTTGCCATACTGCTCTTATTCTTGGTTAACACCCCGACAACTAAAAATCCTCTCATCCCTTAGGGACGAGAGGACCCGCGGTACCACCCCAATTGACCCAGACCGCCAATGGCGAGCCTGCGCCCAGCTCAGCATGCGGTAACGGGCATGGACCGGCCTAGGCTAATCGGCTGCTAAATCAGCCTTTCACCCGGCAGCTCCGGGGTGATCTTCGGCAAAACCAGTGGTACCGGGCTTTCACCCATCCCGGCTCGCTGCACCCACTCCCTGTTTTTCCTACTATCCCCTTCATAGCTGTTGCACTCAATTGACTTACATTATACGGCAAGTAATAGGCAACGTCAACCAATTCTCTGTAACAAGACTACTATGGGGCTTCATCGGTATCCACAGTCAAGGCCTCCGCTGAGGCTGAACCGGGATGAGAAGCGCTGGCAGCTTCCTCCTTGGAATCATCTTCCTTGGGCAGCA
>JAAZHE010000189.1 GCA_012510855.1 Bacillota bacterium | reverse complement strand
TGTATGTAACCAGCGTCATGGGTATGCATACAGCCAATCCTATTTCCGGTGAGTTTTCAGTGGGGGCCGCGGGCCTTTGGCTGGAAAATGGAAGACCTGTCCGGCCGGTGCGGGGCATTGCCATCGCCGGTAATCTCATCGACTTCCTGAAGCGGTTGGTTGCTGTTGGTAAGGATCTGCGCTTTTACGGGTCGGTGGGGTCACCCAGCCTGGTGGTGGAAGGAATTACCGTCAGTGGAGAGTAGGTACGAGTGATGGCGTTGAGGTTCTTGACTGCCGGAGAGTCCCACGGCCAAGGTCTTCTTGGGATCATTGAGGGAATGCCGGCTGGCCTATCCCTGTCGGAGGAAGACATCAACCGGGACCTTGCCCGCAGACAGCAAGGGTTCGGCCGGGGCGGCAGGATGCAAATAGAGAAAGACGCTGTTCGGATTGTATCAGGAGTGCGCTGGGGAAGGACCCTCGGCACTCCCATTGGTTTGGAGGTGGCCAACCGGGACTGGCAGAACTGGCAGGGGGCCATGGCTGTTGCAGAGCCTTCACTGCCGTCGGATTCCCGTGAAGTGACCCGGCCCCGGCCGGGACATGCCGATCTTTCCGGTATGTTGAAGTATCGGACTGGGGACGCCAGGAATATCCTGGAGAGGGCCAGTGCCCGGGAGACGGCCGTGCGGGTTGCGGTGGGAGCCGTGGCCCGTCGGTTGCTTGCTCACTTTGCCATTGAGATTTTCTCTCATGTGGTTCAGATTGGCCGTATTAGAGCCGAGGAGCTTCCCGGTGATTGGCAGCGGCTGAAAGAGCTGGCTGAAGGCTCCCCGGTTCGCTGTGCTGATCCTCGGGCAGCTCAAGCCATGATGGAGGAAATCGAGGTGGCTAGGGCCGCAGGAGATTCTTTGGGCGGGGTTTTCCAAGTGGTGGCTCGGCCGGTGCCTGTAGGTCTCGGCAGCCACGTCCACTGGGACCGCCGGTTAGACGGACAGCTGGCCCAGGCTCTAATGTCTATCCCTGCCATCAAGGGAGTTGAGATAGGCATAGGTTTTGAAGCAGCTTGGCGGCGGGGATCTCAAGTACATGATGAGATCTTCTATGACTCCGGGAGCCAAGAGAGCTTGGGATCAGATAGGAGCGATGCTTTCTCCTGGCAAGATAAGCTATGGCTGACTGCCGGCGGGTTTTATAGAAAGACCAACCGGGCAGGGGGGATCGAAGGCGGCATCAGCAATGGTTCACCAATTGTAGTCCAAGCGGCGATGAAGCCGATTCCAACCCTGTATGAGCCGCTGTATTCGGTGGATCTAAAGAACCTCAGACCGGTAGCGGCCGGGGTTGAGCGCTCCGATGTCTGCGCGGTGCCTGCTGCGGCTGTGGTGGGTGAAGCCATGGTGGCATGGGTGTTGGCTTCGGCCTTCTTGGAAAAATTTGGCGGAGACAGTTTGGAGGAGATTGAGGAGAGGTACCGTTCCCATCTTGCCTCACTCTCTCCAGAACCTCTCCCCGATCCTTGAGGGGGCCCAGGGAGAATTGGAGGAAGCAATGGGAAATGCGAATCTAGTATTAACAGGAATGATGGGTGCAGGGAAAACCACGGTGGGACAGGCCTTAGCGGGGCGGCTGGGGATGGAGTTTGTCGATTTGGATCGGGAAATTGAAAGGCAAGCCGGTGTCAGTATCAGACAGCTCTTTGAGGAATGCGGCGAAGATCGCTTTCGAACCTTAGAGACAGCCATCCTGCAGAAGGTCCTTAACCGACGAAACCAGGTGATCGCTACCGGTGGGGGAGTAGTAACCAAGGAAGAGAATCTCGCTTTACTGAAGAATCACCCGGTGGTATGGCTGGCTCTGGATGCCGGTACTGCTGCCCAGCGGCTCACCTTTGATGGAAGCAGGCCCTTGGTCAAGGCATCAAGCACAGCAACCGATGACCTGGAGGCTATGGTGGAAGAGGGTATGGCCAAGTGGATCCGGCTGGCGGAAGAACGGCGCCTTGCCTACAGCATGTGCGATTTGGTTGTCGATGCAACTAAGGCGCCGGAGGCGATAGTGGAGATTATTGCTGGCTGGTGGGAGAGGAGTGCTTCCCAGGAGGATTCGGCCAAACCCGGAACTTGGAAGGTTGAACATCGCACGGTGAAGGTGGCCGATAGTCCCTACCAGATCCATTTTGGTAAGGGGATCTTGGAAAACCTAGGAGAGCGGCTGAGAAGCGAAGCTGGATTGGAGCAGATACTAGTGGTTTCTAATCCCACGGTATTGGCCCTTTGCGAAGAAAAAGTAGCGGCCTCACTTGATTCGGCCGGCCTGAGGTGGAATCTAGCAGTAATCCCCGATGGGGAGGAGTATAAGACTCTAAGGACCGTTGAGTCCATCTACGAGGCCGCCTTTCAAGCTGGGCTTGACCGCCGCTCCGGCATCGTTGCCCTAGGCGGCGGGGTTGTAGGAGATATAGCTGGTTTTGCCGCGGCCACCTACATGCGGGGTGTGAAGCTGGTGCAGGCACCCACCACTCTCCTTGCCCAAGTGGACAGTTCTGTAGGCGGCAAAGTCGGTGTCAACCACTCGAGGGGCAAAAACCTGATCGGTGCCTTCTATCAGCCGGTTTTGGTGGCGGCAGATCTAGCCACCCTGGGGACTCTTCCTTACCGGGAAGTTCTGACAGGTATAGCGGAGATCATCAAGTGCGGGCTGATTGCCGATGAGAATCTCGTGTCGGAACTGGAAGCCAATGTCTATACTGATACGGCTTCGATGGTGTCTTCTAGTATCCTTATCCATTGGGTGAAAGCTGCCTGCCAGCTAAAGGCCCAGGTGGTAGCGGCAGATACCAAGGAGGCGGGGTATAGGGAGATCTTGAATTTTGGCCACACTGTAGGACATGCGGTGGAGAAAGTGGCCGGATATGGGCAGTATACCCATGGTGAAGCAGTGGCCATCGGGATGGTTACCGCGGCTATTATCTCCTATAAGCGGGGATATCTATCCCGGGCGGAGTTGGAGAGAATAATCAATTTGCTCAAGATGTGGGGATTGCCCACTAGAACCGAGGGTCTACCCATTTCCGCGGTGGTGGAGGCCTGCCGGTTTGACAAGAAGGTCCGGTCTGGGAGACTCCGTTTCGTTCTCTTGGAGACCTTGGGCAAAGCCAGAATCGGGGAGATCGTCGGGGAAGATGAGCTGATCTTTGCTCTGGAGGCCCAAGAAGGGGGTGTTCTCCAGTGAAAATCAAGGTGATCAACGGCCCCAATCTAAATCTCTTGGGCAGTAGGGAACCTGGTGTCTACGGTAGCGCTACGCTAGCTGAGATTGAGGCCGCCCTGGAAGTCTTGGCCCAAGAATTGGGCTGTAAGCTGGAGTTTTTCCAAAGCAACCATGAAGGGGATCTGGTAGACTGCATCCAAGCCTGTCGGGACAGTGTGGATGGCATTCTGATCAATCCCGCAGCCTACACCCATTACAGCTACGCTATTCGGGATGCCATTGCCGCCGTCAACCTGCCAGTGGTGGAAGTGCACATATCCAACATTCACCAGCGGGAGTCCTTCCGCCACCGGTCGGTGACAGCTCCTGTTTGCTGCGGTCAGGTGGTAGGATTCGGGGCCGATAGTTATCTGTTGGGGCTGCGGGGGCTGGTTAGCATTATTAGCAGGAGAAGGAAGGAAGCTTAGATAAAGGAACCCATAATGCTTGATGAGGGAAGGGAGTGACAGCCTATCCGTGCCGGGTAGGCGGGAAAATGTCGAGATTGACTAATTTGCGGAAAAAGCTGCAGGAAAAAGAGCTTGATGCAATGCTGGTGTTGGGGGCAGCCAACCGCCGGTATATGAGCGGTTTCACTGGTTCCGCGGGAACCTTGGTGATTTCCCAGGATGCAGCGGTTCTAATTACCGACTTTCGCTATATAGAGCAGGCAACTGCCCAGGCACCGCAGTTCCAGGTGCGCCGTTATGAAGACTACCTCACAACGGTCAAGGAAGTATTGGATGAATACGGCTGCCGGAGAGTCGGGTTTGAAAGCGATATTGTTACATATGATCAATATACCAAGTGGCAGGAGAAGCTTGAGGAAATTGAGTGGGTGCCCGCCCCTGGGCTGGTGGAAGGGCTTAGAATGGTTAAGTCCGATGAGGAGATCGCTTGTATAGAGAAGGCTGCTGCCATCGGGGATGAGGCTTGGTCGGAGCTCTTGCCCCATATGCGTCCCGGAGTGACAGAAAAGGATCTGGCCCTAGAGCTTGAGTTCCTCATGCGGCAGAAGGGCGCCGAAGCCCTGGCCTTTGATATTATCCTAGCCAGCGGCCCCAATGGAGCACTTCCCCATGCTGTTCCCAGCCATCGCCCCCTGCAAGAGGGTGACCTTGTCGTAATGGATTTTGGTGCTCGGGTGAATGGCTACTGCAGCGACATGACCCGAACCGTAGTCATCGGAAAAGCTTGTCAGAGGAGCCGCACGTTGTATAATATTGTACTGGATGCGCAGCGGGCCGCGGTCGCTGCCGTCAAAGCCGGCAAGACGGGCAAGGAGATCGACGCAGTCGCCCGAGGAATAATTGCCGATGCCGGTTACGGTGAGTACTTCGGTCACGGACTTGGCCATAGTGTAGGACTTGCCATCCACGAGGATCCCCGTCTGGCTCCAAAGGCAGAAGCTGTTTTGCAGCCGGGAATGGTGGTTACAGTGGAACCAGGGATCTATATTCCTGGTTTTGGCGGCGTGCGGATTGAGGACTTGGTGGTGGTGACAGAGACCGGCTGTCGGATTCTCACCCAGAGTACCAAGGAACTACTGGAGCTTGGCGGTGAGTAAACCCAAGGGGAGTAAATGCTTGTGCGAGAAGGAGGAGCGCAATGATTTCGGTAAATGACCTGAGAACAGGATTAACTTTGGAGATAGATGGGGAAATCTGGAGTGTAGTTGAGTTTCTCCACGTAAAACCCGGTAAAGGAGCAGCTTTTGTCCGGACTAAGCTCAAGAACCTCCGCACCGGAGCCGTGGCAGAAAGGACTTTCCGAGCTGGGGAAAGGGTGGCTCGTGCCCGGATTGAAACTAAAGAGATGCAGTATCTGTATAACTCCGGAGATGAGTACCATTTCATGGATACCGAGACCTATGAACAGATTAGTCTGCCCGCGAGCGCGTTGGAGGGTGCTGTGCCGTACCTTAAAGAGAACATGGTCATCGGCATTCAGTTCTATGAAGGAGAAGCCATAGGTGTCGATCTGCCCACGGCCGTGGAACTTGTGGTAACCCATACTGAGCCTGGGTTCAAGGGAGATACGGCTACCGGCGGCACTAAGCCAGCCACTTTGGAAACTGGTTTGGTTGTCCAAGTACCGCTCTTCATTGAAGAAGGCGATGTCCTGAAGATCGATACCCGCACCGGCGAATACTTGTCCCGGGCTTAGTGGTAGACTATACTGGCTGGCTATGGGTGGTGAGGTTCTCTCTCCACACTGGAATCTCAACCAAAGGGAGTGCTGCTGGTGAAGACTGCAAAGGAAAAAATTGCGTATCTTAGGGGATTGCTAGAGGGGGGAAATCTGTCCGGTAAAGATTCGGGTGACCGCGTCCTTTGGGATCATCTCTTGGATATCCTCGATGATCTAGCGGTAGCCATCAATGCCTTGAGCGCCAACCAAGATGAGCTAGGTGAGTATGTCGAGGCCATTGATAGCGACTTAATGGAGCTGGAAGAAGAGGTCTACGGCGACGCCGATGATGATGAGGACTGGGTGGAAGTAGAGTGTCCCGAGTGTGGGGAGCCGGTGACCTTTGAGGAAGGCTTCCTTTATGATGACGATGTACAGGTTACCTGTCCGGAATGCGGCGGCGTGGTCCATCAAGGGGAAAATTTCCAGGACTATGATGAGCTCTTTGATTACGAAGATGAAGACGATGAGGACGAAGAGTAACTAGCCGCCTTTAGTAAGTATATTCAATAGAGTGTTTCAGACTGTTTCCGCCCTTAGGGTTGTGAGACAGTCTTTTTTTATCTTCACCTTCTATTTTGGTCGATCCAGCCATATACATGGACAAGGGGGAGTCTGATTGCGGGAAAGAGTGGGTTATGACCAGGTGCTCAAGTATACAGCCAGCCCGCTTCGGGACATCTTGGGCAGGGTGCCGGAAAGCCTCAAGGCAGAAACCCTGGAGATCCGGATTCGCCAGGGACGGCCCTTGGCTCTGGTGACAAACTCCGGCATAGTCTTTATATCCCCAACAGGAAGGCCTGAACTAGACCCCCTCAGGGGCTACCAAGTGAGGGGACAAGACTGCCGCCTCACTTTGCAGCTGATGACTCGTTCATCAGTCTACATGGTGGAGGATAAACTGGTGCAGGGTTTCTTAACTCTTCCCGGCGGGCACCGGGTGGGAATAACCGGGAGCGGCTATGTGGAACAAGGCCGCCTCCAGGCCGTTCGGGACTTAGGGCAGCTCAATATACGGCTGGCTAGGGAAGTGCCGGATGCAGCGATGCCTATCCTCCCCCAGCTGATCGATGGCGAAGGGAGATTCCAATCCACCCTAGTGGTTTCCCCTCCTGGCTGCGGTAAGACCACCCTAATCCGGGATATTGCCCGGCAGCTTTCTTGGGGAAAGCCCGGAAGCTGGCTCCGCCATACTGTGGCTATTGTCGATGAGCGGGGTGAGATTGCGGCGGTGTGGCAAGGCGAGCCCCAGGCCGATTGCGGCCCATGCACCGATGTGCTGGACGGCTACCCCAAGGCAGAGGGGATTGCAGTCGCCGTAAGGGCCCTGGCTCCCGATGTGTTAGTCACCGATGAGCTGGGCACATTGGAGGATGCTTTGGCAGTGGTTGAGGCTGCCGCCGCGGGGATTAGCGTCCTGGCCAGCATCCATGGCGACTCTTGGGAAGGGGTAAATAAGCGTCCAGGGGGCAGGCTGTTGGCGCAAAACCATGTCTTTCGGAGATTTGTCCTCCTCAGCCGCCGCCGGGGACCCGGCACTGTGGAGAAGGTAGAGATGCTTTAGCGAAACTTGGCATAAGTGGAAACCTATCCCTATAGAATTCACTAGAAGATGGGGTGACCGGCTTGTTCCTTTTTCGCTTGAGCCTGTGTTTGGTTATCATGTGTGCCAGCGGTGCCGCAGGCTGGATTCTCAGCGGGTCCATCAGAGAGCGGCCCCGTCAGCTCCGGAGCCTGCAGAGTGCCCTCAGCCGGCTGGAGACCGAGGTTAGCTGCAGCATGACCTTCTTGCCGGAGGCGCTGGAGGAACTCGGGCACCTCGCAGCACCGCCGGTCAACCGCTTGTTTCACGATGCAGCAGAGCTGCTTCACTATGGGGATATGTCCGTTCAAGAGGCCTGGAGAAAGGCAGTTGCCAAGTCCAGGGAATACTTGGTCTTGACCCCCGATGATGAGCGAATCCTGCTGGACCTGGGAGAAAACCTGGGGATTTCCCACCGGGAGGACCAATCCCGGCACCTGCGCCTGGCCCGAGAGGCCTTGGGTCAGCAGGAAATAGAAGCCCAAAGGGTCCAGGAAAGCTGGTCCGCCTTTACAGGGTGCTGGGCTGGGCGACAGGAGGGGCATTAGTGCTTGTTCTAGTTTAGAGCCGGCTGGCACAAGGGTTTGCTGTGCCGAGACGCAGCCTATGGACAAACTGACTGAATTTTTGGGAGGGGAAAGGGGCAGTGGATTTAAGCGTAATCTACCGCATAGCCGGTGTCGGCATCCTGATTGCTATCCTCAACATATTTCTGCAGCAGGCAGACCGGAAGGAACAGGCCCATATGCTGAGCCTGGCCGGCGTAGTCATCGTCCTTCTGTGGCTCATTCAGATGATTGCCCGACTGTTTGAACAGGTGGAAAGCGTATTTCGCTGGTACTAACGGAGGGAGCACAGTGTCTGAAATCGTGCCGGTGGTGCTGGCTGCCCTGATCCTATCCTTCATCCAGGTCAATCTCCGCTCCAGCTATCCTGAGTATGCCGCGGTTTTAGCCATCTTGTTTACGGTGGTTATCGTGCTGCGGGTACTCAACCCCTTGAGGGACATGATCGGTGTGTTTTACCAACTGGGCCGGGGGGCAGGGGTGTCGGGAGGTTATTTTGATGTCCTGTTGCGAACCTTAGCCGCTGCCTACATCACTGCCTTTGGTTCCCAGATCTGCAAAGATGCCGGGGAGGACAGCCTGGCTATGGTGGTTGAATTCGCCGGTAAGCTGGTGATAATGATTATCGCTCTACCAATTGTGGTGGGAGTAGTAGATGTGTTGGTCAACCTCTTGCCTTAGGGGGGAGACTGGGTGCAAAGGCTGATTGCAGCAGCTTTATTCTTAGCACTTGTTCTTGCAAGTTCCGGTTTCGCCGGGGCCTCCGACTTGAATTCTATCTTGGAGAAAGTGGTGGATGCCCAGTTGAGGGAGCTGGACACCAGGGAAATCGAGCGGACGTTGGCCGCTGTCCATGGGGATGTCCAGGCCCAGCTGCCTTCCTTGGACCTGAGGGAAATCATCTTGGGGAGCAAGGGGATGGACTGGGGCAGACTGGTCCAAGACCTATTCAATTACCTATTTAGGGAAGTAGTGGCTAATTTCCGCCTGTTGACCGGGCTTTTGGTTTTGGCTGTTATAGGGGCTTTGCTGCAGAACCTGCAGGTCTCCTTTCTCAGTTCTGACAGCATCGATGTCTCTGTGGCCTGCTGTCTCTTGATTTTGCTGCACCTTGGTCTTAACAGCTTTCAGGTGGCAGTGGCTGCCGGAACGGGAGCCATTGATGCCATGATGTCCTTTATGTATGCTCTGCTGCCCCTCCTTTCTACGACACTGGCCGCGGTGGGAGGCATAACCTCGGCAGCATTAATTCATCCCATCCTAGTTGTCGCGGTGGGTTCAATGGGTGCGTTGGTGCAAAAGGTGATTTTCCCACTCCTCCAGGTGGCCGTTGTCTTGGGAATTGTCGGGAACCTATTTCACGAGTTCCCCGTCAAGCGGCTGGCTGGTCTGACGGAACGAGTTGCCGGCCTACTCTTGGGAACAGCCTTTGTTGCCTTTGCAGCGATGGTCACCGCCAGGGGAATGCTGGCACCGGTGGCAGATGGTGTAACCATGCGGGCGGCCAAGTATCTCGGCGGCAAGATCATGCCCATCTTAGGCAATACCTTTTCCCAGGCTCTAGATGTGGCTGTGGGAGGCTCCCTCTTGATCAAGAACGGATTGGGCGTTTTGGGCCTCAGCGGCATATTGCTCCTGGCGGCCTTTCCCTTAATCAAAATCCTTGTCCTAGTGTTCATTTACCGCATAGTCACCGCCGTCATCGAGCCTATCAGTGACTCCCGCTTGATATCTGCCCTGACCAGTTGCGGCAACGTCCTGACTGTTGTCTTTGTGGCTGTACTGACTGCTGCCTTGATGTTCTTCCTGACAGTCACCTTGATGGTGGGAATGGGTAACCTCACAGCAGTTCTTAGGTAGGTGGGTAGCGGTGCTCCAGTGGCTCAAGGAACTCATCGGCTTTCTCATGTTCGCCGGTTTATTCCTCATGCTGATGCCCAACGGGGCGATGAGGAAGTTCGCCAGGTTGATTACCGGTCTGCTCCTGGTTGCTTTAATGCTCCAGCCCTTCATCGGGTCACGTTTCCTGCTCAATAAAGACTCTATAGCCGCGGGTTTGAGATTGAGCCGCGCTTTGACGGCGGAACAAAGTGGAATGCTAGAAGTAGATCGGCTGCAGAAGCAGGCAGAACGTTTAATAGAGAAGGGGAGCAGCGTAATGCGAGAACAGATGGTCAATCAAACAAACAAACAGTTGAGTTCACTCCTCAGCCTATTTCCCGGGGTAAAAGATGCTAAGGTAGCCGCACAGATAGGTGTAGGAGGCGGCCTCGAGCGGGTGGTTGTCCATTTGTACCTGGACGAGGAGGGATATTCTAGAGAACATGCTTCCCAGGGAAATGGGTCTAGTGCCATGATTGAGCCGGTGGCACCGGTCTTGATCATAGGGGGAGAACTGACCCGACAGGATGAACCCCAAGGCCTACCGTGGGACTCTTTAGCATCCCGGGTGCAGACCCTGGTGGCTGATTTTTACGGTCTGGAGCCGGAAGCGGTTATCGTGAGCATCGCAGGATAGGGGGAGATACTCTATGCGGCTGCGGGATTTATGGGATAAATGGTGGCCCCAAGGAAAGCCAGAAAGGAACGGGATTCCCCTCACCGACCGACAGCGCAAGCTCATCGGTTATCTCTTGATGGTGATCCTGGCTGCAGCTTTAGTTCTTCAGGCAACGAGCCAAAGGGGCGCCATTCCGGTAACGCCCCGGTATGACACCAGTGGTGATCTCAACGGGGAGGCACAACTGGCTGTGGGTGGCATATCTTTTTCCAATCCTAATTATGAAAACTATGGGAAAGAAATCGAGGGAAAACTGGCAGCCATTCTGTCTAGAGTTGATGGAGTTGGCAATGTTGATGTCATGGTTACCCTAAGCACCGGCAGCCGCCTGGAGCTTGCCAAGGATGTAAACGGCGATCAGACGGTGACAGAAGAGACAGATACCGCGGGAGGCAAGCGCCGGGTTGTCTCTGAGCGGTGGAACGAAAAGGTGGTGATTCTGAGGGATGGGCAGAAAAATGGAGATTCACCCATCATCCTGGCTGAACATCGACCTAAAGTGGCCGGGGTGTTAGTGGTGGCCGATGGCGCCAAGGATCCCGGCATCAGGCTGCTCATCAGCCGGGCGGTGGAAACCGCTGTAGATATTCCGCCCCACCGGGTAACGGTGGTACCGAGGAGCAAGTGATTGGGGGTAGTGCTATGTTCTACGTGATCTCCGGCAGAAGACTGTTAAAAGGACTTTTGGTGGTTTTGGCTCTGGCTTGCCTGCTGTGGCTGGTATGGAACAACCTGGACTTGAGTACTAGCCTTCCCAGTAGGGGCATCGTACTTTGGCCTAAATGGATGACCGGAAAACAAGCGGGCCAGCCGCTGGAAAACTGGACAAATCCGCCGGGTATTGACGAGGGGCTCCAAGGTGAGGCTGGAGAACCCAATGGCAGCCAAGAGGAGCCGGCGGAGCCTGTAGAGGGTCTGGACTTGGATCCTGAGCCCGATCCTGTCTTGGCTTTAGGCGAGGAGGGACAGTTTACCATTGTAAGGGATGAGCTCATTGATGAGTATCTGCCTGTCAGCCCTGTCTACGGGGAGGATTTTACTCTGGCAGTGCCAACTGCCGGAACTTTGACCGTGTCTGTGCAGCCCTTGAGCCGGCGGGACAGTTTTTCAGAATTCCGCTGGGAAAGGGATCGAAGCCGGTCCCGGCAGCTGGAGACGCTGCAGGGGATTATCACCGACTCATCCAGTTCCGAGGAGCAGCGGATGGCCGCCCAAGAAAGGCTGTTGAGCATTATGACTGGTTCCGAGGTAGAGATGGAACTAGAGGGGCTCCTGATGGCCCAAGGGTTGCCGGATGCTGTTGTGGTGTTGAGCGACAACGGCGTTACAGTAATGGTTGACAC
>JAAZHE010000188.1 GCA_012510855.1 Bacillota bacterium | reverse complement strand
CTCTTTGGTTTTTAGTTCCAACCTGATCTGATCAGCCAGTTTGGCGATGAAGGAAGAGTTGGTGGGGCGACCCCGGTTGGCGTCCACTGAATAACCAAAGGTGCGGTGAAGAACCTCTACATCCCCCCGGGACCAGGCTGTCTCGATGGCGTGGCGCATGGCCCGCTCAACCTTTTCCGGTGACGTACGGTGACGCTTGGCAATTACCGGGTATAGCACCTTGGTTACACGGCTCAAGAGCTCCGCATCCTCAATGACCAAGGAAATCCCGTCCTTTAGGTAGCGGTACCCCTTGTAGTGGGCTGGAACCCCCAGTTCAGTGAGGCGGCGAGCGATAAGCTCTTCAATGACGGCTTGCCGCTGCCTAAAGGAGCATCTTATCTCCGGCCCTCCCTCGCCTGCGCTGTCTCCGCGGACAGCTTCTCGAATCCGCTGTAGTAAAAGGGATGGCTCAAAGGGCTTCGTCACAAAGCAGTGGGCGCCCAAATCCAAGGCCCTCTCAACAAGGTCCTCTCCACCTAAGGCAGTGAGGATCACGAACTTACTTGTTATCCTTTGCCGCTCCATCTCCTCCAATACCGCCAAACCATCGATGTGGGGAAGTACCAGGTCGAGGATAACTACATCGGGTTTCAGCTCCACCACTTTCTTAACAGCGGTAAGGCCGTCGTGGACTGTGCCGACACACACCATGTCCGGCGCTTTATTGATCCAAGCCTTTAGGAAGGTGCAGATCTCCTTGTTATCATCTACTATTAGGACCCGAATTGCATCATCTGTCACAGACTACCACCCCGTGAGTTAGTGCCTGTTCCACAATTCGGCACTTCTTAGGGGGTTCCTTCCAATCAAGCTTTAGGAGGCAAGGGCTGTATCTTGGACTGTGCAAGGTGCCTGGGCTGTCTTGGAACCTTGTGACCATAGACCTGCTTCGTGGAGCATCCATTCCGCAAAGATTCCATATCCCCGCTGGGGATCGTTGACGAAGACGTGGGTTACGGCACCAACTAGAGCCCCGTTTTGCAATATGGGACTACCGCTCATGCCCTGGATGATCCCACCAGTTCGATTGAGCAGCCGTTCATCGGTTACTTTAAGTACTATCCCCTTGTCATCGGGACGGCTTTGGGCATTGACCTTGATGATTTCCACTGCGAAGGACTCCACCTGTTCACCATCGACCACTGTCAATATCTCTGCTGGCCCCAACCGCACATCAGCCGCCAGGGCCACCGGCACCTCCCGGTCCCATCGCGAAGGCGGAACGTTGGCGGTAAGGTGCCCAAAGATCCCGAATTTGGTGTTCTTCTCGATGGTCCCGATGGCATCATGTTCACTGCGAAAGGTGCCTCTTTTCTCTCCGGGACTTCCCCGCATACCCCGGCGGATTTCAGATATTTGGGCACGGACGATCCGGCCATCATCGACAAAGGCTGGGCTGCTGGTGGGAGTGGTGATTAGATGCCCCAAAGCCCCATACTTCCCCGATGCCGGATGATAGAAGGTCAAAGTGCCGACTCCTGCGGTAGGTTCCTCCAAAACCATCCCCAACATGTACCTTGGGGCCGAGTTTCTCCCCCGGCCGGAGTCCACCACAGCCGGGCGGATCCGCACAGGAAGCCTTTTCCCCTCCCTCCTAACGGTTAGCACGATCTCCTGCCTCGATTGACCCAGTCCATCGACTAAAGCAGCCACATGCTGTATGCTCCGCACCGGTTGGCCCGCGATTTCTTCGATAATGTCCCCCGGTAGAATGCCTGCATCCCTGGCTGGATGATACTCCCTCCCATCAACGCCCATCACGGGAAAAGTCCGACTGACGATAAGTCCCCTTGTGGTAAGAAGAATCCCCACTGCTTGTCCGCCGGGACGGACATAGATTTGAGGGACCACGTCCACCACCATTTGCCTGAGGGGGATTAAGTCCATGAATCTCCATTCCAGATCCACCCGGCCCAACTCTCGGGGGCGGAGAGTAAAGCCTTCATCGGTTTTGACCAGGATTCCCTTGGACCCGGTTAAGTCTTTGACTGTAAAGAGGGGAAGGGCCTGCAAAAGTTGCTCTTGTCCTGCCAGCAGCCGCATGTGAACCGGCAGTCTAAGGAGGGAAAACAAGAAGAATGACCCAGAAGCGAGAAGGATGATGAAAATCGCAACTACTGCAAGACGCCGTTTGCTGCTACCCATTAACTTCACGCTCCTCATCGGATAAATCGGGAAACAAAAAAAGGGCCTAAGGCTTTGCCTGACCCTTATGATTCCCGCCCCCCGAGGGAGCTATGTTAGGAAGTAGACCGCTGGGCAAGTAATTGGCGGGCGTGCTGCCGACTAACCTCTGAGTCCCCATCTCCCGCCAGCATACGGGCAATCTCCTGTACCCGGCCTTCGCCATCCAAAGGCTTCACAACTACCCGGGTCGAACCGCTGCTCACTTCTTTGTAAATTGCCAAGTGATGATCTGCTGCACCGGCAACCTGGGCCAGATGGGTTACACATAAGACCTAACGGTGCTGAGCTAGTGCTGCCAGCTTCGCTCCTACAGCCAAGGCTGTGCTGCCGCCGATACCGGTATCTACTTCATCAAAAACCAGAGTCGGCACACCTTCACTTTCCGCCAGCACCGACTTCAAGGCCAGCATCAAGCGGCTGGCCTCACCGCCGGAGGCAACCTTGGCCAAAGGCTTTAGGTCTTGACCTGGATTGGCGGAAAACAGAAATTCCACCTGGTCTACACCTCGGCTGGTCACTTGCACCCGGATCTTGCCATCCCGATGGGGATAGGGAATACCGTCTTCGCTAGGAGCTTGGCTTACCTTGATCTGGAAGCGGGCATTGGCCAAGTTGAGGTCCGGAAGCTCCTTCAGTACTTGGTCTTCCAGTCTCTCTGCCGCGGCCTGCCTCGCCTTTGACAGCCGACCAGCTAGGTCGCTTAGCTCTAGGATCGCCTCCTTCAGCTCCTTTTCAACCTCTCCTGCCCTGATCTCGCTCCGCAAAAGCTCTTCCAGCTCCGCCGCTACTTTCTCACCGTAAGCTAGAATGGCTGCCGTCCCCTCTCCGTACTTTCTCTCTAAACGGCGAATCAGGGCCAAGCGCTCTTCCACTTGATTGAGTCTTTCGGGATCTGCCTCCAGACCCTCGACGTAGTCCCTTAATTCCCAGGCTGCCTGTTGAATGTTGGCATTAGCTGACTCCAGCATTTGGAGTATCCCGGTAAGCCGCTCATCGTACCGCTGTCCCTGCTGGATAAATCCCATGGCAGTTCCCAAACCGTCCAGCACACTTCCCGCCCCAGCCCCATCTCCCTGCAGCAAAGCGTAGGCGGAGGCAACTGCTTCCCTCAATTTCTCTCCATGGCGCAGAATTTCCCGTTCCCTGGCCAGCTCTTCCTCTTCCCCCAGGGTGAGCTTGGCCGCAGCGATCTCATCCCGCTGAAACTGCAGAAGATCCACCTGCCGCAGGCGGGCCTGTTCATCCAAGACCAAGCGTTCCCTTTCCTGGACCAGGGCACGGACCCGAGCGTAAGCAGCCTCCACCCTCCGGCGCAAGGCCGCAAGCTTCTCTCCTCCGGCTGCATCCAGCATCTCCAAGTGCTGCTGCGGGTCCAAGACTGTTTGGTGTTCCTCCTGCCCTTGGATTTCCACTAAGAAATCGCCAATCTCCTTGAGAGCTGCGACAGTGGCCAGCCTGCCGTTGATCCAGCACTTGTTTCGACCAGAGCTGTGAATCTCCCGGGCTATAACCAGCTCGGAGCCGTCATGGTCAAATCCCATGTCCGCCAGGAGATCCTTTAGGGCGTCTATTTGGGTGATATCGAAGACTCCTGCCAGCCACGCGGAATCAGCACCGGTGCGAATAGCTTCGGTATAAGCTCTACTTCCCGTCAGCATGGCAATAGCATCCAGGATAATGGACTTGCCCGCACCTGTTTCCCCTGTCAAGACGGTCAGTCCCTGGCCGAACTCCAGCTCCAGGGACTCGATGAGAGCGTAATTCTTGATCTGCAGCAACCGCAGCAAATCTGATCCCTCCAAGCAGTTCCCCTTCTGGACCGAAAGAAAAGACCGCTCATCCCTGCTGTCTCAACTTGCGGAACTCCTCCAGCACAGTCCTGACCGGCTCCATGGGCAGCTCATCTGCATCAGCCTTTAGGATGACTAAAATAGTATCATCACCGGCGATGGTCCCGAGGATCTCTGGCCACCTGAGGGCATCAATAGCCGCGGCCACGGCGTTAGCTGTTCCGGACAGAGTCTTGACTATAACCATATTTTGGGTATAGTTGACCTCGATGACATAATCTTGGAAACTGCGGCGGGCCCGCCTTAGCACATCACCGGAGGTGGCCTCATAGGGTGCATCGTAGCGGTAGCGCCCATTGCCGGTAGGTACTTTCACAAGCCGCAGCTCCTTTACATCCCGGGAGACTGTAGCCTGTGTAACCTCGATACCCTCCTGGCGGAGCAGAT
>JAAZHE010000187.1 GCA_012510855.1 Bacillota bacterium | reverse complement strand
TGCCCTGGCATGGATCTTGTTCTTCATCATCATGGTGTTCACTCTCCTGATTTTCAGGTCCTCGGCTTTTTGGGTGCATTACCAGAATATGTAGGGGGTGATTGGGATGGCAACTGTGTTTGGCATGCAAGGAGACAGATATACACGTACTATTGTTAAGAAAGCCGGCATCCACTTGGTTTTGATCATCGGTGGACTAACGATGCTGTTTCCCTTCTTATGGCTGGTGAGCAGCTCTTTCAAGCCGGCAAGTCAGATTTTCCAGGTGCCGATTCAATGGATTCCAACAGAAATCACCTTTGACAACTTCATCAGCGGCTGGAAAGGTTTGCCCGGCTTTACCTTCTCGACGTTCATTTTGAACAGCATAAAGGTCACGGGTACAGTGGTAATCGCAACGGTCTTTTCCAGTTCTTTTGTAGCCTACGGATTCTCCCGGATTGACTTTAAGTTTCGCAATGTCCTGTTTCTGCTGCTCTTGTCTACACTAATGATTCCGTCGCAGGTAACCCTGATTCCGCTATATATAATCTTCGCCAAGGTCGGCTTGATCGATACCTATGTGCCTTTGACTATCGGAGCCTTCTTGGGTGGCGGTGCATTCTTCATCTTCATGCTGCGTCAGTTCTATGATTCCATTCCCAAGGATCTAGATGACTCGGCCAGGATTGACGGCTGCAACCATTTCCAGATTTATTACCGGATTATCTTGCCCTTGTCCAAGCCGGCGCTGTCATCGGTAGCTGTGTTTTCATTCATCTGGACCTATAACGATTTCATGACTCCCTTGATTTACCTCAATGATGTGAAGAAGTACACCATCCCCGTTGCGCTGCGGATGTTCGTCGATAATGCCGGTAAGTCCAATTGGGGAGGCCTCTTGGCCATGAGTCTAGTGGCCATGCTTCCGGCAATCATAGTGTTCTTCTCAGCGCAGCGCTACTTCATCGAGGGTATCGCAACTACCGGCATTAGGGGATAGTGAGCTGCACTGCACTGAAAGGAGTGATGCCGCCCAGAGAGCTGGTAGCTGCCACCATGGATCTAGACAGTAAGATTTATCTTTGGGAGGGAAGATAATGAAAAAAAGTAGAGTTCATCTGTTGATTTGCTTAGCGGTTGCTGCGTTACTCCTGGCAGGTTCCGTTGCGTCGGCACAGGAGAAAGTTGTCCTGCGGTTTTCTTGGTGGGGCGGAGACTCTAGGCACCGGGCAACAGTAAGGGCCATTGAAAGGTACATGGAGCTGAACCCCCATGTGGAAATCCGGCCGGAGTATTCGGGTTGGGATGGTTACCATGATAAGCTGACCACCCAGTATGCTGCCAACAGTGCACCTGATATTTCCCAGCTGAGTATCAGCTCCGTAATGGAATATGCTTCCCGGAACTTGATCCTGGAAGTAACGCCGTTGATTGATCAACGCTTTAGCTCCATCGATGAATCATTGTGGAGCGGCTTTGTCGACGCGGATGGTAAGGTCTGGGCCATACCCGTAGGTGTGAATGCTGTCAATATCCATTACAACAAGACCATGTTTGAGGATTGGGGGATTGCACCACCCCACAAAGGCTGGACTTGGGATGATGTTTACGCCATCGCCCAGAAAGCCACCAGAGATGAAGATGGCGACGGCCGTCCTGAAATCTTTGGAATCGATACACTGTTTGCGCCTCCTAGCGATGCTGTCCCTGTCATCAGCTATCAGTGGGATAATCCGTTCTTCCGCAACGATTATAAGGAACCCAATCTCGATGCAGGTTCCATGGAGACTTACCTGAACCTAGCTATGAAGTTCCAGAAGGGCAGAGTCGCACCTTCCCCCGATGAGATTATCGTCTACACCGGTTCTCAAACGGCTTTCAACCAGCGGCAGGTGGCTATGAGCCTTCAGATGCTGTCCAATATCGAGCTAATGCAGTCCCTCATGGAGGACGAGCTGGGTGCTGTTCCGTGGCCAATCGCTGTAGAAACCGGCAAGACAGGTACGTACTTCAAGCCATCGCAGGCCATTATCATCAACAAGCGGTCCAAGCATGTTGACGAGGCCATCAAGTTTGTCGAGTGGTTCTTGACATCACCGGAAGCCGCGTTGATTACTACCTTTGAGCGGGGAGTTCCGTCTTGCAGCGTTCAGCGGGACACCTTGCTTAACTCGGACATCACGGATATTCAGAGGAAAATAGTGCAATGGACCAACGATGTGGCAGAATACGTCGATGTGATTCCTGAAATGATGCCTCCTGGATTCCTCGAAATCCAGATGACCGTTCTGGAGCTCATGCAGGAAGCACAGTATGAAGTCGCATCTATCCCGGATGTAGTCAGGAAGATGCAGAACAGGGCTGCTGAGATTCTGAGAAGATACAACCGGTAACAAACAACAGGCAACAATGGCTGCTAAGGTCGAGACTAGGGGCGGCGGTCATCCGCCTGCCCCTGGTAAATTCAAGCACGCCTTGGATGTCAGCTGCCGCGAGTGAGCTGCCGCGAGTGGATGACGGCAAGGGACTAGAGTCACTGCATGTGAACCGCGAAAGCTAACCCGCTGATCCTGGCACGGTGGGGCTTAGCCGGTGGGGGTGGGCGGATCGGATCTAGGTTCAGGGTTGCATGTCGGGTAGCCTTTAGCAGGGTGGAGAAGGCAGCGGGAGATTTCTGGGAGAGGTGTATAGATTGGTAACCAAAAGGATTGATGCGCATGTACACGGCAAGCCGCCGACTTGTAAAGACGAAGGGAAAAGGTTTGTTGATCAGTATAGGAGCCTGGGAATTGACAAGATCGTGCTGATTGAAGACCCCGATGTGGTGCTTAAGGCGCTGGAAGTCTGTGGAGATTTTGTTATTCCTGTTTTTCGCATCAAAGCTGATATTGCTACTCCCAATGAAATCGAGACTTATTTCAAAATGGGATGTAAGGGGATAAAGTTTATTGCCCCCTATCATCCCTACAGTGATCCGAGGTATTTGGAGCTCTATCAGGTCATTGCTGAGCAGGATGGCGTTGCGGTGTTTCACACTGGATACCTGACCCATCAGGACTATCAGATTTATACCCATGTGAATCTTTTTGATATGGCTCCTGCTCATCTCGATGCTATTGCTAGGCAGGTACCCAATCTGAGAATGCTTATGTCCCATTACGGCAATCCCTGGTGGGACGAGGCATGGAAAGTGTCATATTCCCATCCCAACATCTACGCAGATCTGTCGGGCGGCACAGCCTACATAAGGTCCATGATGTTGTGGAAAGAGCTGTTTGCCCCCAATGGGAATCTGCATCTGCCTTCAGTGGAAAAACTGTGCTTTGCTTCAGATATCGTTTATTTTGACCCTGAACTGAACATCCAACCGTATTACGATTTCTACGATACACTGCTGGGTGGAATAGGAGCTGGCAAGGAGTTGGCGGACAAGATCAACTACGGTAATGCCAGCAGGCTGTTTAAATTAGAGGATTAGGGGGATTATCATGGGTGAGTGTCGCCGTAAACTTCGTATCGTTCTCATAGGTGGCGGTTCATACAGTTGGACTCCCAAGTTCGTGACTGATATAGTCCTGGAGCCCGGTCTGGCCGGTTCTACCATTGTGCTGCAAGATATCAATCCCGATGCCAATAATGAGCTGGCCCAGTACTGCCGACTGGTAGTTGAAAAGGCGGATGCCGATATCAAAATTGAGACCGAAACCGACCTCAGGGTTGCGGCCAAGGATGCTGACTTTGTCCTCTTAACCATATCTACCGGTGGGTTAGATGCTATGGCCCACGATATTGAGATTCCGGCTAAGTATGGGATTATGCAGTCTGTCGGTGATACCGTAGGGCCCGGCGGCGTATTTCGGGCTTTGCGGAATATCCCGGTTGTCGTAGATATAGCCAAGACAGTGGAGTCTGTTGCTCCCACCGCCTGGTTCTTGAACTACACCAACCCAATGACTACCTTGACTAGAGCCATCAATTTGACTACATCCCTTCCGACCCTTGGGTTGTGCCATGAATTGTTCGGGGTGATGGACCGGCTGGCAAAAATCCTGGGTGTGGATAAGGAGGATATGGTCCCCGTTGTTGGGGGAGTGAACCATCTGATCTGGATTTTGGAACTTACCGCCAACGGCAGGGATCTCTTGGCGGAACTCAAGCAGTATTGGGCAGCCAACAAGGATAGAATAATGAACTTCGATCCGCAGCAGGTGGCACAGGATCCATTTGGCGATCGAATGGCCGTGAAGCTCAGCCTCTTGGATATTTATGATGTTCTTCCCGCCGCGGGAGACCGGCATGTAGCAGAGTTTTTCCCCCATTTCTTGGCGGAGCGCGCCAACTATGGTGCGGACTATGGTGTGGGACTAACCACAATTCCGCAGCGGAGGGAGAACCTGGCTAAGGCGCAGCAGCGGATTCGCCATCTCATCGCCAATCCTGAGGAGATTCCTATTGAACAGTCCAATGAGGCCGCGTCCCACATTATTGCAGAGATTGCAGCTGGCCGGGAAGCCATTCACATCGTAAATATACCAAACCGGGGCCAGATGGACTGCCTGCCTAGAGAAGCCATTGTTGAAACCATGGGTGTTGTTGGTCCCAATGGAGCCAGAGGAATTGCAGTTGGACACATTCCTGCACCCGTTGCAGCAATCCTCAATCGGCATGTGGCCAATCAGGAGATGACTGTTGAAGCGGCATTCACTGGTAATCGGAAATTAGCTTTCCAGGCTATGTTGAATGATCCTCTACTGCAGGGCTTAACAACCAACGAAGCCTGGAAGATGTTCGATGAACTGATGGAGGCACACAAGAACTTGCTTCCGCAGTTTTAGCCTTGAACAGACTGGTAGATGGTCTTGAAAACAAGTGGGGCGGATCCCTGGTGGTGCTTTGGAGGTGAAGCTTGGTGGCAGATAAGATTCGCTTCGGCATTATTGGCTGCGGACAAAGGGGAGTAGGGGCGTACGGAAAGCTCTTAACCGAGACCTTCAGCAAAGAAGCAGTGCTTTGTGCACTAGCTGATTCCAATTACAAGAGATTAGAGGCTGCGGTAAAGCTGCTCAACTTGCAAGGTGTGGCTGTTTATAGGGATTATCGGGAGCTGCTCCAGGATGATAGCATCGAAGCAGTGGTGGTGGCAACTCCTGACTTTACCCATGAAGAGATCGCAGTTGATGCCCTCAAGGCCGGAAAACAGGTGCTTTGTGAAAAGCCTATAGCCACCACGGTGGAAGGCTGTCAGAAAATCCTCAGTGCCGTATCTCCTGGCCAAGTTCTGGCGGTAGGCTTTGTGCTGAGATACAACAGAGTGTTTACCACTGCAAAACGCTTAATCGAAGAGGGAGTCATAGGCACCGTGAAGCAGATCGCAGCCACTGACAATCGGCAAGGCGCGGATTACTTTAGGCGGTGGCATCGGTTTAGAGAAAAAAGCGGCGGCTTGTTTAATCACAAGAGCGGTCATTTACTGGATATAGTCAACTGGTTTGCCGGCGGTACTCCCGTCAGGGTAGCAGCTTTGGGCGGAGTAACTGTGTTTAACCCAGGGGAGTGGCAGGGTGAGCGGTGCCTAACCTGTGATAATAGGAATATCTGCCCCGAGTACTATGATCTTACCAAGGAGCCTCTCAACAGCTTGTATCTGCAAGCAGAGTCTGTAGACGGCTATATAAGGGATACATGTGTGTTCACCTCTGAAAAGACAACCATCGACCACGGGACTGCCCTGATTGAGTACGACAACTCCGTCAAGGCCAGCTACAACCTGGCATTGTATGCCCCCTTGGATACCCGCCAAGTCATGGTGTTCGGTGATAAGGGGAAGCTGGAATTAGATGAGGCTGAGAGAATTATCCGGATTCGACTACGCCACAGTGATGACGTCATGGAGTACAAGGTAGGAGCAGAGGAAGGGGGTCATGGTGGAGGAGATATAGGATTGATGCGGGAGTTCATTGATTGTGTCCGGAAAGGCGCGGCGCCTTTAGCCGATGCCGTAACAGGGGCACTCAGTTGTCTTGTCAGTCTGGCTGCCGAAGAATCAGTACATAACGGAGGATTTGTCTCGCTACTAGATATGGTCCGGCAGGCAGATGCCGAACCTCAGCTCTTTCGCCTAGTGTAAACACAGTGGGGAGGAATCTAAAGTGAAGAGACGCTGGATTGTACTTGGTTTGGTTCTTCTTGGCGTAGTCTTGTTAAGCTGTCTCGCGAGTGCCCAGGAGACAGTGACGCTCCGGTTCTCCTGGTGGGGAGGGGATTCCCGTCACCGGGCGACGGTACAGGCCATAGAGCGGTACATGGAGCTCAATCCCCATGTAGTCATTAAGCCCGAGTATTCGGGGTGGGATGGGTATCACGACAAGCTAACCACCCAATATGCTGCCAGAAGCGCCCCGGATATCTCACAGCTTGAGGTAACCCTGGTCATGGAATATGCTGCCAGGGGATTAATCGAGGAAGTTGGCTCTGCCTTCCACGGGGAATTCAAAGACATCGATGAGTCTTTGTGGAGCATGTTTATCGATGAGTCCGGTCAGGTGTGGGCCATACCAATGGGCACCAATACGGTAAGTGTCCATTACAACAAAACCATGTTCGACGACTTCGGTGTTGCTTACACATTTGCCGGCTGGACCTGGGATGACGTCTACGAGATTGCCAAGAAGATGACCAAGGATATTAACGGCGATGGACAGATTGACATCTACGGAATAAATACACTGTTCACTCCCAGCAACGATTCGGTACCGGTGATTCTATATCAATGGGGCGGTAGTTTCTTCCGGAATAACTACACAGAGCCGAACCTAGATTCGGGAGCTTTAGCCAAGTATTTGGAGATGGCCAAGAAGTTCCAGGATGAGAAATTGGCACCGGGACCTGACGACATAGTGGTATACACAGGCTCGCAGAACGGTTTCAATCAGAGAAAGGTTGCCATGAACCCAGCCATGATCTCGACTCTGGAAACCACCCAAGCCCTAATGGATGATGAAATAGGGAATGTGCCATGGCCTAAAGCTCCAGAGACGGGACTAACTGGTACCTTCCTCAAGCCGTCCCAAGCCGTTGTCATCAACAAGAACTCAAAGCACAAAGATGAAGCTATGAAGTTCCTCGAGTGGTTCCTAACATCTCCTGAGGCGGCGCTCATCACCAGGTTTGAAAGAGGAGTTCCCTCTTCTAGAACCCAGCGGGACGCCTTGGCCAATGCCGATATCGGCGATTTTCAGAGGAAAGTCATTGCCTGGACAAATGAATGTGCAGAATATGTCGATTCCACTCCTGAACTATCACCGCCAGGGTTCCTAGAGATGCAGTTTACCGTAATCGATCTGATGCAAGAGGTCCAATATGAAGTAAGCACAGTTGATGCAGTGATCAAGAAAATGCAGTCCAAGTGCGTGGATATCCTCAATAGATACATGCAGCAATAGAGTAGACCGGGTGACTAAGTCAAAGGTCGAGGAAGTTTTAAGGGTTTTGCCTCATTCAAGGGCTGCAAGGGCGAAGCCCTTTTTTGTTGAGCCCTTCTTTAGTAGATACCTGGTGGTCAGGAAAGAAGGAATCGACGCTGGACCAAGAAGGTAGATCAAGTCCAGATTAGTGTGTAAATTCCTCAGTTATCAATAAGCTTATCTGATATACGCAATATTGCTTTGATCATTGGTTTGTTTTTGCTCTT
>JAAZHE010000019.1 GCA_012510855.1 Bacillota bacterium | reverse complement strand
TCCACGCTGATATCCGCAGTATCAACTTGGGCAAATAACTGGCTCAGAACGTTCTCAATGGAATTGAACTTGGTATTAACCCGAAGCTTGACGCCTTTCTCAGTGTGTTTGAGAATCTCAACATTGGAAAGGGTGAGCTCAGTGCAGGGCGTAGCGAACTTCACGTTCACTATCTTTGTGGTCAGGTAGTTGTGCCGCAGGTATGAGGTGGATGTATCGAGGATGATTTCACCGTGGTTGATCACTATTACCCGCTTACACAGCTGCTCAATATCCCCCGCATCATGGGAGGTGAGGAAGATGGTGGTTTTCTCTTCCTCATTCAGCCTTTTGATCAACTCCCGGATTTTCAGTTTAGCCACCACATCCAGGCCGATGGTTGGTTCGTCTAGAAAGATCACCTTCGGCCTATGCAGGATACTGGCTGCGATTTCACAGCGCATGCGCTGGCCCAGGGAGAGTTTTCTCACAGGGGTCTTGATAAAACCTTCAAGTTCGAACAGCTCCACCACCTGACCCAGGCGTTTCGAGAAGGCTCTATCATCTATCTCATAAATGCTTCCCAGCAGGCGAAAGCTGTCCAAGGCGGGGAGATGGTACCACAGCTGGGACTTCTGTCCGAAGACCGAACCGATGCTAAAGGCCAGCTGACGCCGGGCTTCCCAAGGTACCAGTCCCAGAACACGGGCCGTTCCAGCCGTGGGGTTGAGTATGCCAGTGAGCATCTTAATGGTGGTGCTCTTGCCCGCACCGTTGGGGCCTATGAAAGCCAGCAGTTCGCCCGTTTGCACCTCAAAGCTGATGTCTTTCACAGCCGCAACTTCACTGTAGGTTGGCCGCAGCAGCGCCTGCACGCTGCCCCGCAGGCCCGGCTCTTTCATCTTAGTGCGAAACACTTTCTGCAGGCCATTTACCTCAATTACCGCCAAGGCCAAGACCCCCTGCGTGAATATTTGCACAAGTATACCAGATATGGAGAAGCGGGGTCAAGGCCAAAGTGAAGCGAATTAGGCAGTATTGAGTCGGCTGGGCAAAGGGCTCGGAGACTTAATCCCCATACAGATATGCTAGGCGCACACAGAAGCGGCACCAGGTCTCCCCAGTGCCGCTCTTGACTTAACTGAAGCGAAAAATCAGGGAAAAGACATATAACTACAATCGCCATCCAAACAGCATAAACGAGCTTGGCGGGCACAGCAAAAGGACCGCCAAAACGGCGGCCTAATGTTGGGGGTTGATTCTGCTGTAATACAGGTCATACCACCTGGAAGAGATAAAACTTCAGGTATTCCGTCTCCGGAACACCCCACAGAACGGGATGATCCGGGGCCTGCTGGCGGGCTTCAATCTGTTTGAGGGACACAGCGGCATCCTTGGCAGCTTCTGCCAGCACGGTGCGGAATAAATCATCTGTCATGAAATGGCTGCAGCTGCAAGTGGCCAAATATCCTCCCCGGGGGAGGAGCTTCATAGCTCTGAAGTTGATCTCCTTGTATCCCCGGGCGGCAGACCGCACCGCTCTACGGGATTTGGTAAAGGCCGGCGGATCAAGGATAATCAAGTCATAGTCGCGGCATTTTTGGTCTGCCAGCCTGGTCAAGAGGTCAAATACATCCTCACACAGAAAATCCATTTTACCCTCCAGTCCGTTGCGGAGGGCATTCTCCTTTGCCATCTCAATGGCCGCCTGTGATATATCCACACAGGTTACATGCTCTGCTCCACCCAGCGCCGCGTTTAAGCCAAAGGAACCGGTGTGGGCAAAACTCACTGCAACAATGCTAAGGGCTA
>JAAZHE010000186.1 GCA_012510855.1 Bacillota bacterium | reverse complement strand
GCCTATAGTCCCATCGAGAAAGCTACGCCCTAGAGTATTGATTAAGTTGTATTCCCATTCAATAGTTGCATGCACCTTTGATTCATCAACGACAGAGACCTTAGAAAACTGATTTTTCTTATCATGAATTGGCTCATAGTTATAGCCGACCGGTTCTGTGCCACCGGTCTCCATCCATTCTGTGGTAAACCAAGGTCCTCCGAGATTCAGACAGGGAACATATTGAGCTTGCTCCCAAGCCACCCATTCTGTCCCATACGGTAATCCTTTCACGGTCATTGCTTTTCCCGTTGTTCCATGATGAACTACTTCTTTCCATTGGACTCTCATTGCAGTGAACCCCCAGCTGATATTCTACCTTCTTCAACCACTCAACATTGTCTTAGGGCAGCTCAAGCAATCTGCTCAGCGAAAAAACAGGCTGTTTCATGTCCATCATCCTGGTCAGCAACCAGCTGCGGCTTAGCCTGCTCACACTCTTCCTTCGCGTAGATACAGCTGTGGACAAAGGGGCAGACATTATTGGTATCCATTTCTGCCTCTACATCCACGTTTCTTAACGGCAGAGGGGAACGTTTGCGAGCCACACTCGGATCGGGTACAGGCACCGCAAGGCGCAGTGGCTTAGTGTATGGATGCCTTGGAGCTGTGATTACCTGTTCGGTCTCTCCACGCTCTACTACATGGCCGCGGTACATTACTAAACACGTCTGACCTTTCCCAAAATACCTAACTACGCCCAGGTCGTGGGTGATGAAAATGAAGGCCAGCCCCAGGGACCTCTGCAGGTCCAAGAGGAGATCCAATAGACCAACCCTGAGGGATACGTCCATCATGGAAACCGGCTCATCGGCTACTATCACCTTTGGCTTGACCGTCAGCGCCCTGGCAACGCTGATCCGCTGCCGCTGTCCGCCGCTCAGTTGATGGGTATACTTATCCAAGCAATCTGTCCCCAATCCAACTCTCTTAACCAGCTCTTCAGCTTGCGTTCTAGCTTCATCATGAGATTCTGCAAACCCGTGCTGAACCAATGGAGCCGTTAGGGTCTGACCGATTGTAATTACGGGATTTAGTGATGCATATGGGTCTTGATGAACCAGTTGTACGCTTAGGCGGTAGTTCTTGTACTCATCCTTTGACATTTGCCGTATATCCTTACCGCCGTAGTAAATGGATCCCGATGTGGGTTCAATTAGGCCTGCAGCCATCCGCCCTACTGTGGTCTTGCCGCTGCCGCTTTCTCCCACCAGTCCAATGGTTTCACCTGGATTCAGAGTAAAACTGATATTATCTACTGCGACTTTTTCCCTAAGCTGCTTGAAGATACCCCGTTGACTAACAAATACCTTACGCACTTCTTTAAACCGCAGAGTCGAAGGAGACGATTGAGTGATCATCTTGAACCTCCTTCCAACGATGGCACGCTACCCTTCGGTCAGGCCCAATCTCCATTAGTCTAGGATCCACCGCTGTGCATTCAGGAACAGCCAGCGGGCAACGGGAGGCAAATCTGCATCCCGGCGGCAGATTGAACCCGTCTGGAGGCGTTCCAGGAATTGAACGAACTGCCTCTCGATCAGCTATCACCGACGGGACGGCATGTAAGAGTCCAACAGTATAAGGATGAGTAGGCCGATGGAAAATATCATCGATGGGTCCTTCCTCGACCAACTTGCCGGCATACATGATAGCGATACGGTCGGCCATCTCAGTAATAATTGATAGGTCGTGGGT
>JAAZHE010000185.1 GCA_012510855.1 Bacillota bacterium | reverse complement strand
CTGAAGATTGGGAGACTTCTAGATGCTATATCAGGAAAGATATTCTTCAGCATATCTTAGCCAGGCGCAAAGTAGCTTAGTCCAGTGGGGTCTCGATGGGAAATTGCGAACTATACTTGACACAATCGTTTTCTTCTTCACACCGAACAGGGATTCCTCTTGACGGAGAAAACCAAGATTTGAAAGGACTTCCGGTAGAAATGAGGAGTGGGTTGTTGTTGAGTGATAAGAAACAGCCGCCCAACAAGTCAGGGCGGCTGTCTGGTGCCGGAGGCGGGACTCGAACCCGCACGACCTTTTAAAAGATCAACAGATTTTAAGTCTGTCGCGTATGCCTGTTTCGCCACTCCGGCGATCTAGCGAGATAATTATACATCACATATTCCATCTGGTCAATGCCCCCGCCAGTCCGGCAAAGTCAGGTCATTCCTCTATCGACTATTTCTCTGTATAATTGATACCAAGTTCATCCAAGATCTGCTTTAAGGCCCCGGCAGCCTTCCGGAAAAGCTCAGGTCCGCTGTAACCCCCGGCCCTGCCCGCTTCTACCAAATGGGGTTCCAAGGACAGGAAACCAGTGTACCCTTTGTCCCTTAACGCCTCCAGCAGTTCCTGGATTTCTCCATCCCCTTCTCCTGCGGGGACAACCTTACCATCGGCCATAAGAGCATCCTTGATATGGCAATACTCTACATAATCTTTCAGCAACGGATAGCAGTGGCTGTAAGGCTTTTGTTGCTCCTGGACAAAATTGGCAGGGTCAAAGATAGCCCTAAAACTGCCGTTTCCTATGCTGTCTAGAAGGTCTTTACAGCGCTCCGCGGTATTCCCGTAAATCCCCTTTTCGTTCTCATGCAGCAGCATGAGTCCCGAACCTTCAGCCGCTTCCAGCATAGCTGATAGTCTTTCCAGCACCTCATCCCGACAAGCCTCAGGAGCCTTATCTTGGGGGATATAAAAGGAGAAAATTCTAATATACCCAGTCTCTAGCTCCGTGGCGATATCTAGAATACGGCGAAAGTCATCCAGGTGGGGTGGAAAAGGGTCTTCAACGCCGATCTTGCCAATGGGTGAACCGATGGCCGAAACTTGAAAACCACCGGCACTTAGGGTTTTCCTAATCCGCTTAACCTCGCTGGCATCCAAATTGACCACATTCTTGCCCCATACACCCCTAAGCTCTAGATACCTTATACCTTCCTGTTCTAGAACCCGAAGCTGTTCATCTAGGTCCGGTGAAATCTCATCTGCAAACCCGCTGAGCTTCATCATACCAAACGCCTCCTCCCTCAATGTTTGCTAAAGCAACCGGCCCCGCCGCCGCACCTTGGCCGGCACTGGACTAAGTTGGGCGGCCCGTCCTGGAATTAGCTGCGGAAAGAATTTATGTATGCTTCCCAATCGAAGACCTTATCGGGAGCATTTCGGCGCTCATCTTCCCGCAGTTCCTCCAAGAGTTGATCAAATTCATCTTCACATACCGGAACCTCTACAGCACGGCCTCTAATTCCCGAAAGCAGCATGGCATTGGCCAGTTGCACGGATTTCAGGCCTTCGGTTCCCGGTGAAATCAGCGGTTCCTTGCCCAGAATAGCATTGATTGTGTTTTGCGTGAGCCATTTGTGCCCATGGGGTTTGGCCTCCACCTGTACTTCTATCACCTCTGGGCTAGCAGAATAAAAGCCCACCTCACTTTCCTTAATGATCCTCTGTACCGAGTCCTGGGTCTTGAAAAAGGTGAGGCGGCCATTTTCTAGAACCAGTTTGCCGTGCTCGGCGGCGATCTCCAGCCTGTTGGTTCCAGGAGTATCCCCCGTACTGGTAATGAAGCTGGCTGTTGCGCCGTTGGCAAGCTCCATGAGAACCGAAACATCATCTTCCACAGTAATATCATGCCACTTACCTAAATGTACCATGGCATAAAGCCGTTTGGGAAGCCCGAAAAACCATTGAAACAGGTCCAGGTTATGGGGGCATTGATTCATCAAGACTCCGCCGCCTTCACCGGTCCAATTACCCCGCCAGCCACCGGAATCGTAATAGGCTTGCGTACGGAACCACTCGGTGATAATCCAACTGACCCGCCGAACCTCACCTAAGGTTCCATCATCCAGCATTTGTTTGATTTTAACATAGACCGGGTTAGTTCTCATTTGAAACATCGCTGCATATACCACATTGGACTCTGCATGGGCATCATTCATTTCCCGAGCTTGCCGACTGGTGATGGCTACCGGTTTTTCGCAGATGACGTGAATGCCTCGGCGGAAGGCTTCTATGGCCATCTCTGGATGGAAATAATGGGGAACAGCGATAATAACTGCATCTACCTTGCCGCTATCAAGCATTGCCCGGTAATCAGTATACCTGGCTAACTTATCATCTAAGACCCTAGCCGCAGTCACCTGATCGAAATCCTCTGGAACCTTCACCTCTTGGAGTTTAGCGGGATCAATGTCACAAATAGCGGTGAGTTCGGCATTCTCCAGTTCTGGAAAATAGCCAAAGTGGTGGATGGCAATATTCCCCATCCCAACTATGCCAAATCTGACTTTCTTCACCGGCATTCTCCCCTTCCCTGATTTGAGGCTCTTTTTGATGGACCGTTACTTTCAAACACCTACCGGTACTCCAAACCCGCATTATGTTGTTATGAATACGATGCGTTCACAAATAGAAGTATATTGGGGCAATTGGATGCTAACCTAGCTTTTCTGTCAATTGATGGGGTTAACCACCACCTCCCCTATCTAGAAAGTCAATACATCCCTTGAAATCTCAGCCGGTCCATGGGGCGTCTTCACTTATGCCGGACAGCTGCTTAACTCCGGCAAAACCTTTCCAGTTCATAATCGAAACAGTAATCCAAGCTGATTCCCCGGTCTCTGAGCAGGTCTGCTACCAGACTGCCAATGGGATTTAACTTGTCCCCATCTGCCAGAAAATCGGCCAGATGTGTATGGAGGCACTTAATGCCCTGCCCTCGAATACCGCCGATTCCTGCTTCTTGCAGGGCTTGGGCTTGGGCTGGGTGGTGTTCCGATAGTACTGCCAGCTCATCTTGGGGTATCAACCGAACCCTCTTGCTGGCGTATTCCCGATGGGCAATCTGCCACCACTTTGCTAAGGAGCCATCAGTTTCCAGCTTTTCCTGAAGTCTATCGATCCAGCCCTCTGTCTCCAAGACTCCAACCTGCCGCCTCAGAGCCGGACATGTAAGCCAGTACAAGGTGGGAAAGACCTGGGGGCCATCAGAACGCCAACGGATGGGATAATTTGTGATTACCTGCGGGTGCCCTGCCAGGCAGCGTCTAGCTACATCCACCACTCCCTCGGGTGGCCTCCCCAACTGGCGGGCGATTGTTGCTAGTTCTTCCTGGTGCAGCATTAATGAAAATATCCTCTCTATGTAAGCTAAAGGCGCCCTGTGGCGCCTCTAATCCAATCAAATTCTATAATTTCAAAACCGCGCTGGGCCTCCTCGACCCCCTCGTTTCGAGTCCAAGCTTCTCCTCAGATCCTGCTGTCTCTGCTCACTCTCTCGGAGAAACCTAGATAGCCGTTCTTCGAAGTCTTGCTGGGAAATCCTCCGATTGACGCGGTTATCACTGCTGGAGCTGTTTACCTGTTTGATGGATAATCCGATCTTGTCGCCGTTGATGTTGATTACCTTTACCTTGACTCGATCGTTTTGCTTGAGGTAATCATTGATGTCTTTGACATAAGCGTCGGCTACTTCTGAAATGTGAACTAAGCCCGTCTTACCGTCGGCTAGCTCGACAAAAGCGCCAAAATTTGTAATACCGGTAACTCTCCCCTCGACAATGCTGCCGACCTCAATTGCCATACGTAGATAAATGCCTCCTCATAGAATGTACAGGACCTACCCCACTGAAGTAAGTATACATTATCAACAATTTAGTGTCAATACGCCCCACATTCCTGACAAAACCGATAAGGCTTAGCCTTGTCCAGCAATCCAGCAGTGGAGGTCTTTCCCGCAAAGAACCCCTGCCTCAGTACCCGCCGGCGGAGCCACTTCCACCCCCCGGCCGTTTCGCAACATCGGGCGGATCGCCGGGAGCTGCTGCATGCACCGGGATATACACTATTTCCCCCGGCTTGACCAAACCCAGCTTTTCCCGTGCCATCCTCTCTATGTAAGCATCAGTCTGCATTTCTTTAAGCTGCTGCCTAACAGCCTCGTTTCGGGTCTCTAGGGCAGCTATTTCCCTCTCCACCCTTACAATCTTAGCCTTCAGCATAGCAATATGAACATAGCGATTGACAAACCCAGCTGCCACCCAAATCAGCAGCAGGCTGAGCAGCAGGAGGAAGAAGCGGGGCTTGACTTTCCACCGCTTACGGGCTTTGGTTCTTCTCTTGCGCCGGGACTTCAGGGATATTACATCCTCCGCCACCCATCTCCACCTCCGCCCTCTCATCTGAACTCGAAAGAGGCTAAGACCATGAAAGGGAAACCATAGTGAGAAAATATTCGGCATTTAGCCTGAAATTCCTGCGAAGAGACGGGTTGGAGGCCCGTGCTGAGGAATTTATTTTCTAAAAAAAGCAAATCTAGGCCAGAACCGCCTCAGAGTAAGGTTCCGGCCGTGGGCAGACCATCCGGTAAACCTCCACAGAGCAGGCTTTCTGCTGGGCTGCCACCGGCGGCTGAAGCGCCAGCGGGCTGCCCCCTCCAGCGGCAGGGTAAACAGACGCCAGAGACCTTGGAAGAGACCCCCTATCAATACTTCTCCGTAATACCAGACGGTAAGCAGCACATTGAGCACGATAACGCTAAACACTGTGAAATAGAGAAAAAGGCCTAAGAACAAGCCCAAGAAGACGTAAAACCTTAGTTCTGCCCAATTGCCCAGCAGGAGATAGACATAGGTTACAGGTGTTGCAATTACCCAGAAAAGCAGATCTGACAGCGCTGTTATCACCTTCTCCGGTCGGGTGGCTCTTCGCCAGAGTCTGTATAAATCGAAAAACAGCCCTAAGGTAAGCCCGGCCGCAATCGTTGCAGCAAACCCATAGATCTGCCCCGCCAGAGTATCCATGCCATGCCCCCCTGTAAACACCTAAGTTGACTCTATTAAGTTATGCTGTCAGGGGACCAAATGTGCCTGCATCACTGGCAAGTCTTTAGTTGTCACTTAAATAGCCTGCCCAAGATACCCTTGCCTTTTCTATCCCCTACTTCGCCGGTGTATTCCATTGCCGAGACGTGGCCAACTACAGATAGATTGGAACTATCGATATTAAGCTCCTTAATGTGCAGACCCTCACCCCGGATAATCAGCGTGCCTGCATCGGTTTGCAGGACAATCTCCATATCATCAAAGCTTTCCACATGGGTCACACCGTCAATTGACAGCTTTTCCCGGTTTTGCAGGGTAATCTGATGTCTCTTTCTGAGAGCAAGTTGCCGTTCCTCCATAACCTTGACCCCTTTCCAGAAAAATAGCCAATTCCTGGTACAAGGTTATGCGAAAGAAGCCATTTTGATGCCATCCCTGCCCAATGAAAACAGCGGCTGCTGACAGCCGCTGCAGCAAAGATGACTAACGGCAGCTCAATCCCAAAGTTTTTTGATTTGGATATTCTTGAAAAAGTGTTTCACAATCTCCTCGGGAGTTTTGCCTTCCTTGGCCAGCATGTAGGCATCCCACTGACTGAGACCTACGCCGTGCCCGAATCCTTTACCCGTCATGACCAAGTTCTTGCCTTGAACCTCAAACCTGCTCAACCACGTAGACTTCATGGTCATGGCATCCAAAGCTACCCGAAAATCGGTGGCAGGCACGGTTTTTCTCCCCTTGGTGCCCCGGAACGTTAGTTCCGTTGCGCGGCCGGTACTGCCCTTTTTGCTGATTTCAGCCTCCCTGATCTCACCGACATCTGCCCCTAATTCCTTTAATACCTCTTGTACCTTGGCTAAAGGAAAGCTAGCCCGCCATTCTTTTATATCCGCTGGAACATAGGGATTATCTTTTAGCTTGACGCTGCGTATGTAGGGCGGTTCATCTTCCTGGAAATTTAGCCCTTCCTTGGCTGTAGCAGTATGACCTCCGCTGTAGGAATGAAACCAGGCCCGAATGTATTGGTCGTTGTATGTCATGACTTCTCCCCTGGTCATCTCCACAGCTCTTCTGATAATAGGTGTGATGTTATCAGCATTGTACGCTTGGGCTTCTTCGTGGTCTGTAGAGATATCGGTACCGTGAAGTGCCCTAGTTCCCCCGCGGCTGATAAACTCCATGGTAAAGCTCCGGGCCAAGATGGCTTGGGCAGCATAGGCTTCCAAGGTCCAGTTGGGCTTCATCTCTCCTGCTACAAGACCGGCGATATATACTTCGATAGGCATTTCCTCCGTTTTGTCTTCCTCCTTGATGTACACAGTGATGGTGG
>JAAZHE010000184.1 GCA_012510855.1 Bacillota bacterium | reverse complement strand
GTCTATCTCCGCTTCTGGGCGCTTTTCTAGGACCAGCTGTGCCAAGATGCCGAATCCCACGATCTCACCGTGAACCATGTGGTGTACAGCCTCCATGGCTGTCAGGCCAGAATAAATAGCGTGGGCCGCAGCTGTCCGGGCCTGATCGCCTCCCAGACCGCTAACACAGCCCGCGATGGCGATCACAGCATCCACCACTTGGTCTAGGGAGTCGGAGACTTGGCCTCTGTTCACCGCTTCATACGCCCCAGGGCCCTCCGCGATAATCGTATCCTTGCAAAGTTTGCCCAGCCTTAGAGCCGCCTCTACCGGGACATCCAGCTTTCTTCCCCGGGTAGAAGCCGCCAGCTCATACCATTTAGCAAGGGTATCCCCAAGGCCTGAGACCAAATACCGAACTGGCGCCCGGGCAATAATCTCTGTATCAACTATTACCCCATGGGGTAGGGCTGCCTTCCGGGAGAACTCCAAGTATTCGCCATCGTCATCGTAAATGGCGCTTAGGGGCGTCCAGGCGGCGCAGGTAGCGGCAATGGTAGGCACGGTGATTACCGGCAGGCCCGAGGCGAAGGCGGCGGCCTTAATGGTATCCAGTGCCCGGCCTCCTCCAACGCCTATTATACATTGGGCCTTGATCTCTTTGGCTTTGGTGCTTAGACTGTGGATGTTCTTCCAGCTGCACTGGCCTCCGTACCACTCGACAGCTGCAACTTCCAGCCCCGCAGCCTTCAGAGAAGCCATCAGTTTTTCTGAGGTAACCGACAAGGCTGTCTTGCCTCCAGCTACCAGTACCCGCTGACCGAGGGAAGCAGCTGCCTCGCCGACGAGATTAATAGTTCCCCGCCCCCGCTGGTACAATGGCGGTCCGATGATGCGTTTCAGCACTGTGGTCCCCTCCCTTGAAAAAGCCGAGTAGATAGCTGCTACCTAAAGGGCAAGCCTTTCCAAGCTTTAGCCCTTAGATGGACGCTGAGCCCGGACGCAGGTCTCATCATCCTATACCAAGCAGCAATCTAGCTATGGTGAAATAGCCGAAAATTCCGACCGCGTCCACCAACGTGGTAATCACGGGTCCGGATACAATTGCCGGGTCGACCTTGAGCTTGTGGAGCAGCATGGGCAGCAACGCTGCCATGGTAGACGCCCAGGTGACAATGAAAAGAGCACTGAGAGCAACTACATGGCTCAAGTTGCCGGTAACTCCCATAATCCTCGTCCGCAAGAAGGCGGCGGCTCCGACTACAGTGCCCAGGAGAATCCCGGTCACCACCTCTTTTCTCAGGGCTTTCCAGGTGTCCTTTACTGTGATCTCCCCGATGGCTAGGGCCCGCACCAAGGTAGCAACGGTTTGGGAACCGGCGTTACCCCCGGCGTCGATGAGCAGGGGTATAAAGAACGTGAGCGCTATTACCTGGCTGAGAACCTCTGAATACCTTTCCATTATGCTGCCGGTGATCCCCTGGGCTAAGAAGAGGAGCAACAGCCAGGAGACCCGTTTCCGGAAGATAGTCCCTATTGGGGTCTTGAGATACGCTTCGGGCAGTGGCTCACTACCACCTAGTTTTTGAATATCTTCTGTGGCCTCATCCTGGATCACATCTACCAGGTCATCGACGCTGATGATGCCCACCATGCGGTTATCATGGGCGACGACGGGTATGGCCAGGAAGTCGTATTGGGAAAGGAGCCGGGCTGCTTCCTCTTGGTCGCTGTCGGCTCGGACGGAAATTGGATTCTTGGATACCAGCTCTGACAGCTTAGTCTGGGGAGAAGCCAGGATGAGTTCCTTTATAGATACCACGTCTATGAGCTGACCACGGGGATTCAGTACGTATACATAGGAAATAAGCTCTGCGTCTTTGCCCACCTTGCGGATATGGGCCAATGTCTGCTCAACGGTCCAGCCAGCTCTAGCAGCAACATAGTCCACAGTGGCTAAGCTCCCGGCGGTGTTTTCGGGAAAAGTCATCAGGTTATCGATGAGTTTCCCGTACTCTTCCGGGAGCCATCCCCTCAGGACTTGAGCTTGATTGGGGTGGATGGCCAGCAAGAGGTCAACTGTGGTATCACTGGGCAGAATCTGGAGCAGTTCCTTGGCCCGTTCTTCGTCAGCATGGTGCAAAAGGCGATACTGAACCTCGGGTTCTAAGTACTCCAATACTTCTACCGCTTGCTCTAAGGGCAGTACCTCTATAAACTGCACTTGCTCCCTATTCTCAAGTTCCAGCAGCAGTTGGGCCAAATCGTAGGGCTGTAAGGGGCTGATGAGTTCCTTCACCAATTCACTGCTATTGGGAGCAAACAGGACCGATCTTAGTTCTTGGACGATGTTGTGCATGGTACTCCCTCCTTTGCGTGATTAACACCTGTGCCATATTGGGTATACCCTTTATGGGGAAGTTAAATGTCAAAACCTGCGAAAAAGAAACCTCCAAGGCGAAAGTACGCAGAATCGCTGCTGGACGTGGACAAGTACGTTGCTACCACATTATAGCACTTATGGGGCCTCAATGATAGTCAAAAGTATGTCTAGGATTGGTTTACGGGTCGGTGAACAGCGAGTGCGGCCCATAGGGCAGGATATGGCGGTTCGGGTATGGAATAGTGTATGATTGGTGGCAGGTAACAGGCACACTTAGGATGAGTACAATGCTGCAGGGGGGCACATAGGTGTCACTAATAAAACGGTTCGTTAGTTATTATCGCTATGCCTGGAAGCTGTTTGTGCTGGACATGATCTGTGCATCCTTGATCGCGGTGCTGGATCTGGTCTTTCCCATAATGACGAGAGTCTTTATGAAGGAGTTTATTCCCAACCGCCAGCTGCGCTTGATGCTGATCTATGCCGGGGCAATGGTGCTGATGTACGTTGTGCGGTTGGTATTGCAGTACGTGGTGGACTATTGGGGCCACGTGGTGGGGGTCAGAATGGAGTACCAGATGCGAAAAGACCTCTTCTCCCACCTTCAAACCCTGGACTTCAACTTCTTTGACAATACCCGAGTTGGGTATCTTATGTCTAGGATGGTCAATGACCTGCGGGATGTTGTGGAGCTTGCCCATCACGGACCTGAAGATTTGCTGATCGCTTCTTTCATGCTCATCGGGTCCTTTATTTATCTCATGAGCATCAATGTCCATCTCACCTTAATCGTCTTCGTTTTTGTCCCCTTCATCGCCTGGTTTGCAATTTCCAGGCGAACTAAGATGCGGGCCGCTTTCCGCCGGGAACGGGAAAAGGTCGCACAGGTTAATGCTGATCTGGAAAACAGCCTCTCCGGTATCCGGGTGGCCAAGAGCTATACCAATGAGAATTATGAAATCGATCGATTCGATGCTGCCAACCTGGACTTTAAAGAGGCCAGAGAAGGAGCCTTTAAATACATGGCGGAATATACCGCCGGGCTCAATTTTCTCACCAATATGCTGAATCTAGCGGTCTTGGGAATTGGCGGTCTTTACACCTACTACGGCATGATTGACCTGGCAGACCTGACTGCTTACCTAATGTTCATCAGCTTCTTTCTGCAGCCCATTAGGCGCTTGACAGCGTTTACCCAGCAGTACCAGCAGGGCATGTCGGGCTTTGCCCGGTTTGCGGAATTGATGGATACAAAGCCTAAGATCGTTGATTCACCCAACGCAGTGGAGCTTAGAGATGTTAAGGGCAAGATTGAGCTGAAAAACGTATCCTTTGAGTACGACCAACAGGCTCCCGTGCTTCGCAATATAAACCTGACCATTGAGCCGGGGAAGACTGTAGCTCTGGTGGGTCCTTCCGGCGGAGGCAAGACTACATTATGCCATTTGCTTCCCCGCTTCTATGATGTGACCGACGGCGCTATTTATGTTGACGGCCACGACGTGCGGGACATTCAGCTCCGTTCCCTTAGGAAGAACATCGGATTAGTGTCCCAAGATGTATTCCTGTTTACCGGGACTATCAAGGACAACATTTTGTATGGTGATCCCACTGCCAGCGATGAGGCTGTGATGGATGCCGCCAAGAAGGCAGGTATTCACGATTTCATCATGTCCCTACCGGATCAGTATGATACCTATGTGGGCGAGAGGGGGATAAAACTGTCAGGAGGTCAGAAGCAGCGGATATCTATCGCCAGGATATTCCTCAAGAATCCTCCTATCTTGATTCTAGATGAGGCCACATCATCGCTGGACAACGTGACTGAGGCCCTTATTCAGGAATCCCTGGACAAACTGAGTGAGGGGCGCACCACCTTGATTATTGCCCATCGGCTCTCCACCATTAAGGGTGCCGACGAAATTGTGGTTCTAGATAAAGGGCGGATTGTTGAACAGGGTACCCATCAGGAGCTTCTGGCTGCCGATGGGATGTACGCCAGGCTTTACCGGTCCCAGTTTGTTGAGGATGACTGGGTCGTCGCCTGAGTTCAAAGGAAGCGGGGCTAGAAGGACAAGATTTGCTTTTCGACTGCTAATAGACGAGCTCTTACCTACCAAGAGACAAGTTCAAGAACAGCAAGAACCGGCTTAAAGGCCGGTCTTTTGCTTGCTAGAGCGTATCTTCCTTGGCAGTGAAGCCCACATACTCGGGACACTGCGCAGCGGTAGAAATTTGCCGTTTTAAATGACTGAAAATAGGACTTGTTGACCAGGAATTAAGTCATATGACAGAGAATTACATTTTGCGAATGAGAAGACCTATGGGCAGAAATTTCACCACAGGACAATAAGTTGAATATCTGTGACAGCGCTTTCGAAAGGAGATTGGTAGATGCTGATCACTTACAAACATCACAGCAACCATCTCATGCTGGAACGCATCGCAGACGAGATTCGACTTCTTGGCCTATTTCCTGAGAAGCTCTGGCCCAGAGAGGATCTGAAGTCCGGCAGGCTTATGCAAATAAGGCTGCAGACCGAGACAAAGGGCCCCGACCCGGTGGGGCGCGATGTGCCGGCGCCGTGTCACATGGCCCTGGTCAGCATGTTTGAGGATCATCGGTCCCACGGCAAGTTGATAGTGATCATACTCAAGGATCCATTTGCGGGTCTTCTTGCTGAGGTCAACTACTTGTTGTGCTCCAGCTCTCCTACCATAAAGACCTGGCTGCGGGTACGTAATGACGGTACAGCACCTATCCTAGTGGAAGCACTTTACGCTACTATCTTATATAATCTCGCCACCGGAGGCCTTGGTTCCCGACTAGAAAAGACTTACATACACCTATGGCACAGGGACTGTTACGGAGCTGGACAGTGGCAGAAGCTGGCCCTCAATGAGCTGGGACATTTCTCTTACCGGTCTTCTTACGAGCAAAGCCGGATAGCGGGGGAAGGTTTGAATATAATAACTATGGGTATGTTGGAGGATGTAGAGACCAAAACTATTTGGTATTGGCAGGTTGAGCCCTCCAGTATCTGCTACTGGGAGTTCGGTGAAGATACGGGAGGTATGCTTTACGTAGTAGCTGGTGAGGTGGGGAATCTCGGCTGCGGCAGGTATGGAAAGCTGGCACCTGGAGAGGCCCTTGATACCATGCCGGTCACCTTTGGTTGTGTGCGGGGAGGTCGACAAGAAGCATTGATAGCCCTGGATAGCCACTACCAAAACCTCTCCTTGGGGCAGAACCCGAGGCCAGATGTAGCGGCATACCGTCCTAGGGCTGCCGCTTGGGCTGCTGGTATGCGCAGGTCAAGATGGCCCTTGGGAAAATATCCGCTCTGGATGCGGCCGCGATTTCCTTCCCCATATCTCTATGATACTATGAAGCTAAGATTTAGCCATTTCTATAGGGGCAGAACATAGGAGGCTTGATTATTACATGCTACAATCGGACCTTCCTGCTAGCTCTGAGCGGTGGCAATGGCTCAAGCAGCATCCCATTATCGCTCCATCTTTGATGTGTGCTGATATGCTGAATTTGCAGAATGATGTTCAGCGGCTGGAGGCAGCCGGTGCCGACGCATTCCATTTTGATATCATGGACGGTCATTTTGTTCCCAATTTGGCGCTGAACCTAGACATTCTCAAACAGGTAAGAGGCGTTACTAACATCCCCATTGATGTACACTTGATGGTGGAAAATCCGGAAGCTTATCTGGAGCCGGCAATCCAGGCCGGTGCTGATCTTTGCATTTTCCATATCGAGGCGAGCCGTCTACCTGTGCGGCTGATCAGGATAGTCCACTCTGCCGGCGCGGCAGCGGGGATAGCCATTAACCCCGCGACCCCGGTAGAATCAATTAGACTGCTCCTGCCGTATATCCAGATGGTGATGGTGATGACAGTGGAACCGGGTATTGCGGGCCAGAAATTGATCGGTTTTGCATTGGACAAGATCGCAGATCTGGCTGCCATGCGGCGGGAGCGGGGTTTGGAGTTTGCCATCGGTGTCGATGGAGCTATCGGCAGACATGTGGTGACTGAAGCTGCGTCCCGGGGAGCCTCCTTCTTTGTAGGTGGTACTTCAGGAGTATTTCTCAAGGACGGCACTGACTATGCTGCTGCGATAGAGGCCATGAAGAAGGCAGCGCAGAGAGACTAACCAGAGGGGGGCATTTATCAATGATCGATCCGCGGTTCACCAAAATGGCTGAAGTACTGGTGGATTACTCACTGGAACTGAAGCCGGGAGACAAGTTTGTTATCGAGTCAAAGGACTTGGCTACGCCTCTAATTAAAGAAGTGTACCGCATAGCTCTCCAGCGGGGAGCCCATCCGGAGGTTCAGATAGAGCCGGAGGGTTTGAGCCGCATCTTCTACGATACTGCGACTGATGAACAGCTGCAGTATGTCTCACCCCTCAAAGAGAAAATGCTGCTTGAGTATGATGCGTATTTATCCATCCTCGCCGACTATAACACCAAAGCGCTGACCAACGTGCCCTCCTCTAAGATTGCCCTGAGGCGGCGGGCTGCTGCTCCTTTGAACCAGCGGTTTATGGAAAGGGCTGCCCGGGGGGAAATACGCTGGTGTGTAGCCCCATTTCCCACTCAAGCTTTGGCCCAGGAAGCGGCTATGAGCCTAGATGAATACGCTGAGTTTGTTGTGGAAGCCTGTCTATTGACCAGCCCTGACCCTATCAAAGCCTGGAGGGAAATTCACCAGCGACAGCAAAGGTACGTGGAGTTCCTCAATGGGGTTGACGTAATAGAAGTAAAGGCCAAGGACACCGACCTGCGGCTGAGGGTCAAAGGACGAACTTGGGAAAACTGTGATGGCAAGATGAATTTCCCCGATGGTGAGGTGTTTACTTCGCCCATCGAGGATTCGGTGGAAGGCTATATCAGGTTTTCATTCCCCGGTATTTATTCCGGCAAAGAAGTCGAGGATATCCGCCTGACCTTCCGGGAAGGCCGGGTGGTTGAGGCCTCAGCTGCAAGAGGTGAAGAACTGCTCCTTTCTCTGCTGGATACAGATGACGGTGCTCGGCGGGTGGGAGAGTTTGCCATCGGCACTAATCCGGGTATCACCAAGTTCACCCGCAATATGCTCTTTGATGAAAAGATCGGCGGCACCATCCACCTAGCCCTGGGCAACTCGTATTTTGAAACCGGTGGGCAGAATAAGTCCGGCATCCACTGGGATATGCTCTGCGATATGCGGGATGGCGGCGAGATCTACGCAGACGGCAGACTGATCTACCGAGACGGCCGGATGCTGCTGGATGAGTAGTGTTATTCCAGGTGTGGGTAGGCAGGGTATTTTTCCCGTTGACGGCAGACCAGGCAAAAAGATATGATGGAAATGCAATTAGATGCTTACCAAAATATCTAAGCCCAGGGGGTGGTCCGGCTGTCATCAATCGGGTTAACCTTTAAAGCCCTTTCAGATCCCAACCGCCGCAAGATCCTCAAACTCCTCAAGGAACGGGATTTGACGGCGGGGGAGCTAGCTGAACATTTTGGGATTTCTAAGCCCAGCCTGTCCCATCACTTGTCCATCTTGAAACAGGCCGGACTGGTAAGTGATGAGCGAAAGGGACAGCATATTGTGTATTCCTTGGAGTCCACGGTGTTTCAGGACATTATCCGGTGGCTGATGGAGTATACTGCCGATGAAGGCAGAAAAAACGCAGGGGAAGGAGGAAGTGCCGATGACTAACCGCATACCAACCTTGTCCCGGGAACAGCTCAAGCGGGATTGGCCGCTGCTTGCCGTACTCGCACTACTTTTCCTTCTCGGTGCCTATTTCTACCCTCGGCTGCCGGAACGGGTGCCCAGCCACTGGAATATTCGAGGGGAAATCGATGGGTACAGCAGCAGATTTTTTGGCGCCTTTGGCCTGCCCTTGCTTGCTTTGGGTATGTACTTGATGATGCTTGTGATGCCGTCCCTCGATCCCAAGAAGGCCAACTATCCTCGCTTCAGCGGGGGCTATGATATAGTCAGATGGACTACCATCGGCATCCTAGCTTTGGTCCACGGTATAGTACTGATGGCAGGTCTGGGGTATAGAATTGATGCCGGCAAGGTGGTTCAGCCGGCTGTCTCGCTGATGTTTATCCTCATCGGCAATCAAATCGGTAGGTTCAAGCACAACTATTTTGTGGGCATAAGAACGCCCTGGACTTTGGCCAATGAAGAGGTCTGGCGCAAGACCCACCGCTTGGCTGGACCATTCTGGGTTGCCGGGGGGCTTATCGCTCTACTTGCCACCTGGCTGCCTGCCCCGTACAACTTCGGTGTAATGATGGCGGTCATATTTGTAGTCACCTTGGTACCCGCGGTCTATTCATACGTTGCTTATAGGAGCGTAGCGAAAGAGGATTAGGCCGACGGGTAGTTAAATCGGAATCAGAACCCAGTCCCTTTTCAAGG
>JAAZHE010000183.1 GCA_012510855.1 Bacillota bacterium | reverse complement strand
TGGCGTGACTGTGGTAATCGTGACCCATGACCGGGCCATGGCCTATGCAGTGGACCGCTTTGTGGAAATCCGGGACGGGAAAATCAGTGTGGAGACGGTGCGGCGCCGGCCCTTGACCCAAGGAGAGGAGATCGAGAAACATGAAGAATCCCACGATGAGTACGTGATGCTGGATTCTGCAGGGCGCCTTCAGATTCCGCCGGACCTTAGGGAAGCTTTGGGAATCGGCAACCGGCTGCAGCTGGAGGTGGAGGGAGATAAGCTCATCCTAAAGGTGCCGGAGGGCGGCTCCTTGGAGGAAACACCACCAGAGGCTCATAAGGAAGAACAGGAGCAGGGATTTGCCGGTTAGGCGGGTAATCCTTCCAGTAGAATTGAGCACCGGCCATCCTGGAGAGGGTGGAGGTGCTTTTTTCTTGGTTTACAAGAAACATTCTCAGGAAAAGAGGTTCCTATTAGGTAAGTATCTAAACAATATATGGCAGGCAGGCTTGGACATGCTCTTTCCTCCACCTCCCCTTTGCCGGGTGTGCGGGCGGAAGCTGGTGTTGAGAACCCGGATCGAGCTTTGTCAGCGGTGCCTTGAAAAGCTGCCCCTGGTGGGGGAAAGCTACTGCCGGCAGTGCGGCCGCCCCGTGGCGGCTGGCAAAGAGCCGCTCTGCTTTGACTGCCGCAGCATCAGACACTTCTTTGTCAGCAATCGAGCTGTTGGAATCTACAGCGGAATCCTTAAAGAGCAGATCTATGAAGTTAAATATCGGTACAATCGGCAGCTGGGTATCGGCTTGGGGCAGGTCATGGCACTGGTGGCCAAGGCCCGGGGATGGATTCCACCAAGTGCCCATCTCTTGGCGGTACCCCTTCACCCCCAGCGGCTCCGCCAGCGGGGATACAACCAGGCAGAGCTCTTAATCCGGGGGATGCAAGACTGTGTTCAAGTTCCTGCTCTAAAGCCCGGCGTTGTGGTTCGCCGGGAGGTAACCCAAGCCTCCAGCAGCCTCACTCCTTTGGAGCGGCGGGCAAACCTCAGGGGTGCTTTTTACGTTCCCCGGCCGGGACAGGTTGTTGGTAAGGTATTGTGCGTTGTTGACGATATCTATACTACGGGGGCGACCCTCGATGAACTGGCCAGGACTTTGCTCCAGGCCGGGGCCAAGGCGGTCTATGGATTGACCCTTTCCATCGCGGTAGATGATTACGATTTGGTGGGTTTTGAACTTTGAGCTAAGAGCGGCGGGTGCCCAGAAGGGAGGACGGCAGGGATGGCTTTGCGGAATTGTGCCAGGTGCGGCAAGTTGTTTACTGCAGTGAGTTCATCAATGAAGCTCTGTGTCGACTGTGATCGGGAGGACCAGGAGCAGTTCAATAAGGTGAAGGAGTATCTCAAGGAGCATTCTACAGCCACTGTAATTGAGATCACCAAGGCCACGGGAGTAGAGCGGAAGCAGATTTTTGAGTGGGTAAAAAGCGGACAGCTGGATATAGCCTCCGTGGTTGACCTGGGCCTTTCCTGCGAGAGCTGCGGGAAGCCCATCAAGAGCGGCCGATTTTGCATTGAATGTGCTGCCCGCATCGAAAGCGATGCCAGAAAGATTTTGTCTGAGAGCAAACCCAAATCGAGGGATGCCAAGAAAGAAGAAAAGGCAGGATTTCATATGGCAGATGCCATCCGCCGCAGGCGGGGGTATTAACTAAAGGGTCGAGGGGTTACTGCCGATAGGATTAATAGGAGTTCAGCTTTGAGGTTAGCAGGGCCGGAGGTGAGTAAGCGCCCGGAGGGCTTCCGGGTGCTGTAATTATGAAAATCAATCCCCAGCAAATGAAACTGGTAGAAAGCCTATACCGGGAGCAGAAGCAGACAGCACCCCGGCGGGGCGGCAGAGAAGGCGGCGGAGCACCCATGGACAGGGTGACCATCTCCGAGGAGAGCCAGGAGATCCAGGGTATTTTGAGTCAGCTCAAGGCTGTCCCCGATATTAGAGAGCAGAAGGTAGCCGAGCTGCGGGCTGCTGTTCGTCAGGGGACCTACCAGGTGCCTGCCCGGAAGGTGGCTGAGAAGATGCTGGAGCAGATTTTCAGGGATGATTCCTTGAAAGGCTGAGGGGAGGAGTTCCCATGGGGCAGGAAACTAGGGACCAGGTACGTACCAGGGTAGGTGCGGGAGCGCTGTCTCCTAACCTAATTGAGAGACTACTCAGCATTTTGTCCGCAGAGACCGATGCGGTGACGGCACTGCTAGCCGCGGCAGAGAGCAAGCAGCAAGCTCTCTTGGATGATGATCTTTCGGCTATAGAGGAAGCTGCAGCCAGAGAGGCTGACCTTTTACAGGAGCTGACGGCCTGGGAAGCTAAGCGGCTTGGGCATATGGCGGGTATAGAGAAGGAGCTTGCAGGTGCCGGCTTTGCCAAGGAAGACGGCGCTTCCCTGACTTTGCAGGAACTGGTAGGTTTCCTGCCGGAGGATGATAGACTACGCCTCCTTGACCAGGGTAATAAGCTCCGGGAGGTCACCTTACGCCTTCAGGAGATTAACTTGCTCAATGCCTCTCTTTTGCGTCATTCACTGACTCTGACCAACTACTGTTTGAGCCTCCTCACGGGAGATACAGGCCAGACCACATACGGAGAGCCGGGGAAAAAGGACCGGCCCACTTACCAGCAAGGTCGGCTGGATGCCAGGGCTTAGGGGGAGAGAGTTATGCGAAGCACTTTTGCAGGACTGCAGATGGGCCTAAGGGCTCTGCAAGCCCACCAGATGGGGCTCAATGTCACCGGCCATAATATTGCCAATGCCAATACAGACGGTTACTCCCGGCAAAGGGTTAATCTAGTTCCCAGTAATCCCTATACGGTACCGGCTTTCAACAAGCCCCTGTCGCCGGGGCAGATGGGTACCGGTGTGCAGGTGGCCGAAATCGTGCGGATGCGGGATGATTTCATCGAGATGCAGCTGCGCCTGAAAGCCAGACCACCGGCTATTGGCAGGTCTTGATGGACGGCTATGAGCAGATCGAGATGATCTTCAACGAGCCCTCGGATACCGGCATCAGCACTATGCTGACCGATTTTTGGAAAGCCTGGCAGCAGTTGAGCCTCACTCCCTCGGATCTAGCCGCCAGGGCGGTGGTCCGCCAGACCGGAGCACTGCTGGCCGATGCCATTCGCCATACTTACACACAGCTGCACCGCTATCGGGAGGAAGTTGACTATGCCATTGGAGTCAAGGTCAATCGGATCAACTACTTGGCCCAGCAGATCGCTGACTTGAACAAGCAGATCGTGGCTGTCAGCGTCTCCGGGGACCGCCCCAATGACCTCCTTGATGCCCGGGACAAGCTGGTGAGGGAGCTGGCTCAGATAACCAACATCCAGGTAGCAACGGATAGCAAGCTGCAGATGCATATTAGTATCTCAGGAAGCTCGCTGGTGCAGGGTTCCCATGCTTCTAAGCTGGCGTTAAAGGAGGAGCCCAACGGGTACAAAGTAGTCTGGGAAGCCACGGGAGTTGCGGCTACTTTCAACGGCGGGGAGCTTCGGGGATTGTTTGAGCTTAGGGATAACATCCTCCTGAACGGGTATATCGCAGAGCTCAACCGGTTTGCCAAGGCATTAATTGAAGAAGTAAATGCCTTGCATAAAGAGGGGTACGGGTACAATCCCACTGCCGATAATGACGGCGACAGGTTCCCAGAGGGTGTGGACTTCTTCGGTTTTGCAGAAAACACTCTGCAGACCGGCAAGTACGCCCAGGATATTACCTTGGCTAAGGAAATTTTGGCAGAAGATGGTCTCAAGTACATCGCCGCCGGTTATTTAGAAGGAGCCGGTGATAAGATCCCCGGAAATGGCGACAATGCTCTCAGGATCGCAAAACTCCTGCAGGAAGGCCGTGTCGACCTTTTGAAGAGCAGCATACCCGACTTTTTCTCTTCCCTAATTGCCAGCCTGGGTGTCGATTCCCAGGAGTCTCAGCGGATGGTGGCAAACCAGACCGTGTTATTGGAGCATCTCCAGAACCGCCAGGAATCGGTTTCGGGGGTTTCCCTTGATGAGGAGATGGGGAACTTAATTCGCTTTCAGCATGCCTACAATGCTGCAGCACGTCTCATTACGGCTCTTGATGAAACTCTAGTGACAGTCATTGAGCGGATGGGGCTAGTTGGGAGGTAATCTATTATGCGGGTAACAAATAAGATGCTGGTCACCAACTCTTTATCCAACCTCAATCGGGGGCTGGAGCGGCTGCAGCACCTCAGCGGTCGGCTGGCGGCGGGCAAGAGAATCCTGTTTCCCTCCGATGATCCCATCGGTACAGGCAATGTCATGCGGATGTATAAGGGGCTAGAGGAGACCAGGCAGTATGTTGCCAACAACGATTACGGTATCGGCATGCTGACCGCCATTGACGGCGCCTTTACCGACTTAACCGCGATCCTGCAGCGGGCAAGGGAGCTTGCGGTCTATGGCGCCAACGACACACTGCCGGCGGATTCTCTCTATGCGTTGGCACAGGAAATCAATGAGCTAATCGATCATGCTGTCCAGGTTGCCAACTCCACCTACGCTGGAACCTACATTTTCGGGGGACAGGAAACGTCAGAGCCGCCGTACTCCACGGAAGTTGATGGTGACGGTTACTTTACAGTGGTTACTAACTATGAAAGCAACAAGGGCATAACCATTGAAGTGGGTCCCGGTTCCCAGCTGGAGATTAGCCTGCCGGGCTCAGTGGTGTTTGACGGAGATGACGGAGTCTTTCAGGTGCTAATTGAGCTGAGGAGTAATTTGGCTCCCGGGAAAAACCAAGATATCTCTTCTACGACCCTTGGCAAGCTGGATAAGGTCATTTCTGAGGTGCTGCGCTATCAAGCGGAGGTGGGAGCCAAGACCAAGAGACTGGAGACAACCAAGAGCCGCTTAGAAGGGCTGGATCTTAATCTGCAGACTCTGATTTCCAAAACCGAGGATATTGATGTTGCCGAAGCCATCATGCACTTCAAAATGCAGGAAAATGCTTACCGGCTGGCACTAGACACCACTGCCCGGATTATACAGCCGACGCTCATGGATTTCCTAAGGTAATGCCGTGACGTAGAGGAGAACCGCCATGCTGCAGCTAAAGATCAATCAGTACTTTGGCCGCATTGGCATCAACCATGTGCCGTCACAGCTAGAGATCAGCTGCCAAAGGGCAGCAATGGAAATCCAGCAGGAGCTGGGCCAAATTGAGCTCAAGAGGGTGCCTCCTGCGGTGAAAATCGACCTCAAGGAGGCCTTTGGCGATCTGGGGATGAGAAAGCCGGATCAAGCAGCCCAGAAAGCCACTCAAGATGCTTGGCGGACCTACTATCGGGGACTGGTGAGGGTTGTGCAAGAGGGAGACCGGCTGAGCCGGATTGAGCGGGGCGGTCATCCCCTGATAGACATTCTCCGGGAGAACTTCAACCAGCAAAAGGAGCTGAATGTGACGGCAGCTCCCAAGGCTAGGCCCAAGATAGAGATGGTGGGGGGAGAGTTGTACTACCACTACCACCCCGGAGGAGTAAGTATTGAAGTACAGCCGCAGCCTCCCGAGATCAGGTACCACCCTGGGAAGGTGGACATCTACCTGCTGCAGAAGCCCCGGCTGGAGATAGAAGTCATCGGGGTCGATGTGGACGGTTGGGCTTGATTTTTGAGTTGGAGGGGGAAG
>JAAZHE010000018.1 GCA_012510855.1 Bacillota bacterium | reverse complement strand
CATCTTGCATCAATACTACGAAACGACTTGACTGAGGTTTACCAGGAGCCGTGTACGAGGCCCGTACGCACGGTTCTGTGAGAGGGACAGCGCTAGAAATGATCAGCTAGCGCTGCCCTACTCGATCATTATGCTGGCTTAGAGCCTCTCCTAGGATGTTTTAGTTTAGGGGCTCGGTCAGCGATCCTGTGTCACTTGCTGGACTATGTGATACAATTGAAGAAAGAACACTGGCAGGAGGAATGGATACTATGCCCTTGCGGGAATTCCGTTGCAAGCAATGTGGAGAAAGGTTTGAGGAATTGGTTCAAGGGGACGCCAAAGTCCCGTGCCCCAGCTGTGCCAGCCAGGAGGTAGAGCGTTTGATTTCCTCCTTTGGCTTTAGGAGCTCAGGTGGTTCCAGCGCCGCCACAAGTGGATGCGCATCCTGCAGCGGCGGTTCTTGCAGTACTTGTCATTGATCGTCTGGGTTCTGGCGAATTCTCTCCAAGAAACCCACTGGTCAGAATAGCACTGCCTTGGTGGTTGCTGCAGCAATAGGGCAGGAAGATCTTGGGTGGTGTATAATTACTAGTGAGGGGTGTCGGTTTCCGTGCCCCTCTTTAGAGTGATTTGGCAAGCAGTCTGCCTAAATCTGTCCATGAAATTGGGAAAATGACGCAGGAGGGATTACTGTGAAGAAGATAAGAGTAGCTTTAGTTGGCTGCGGCAGAGTCGCTAGAGTCCATGCCGATGCCTTGACCCAACTGGAGGAGACCGAACTGGCGGCTGTTGTGGATATCAAGCCTGATCGTGCCCAAGCTTTCGCTGAACACTACGGAGCCAAAGCCTACACCGATTACCGGGATGTACTGGCACTAGACGATATCGACGCTGTTCAGATCGCCACTCCCCACTATGTCCATGCAGAAATCGCCATTGCTGCCCTCAAGGCAGGTAAGGATGTCTTAACCGAAAAGCCCATGGCCATTACTGTGGAAGATATGGAGGCCATGATTAAGACCGCGGATGAGTGCGGACGTACCCTCGGTGTGATCTTCCAGAACCGATTCAATGATGCCTCCCAGGCAGTAAAGAAGACTGTTGAAGAGGGTAAGCTGGGTGCTATTCTCGGTACGAGAGCTGTTATTACCTGGCGCCGCACCGATGAGTATTATTCCGAGAGCGATTGGAAGGGAACTTGGGATAAAGAAGGCGGTGGAGTCCTTATCGATCAGGCGATACATACTCTAGACCTGATGCAGTGGTTTGTGGGCGAGATCGACTATCTCGAAGCCCGCTACGATACAAGGGCCCATGAGAAGATAGATGTAGATGATGTTGCTGAAGCTTACATTGCTTTTAAGAACGGGGCAATAGGCTGTGTATATGCTACCTGCAACTATTCCTACGATGCCCCCATCTTCCTGGAGCTCCATGGCGAAAAGGGTATAGCGCATATTATCGGGGACAGAGCCATCATTACCGTGGGCAACAAGACCATGACTGTAGAACAGCAGGCTGATGAGACTTCCGGTCTGAGGTACTGGGGCTTCAGCCACAAGCGGCAGATACAGGATCACTACCGGGCAATTCTCGAAGGCCGGAAGCCGAAAATCTGCGGTCGGGAAGGCAAGACAGCGGTGGATATAGTGCTGGCAATGTATGAATCATCCCGCCGGCAGGTGCCCATCTATTTCCCATATGTACCGGGAGCACCCTCTTGCCAAGCGCGCCGAAAGTGCTGCAGCGATAGATAGGTTAAGCTACTAAAGAAGCAGCCCTCCTGGTGAAAGTGTTGCTTTCTAAGAAAGGTTCTTCTAGCGATATGCTGCTAATATAGTAGTAGGACAGATTTTGCATCAATCGTAACATGCCTGGGGGAAAAGAACCCCCAGGCAGGGAGGCTGCCGGGGTATGGAACAGAAAGCAGCGGGGGTTTTTCTCATCTTTTTCTTACTAGGAATTGGTTTGGGTATTGCTGGTGGATGGTTCTCGGGGCTGATTTCACCCCCGCTAAAGGAGCAGGCCCAGGAAAAGGCCGCGCCTAGGGGAGTGCCGCAACAGCGTCCCCCCGTTATAGTCGAGGAAACACCCAAGGAGCAGGAACAGCGGGCTTCCATAACCCTTTATTTCAGTGATGGGGAGGCCATGTACCTTCGCCCTGAGCAGCGTACCCTGAAGGACCCGTCTGCCGACAAGGCTGCGGTGGTAATTGGGGAGCTGATCCGGGGGCCGGAAAGCGATGACCTTGTGAGGACCATGCCACCTAATGTCCGCCTGCGCAGGGTATGGATAGAGGATGGAGTGGCCTATGTAGACTTCTCCCGGGAGTTTCAAACGGAGCACTGGGGCGGTTCAACAGGAGATACCTTTACCCTGTTTTCCGTGGTTAATTCCCTTACAGAGCTGCCTGGCATTGAGGCAGTGCAGTTTCTGGTTGAGGGAAAGGTGGAGGAGGCAGCCTTGGGGCATACTGATACGACAGAACCTATCAGGCGCCGAGAGGATTTGATCAAGCGAGAATAATTGCTATTGACTTCTCCTTCCTCTCACTGTACAATGATGCATAACATATGTAGAGTGCTGAGTAAAAGCGATGAAGGGGAAAAGTAGTCCTGCAGAGCACGGTGCAGAGAGCCGGATTAGGTGCGAGCCGGTACGGGCGGCAGAGATGAAGTTCTCCCTTGAGCTGTACTGCTGAACTTCCAGTAGGCAGTAACGGAAGCTTCCACCGTTACAAGGAAGCGGACCTCGACTGTCCTTAGGGGTGAAGATCGCTCCTTAGGATAAAGGTGTCCGGCAGAGAGGCGTGGTGTATAATCACGCAAATAGGGTGGTACCGCGGGCAACCCCTCGTCCCTTTGGATGAGGGGTTTTCTTATTGGATAATAGGGAGGGTTAGGTGTGATCATTGTCTTACAAAAAGGAGCAACGGAGAAGCAATTGCAGGATATCGTCGATAGAATCAAGGGATACGGGCTGGAGCCCCACGTGATTGTGGGCGTGGCAAGAACGGTCATTGGTCTAGTAGGAGATAAACGGGGACTTGAGCCGCGGGTTTTTGAGAGCATGCCGGGAGTAGAAAAAGCGGTGCCCATCATGGCCCCGTACAAATTGGCTAGCCGGGATGCCAAGGCCGAAGACACACTGATCCAGGTAAGGGATGTGGTGATCGGCGGCAGTGAGCCGGTTTACATGGCGGGGCCATGCGCTGTGGAAAGCCGAGAGCAGATCCTGGAGACAGCCTATGCGGTGAAGGAAGCCGGGGCTTCTATCCTCAGGGGCGGGGCCTTCAAGCCAAGAACGTCTCCTTACAGCTTTCAAGGTTTAGGCGAGACGGGTTTACAATATCTTGCTGAGGCAGGGGAGGCTGTTGACCTACCGACCATTTCTGAAGTGGTTAACCCCTCGGATGTCGAGCTGGTCTCCCAATACGTGGATATCCTCCAGATCGGGGCTAGAAATATGCAGAACTTTGCTTTGCTGCGGCGGGTGGGACAGACCCGCAAACCGGTCTTGCTCAAGCGGGGTCTTTCGGCCACCATCGAAGAGTGGTTGATGGCAGCGGAATACATTATGTCGGAGGGCAACTACCAAGTTATTCTCTGCGAGAGAGGTATCCGCACCTTTGAGACAGCTACTCGGAATACCTTGGATGTGGGTGCCATCGCCTTGGTTCGCCAGCTCAGCCACCTGCCGGTAGTGGCTGATCCAAGCCATGCCACAGGCAGAAGAGACCTGGTGGTGCCTGCGGGATGTGCTGCTGTGGCCGCCGGTGCCCAAGGTCTTATGGTAGAGGTGCACCCAAATCCCGATGCGGCTCTTTCCGATGGAGCCCAGTCCCTCACGCCCAAACAGTTTCGGGAAATGGTGGGAGCGGTGGCGCAAATTGCGAGAAGCGTGATGCCAGAACCGGCGAAGTATTGGTGGAATAAAAATGCAGTCTGAATTGTGGCAGGAAAGGATTCTCTTCATCGGGAAATACTGGGTAGGATCTAAGTGTATCCGAGATTTGCCCGATGAAAGGAGAGTCAGCCCAGTGGACAAAGCCTACGAGCGGTTCAAGAACAGCCTTCCCGATGGAGTGGACCTAGAGAAGGTCAGGAAGAAGCTTATGGAGCAGGAGATCGAGACGCCATCGTGGGGATATGCCGACAGCGGTACCCGCTTCAAAGTCTTCCATCAACCAGGAGCTGCCCGTACAGTATTTGAGAAACTGGAAGATGCGGCGATGGTGCATAAGATGACGGGGATTACCACAAAGGTAGCTCTGCACATACCTTGGGATAAAGTAGATGATTACCAGAAGGTAGTGGATTATGCCCGGGAGCTTGGTTTAACCATTGGAGCTATCAATCCCAACCTGTTTCAAGACGAGGAGTATAAATTAGGCAGTGTATGTCACCCTGATTCCGCTGTGCGCAAAAAAGCCATCGACCATATATTAGAATGCGTGGAGATTATGAATATAACGGGTTCTAAAGTCTTGAGCCTCTGGCTTGCCGACGGCACCAATTATCCGGGTCAGGACGATTTCCGGGAGCGGAAACGCCGCCTGGAAGATTCTCTCCAAGTGGTCTATGACGCATTAGCTGATGACCAGCGCATCCTGATTGAGTACAAGTTCTTTGAACCGGCTTTCTACCACACAGACCTGCCTGATTGGGGAATGGCTACTTTGATAGCCAAGAAGTTGGGGCCCAAGGCCCAGACTCTGGTGGATTTAGGGCATCATCCCCTGGGGACCAATATTGAGCATATTGTGGCGATTCTCATCGATGAAGGTAAATTAGGAGGTTTCCATTTTAACTCCAAGAAGTATGCCGATGATGATCTGACCACCGGTTCCATCAACCCCTATGAGCTGTTCTTAATCTATCACGAACTGGTCAAAGGCGAAGAGGATTGCGGTGATGAGTTGGATGTGGCGTACATGATCGATCAGAGCCACAATGTGAAGCCCAAGGTTGCCGCGATGATCCAATCGGTTGAGCAGATCCAAATGGCATACGCAAAGGCTCTGCTAGTGGATCGGGATGCTTTGCGCAGTGCCCAGCAGAGCGGAGACATTGTCGGTGCAGAAATGATTCTCAGGACAGCCTATGATCGGGATGTCACGCCGCTTTTGGCCAGCGTAAGGGAGGAAATGGGAGTTCCCGTAAATCCCTTGGAGGCCTATCGCAACAGCGGCTATGGAGAAAAGGTCGCCAAGGAAAGAGGCTAACTTACGCCGATTTAGAGCTTACGCTGATTGAAGTTGTAAAGACTCTTCCATGGGAAGACCGGTGCAGGGTGAAGTGCCGGTCTCCTGCTATTTCTGACTTCCCTGGATGGTCAATGACCGCAGCCATCCAGCTACAGCCTCAGGAAAGAGCGCCAGGACATCTGCAAAGTTCCGAAAGGGTATGGCTTCTATGTCGTTTTCCCGGCAGTAGGCTAAGAGATTGCCTTTGGCAAAAAGGATATCGCTGTAACCCGCCGGGCATTCATCGGAGATACCGTCACCTATATACACCACACAGCCGGCCTGGGCCCTTCTTGCCGCCAATACCCGCTGTTTCTTGCAGTTGCCGCAGAGTCCGCAGGACTCGCTGCGGAATGGCGACTCAATTTGAGCCTTGCCGTCTTCGAATACTATCCGGTTGGATGTGTACGGAATATCCTCGAGCTTGTGTTTAGTCAAAAGATGTTCTATATAGATGTCCAGGCCGTCGCTGACTATCTCCAAATGGTAGCCGTTCTCCCGGCAGTACGCTACAAACCTGGGGAATTGAGGGTCAAGGGCAGCTTTCTCATCAATTATCTGGATCATTTCTTCTCTGGATGCAGGCCAGTTTTTGTACAAGAGAGGCATATAGGTGGTGCTTTTTAGTCCCTCGGCCAATGCGGTGTTTACCACTTCCTGCCAGCTCGTCCCGAGGAAATGATCCAGGAGCATGTTCTGCACATCCTTGACAGAGGCAGTCCCGTCAAAATCGCACAGTACCCATACGTCTGGTCTCAGGTGGGATGCTTGATTGACCATTTTATCACTCTTTCGTCTGCGTTTTCCCTATATTGGATTTAAAGGCACCGGGCAAATCCTCTCTTATCCTACTATACGGCATTTGATAGGTCAATTGCGTTTTCCCGGACCGACCGGCAGCGGGATGAAAGAATAACCGCAGCAGGAAAGGAATAGATATCCTCCGTGTACAATTGTACAAGGGATGGACGTAATACTAACACTTGATGGTGCCCGTTACAGTGCTGATAGGGAGGAAGGAATAGATGACAGGAAAGGACCTCTTGCGGGCGCTTTCTGGAGGGAAGGGCGTATCCGGCTATGAGTCGGATTTGGTGCCTTTACTCACCCAGAGTTTTGCGCCCCTGGTCAATGAGATCAAGGAAGATAAGTTGGGCAACTTGGTGATGGTGAGACGGGGAAGCGGTCCTGAACCGAGAACGAGGGTCATGCTGGCCGCTCACATGGACGAAATCGGCCTGGTGATTACCGGGTATGAGGCGGGCGGCTTCTTGCGTTTTTCCAATGTAGGCGGGATCGATGACCGGGTGCTATTGGCTCAGCAGGTCATCGTGCACGGCAAGAGGGATCTGGCAGGAGTCATCGGTGCAAAGCCCCCTCACATCCAAGAGCCTGATGAACAGGACAAGACTGTGAAGATGAAGGATTTATTTATCGATGTGGGTCTCGATGATGAGACGGTGAAAGAGCTAGTGGCCATCGGCGATATGGCTACTATAGCCCGGCAGCCTGTGGATTTGCTAAATGACCGCTGCGCTGGCAAAGCCCTTGATGACCGCGCCGGGGTGGTAGTAATGTACCTTTGCCTAGAGCTTCTGGCTAAGCTTTCCCACAGTGCCGATGTTTACGTTGTAGCAACTGTGCAGGAGGAAGTGGGGCTGCGGGGAGCTACTGTCAGCACCTATGGAATCGTGCCGGATATCGGTATTGCCATCGATGTGGGCCATGGAGATATGCCTGGGGTGCCAGCCTATGATACCTTGCCCTTGGGCAAAGGGCCCGGTATAGCCTATGGTCCTCAGGTTCATCCCAAGATTTACCAGCGCCTAGTGGAGCTGGCTAAGAAATGGTCCATTCCCTACAACGTCGAGCCTTCTACTTCGCCCGCGGGCACCGACGCCTATGCGATACAGATAACTCAACAAGGAATTCCAACTGCTTTGATTTCCCTGCCGCTTCGCTATATGCATACAGCGGTAGAGACCTTGGATTGGTCAGATCTGGAAGCAGCCGCCCGGTTGCTGGCCTTGTTTATCTGTACCGTTGATTCCGAGTTCGTGGAGGGATTAACATGCTTTTAGCGAGACTAAGCGAAGCAGCAGGTGTTTCCGGTCAAGAGAATGAGGTCAGGAATCTGATCAAAGCCGAGCTGGATGAGCTGGGAGTTACCTATAGGACCGATGCTCTGGGCAGCGTAATTGCCTACAAGCCAGGCAGGCAGGGCCGCACTACAGCCATGGTGGCAGCCCACATGGATGAAATAGGATTGATGGTGGTCGGGATCGAGGATTCGGGTCTTTTGCGCTTTAAGCCAGTTGGGGGAATTGATCGTCGGGTGCTGGTGGCCAAGCAGGTCCTGGTGGGTCCAGACAAGATCCCCGGAGTCATCGGCTCAAAACCCATCCATCTGCAGAAGAGAAATGAACGCAATACTCCCTTTCAGTGGCAGGAGCTTTATATTGATATAGGTGCCAAGGACAAGGCGGAAGCCGAAAAGCTGGTTCCGCTGGGGACGGCCGCGGTTTTCGCCACTTCCTTTCGGAACCTATCCGATGACATAGTCATGGGAAAGGCCTTTGATGATCGGGTAGGGTGTTATGTGCTCCTGGAACTGCTGAAGGACGAGTATGATTGTAACTTGGTCTGTGCTTTTACAGTGCAGGAGGAGGTGGGCCTCAGGGGTGCGGGTCCCGCAGCTTATTCATCAGATCCAGATTTGGCCCTAGTGATTGAAGGCACCACGGCCTCAGATGTTCCTGACGTACCGGAGCACGGCCAATCCACGTGTGTGGGCAAAGGGCCGGCCTTGACAATCATGGACCGTACATCGATTCCGGCAAAACTCCTGGTTGAGAGACTGCACCAGGTGGCCCGTGAGGATGACATATCCATCCAGTACAGGCGGGCTACCATCGGTGGGACCGATGCCGGGAAGATTCAGCTCACCAAGGGCGGTATCCCAGTGGCAGGCATCTCGGTACCGTGCCGTTATATCCATTCACCGGCATCTGTGGCAAGCCTCGGTGATATAGAGAAGACTGTTCGTCTGGTCAAAGGATTCCTACGGAGGGAGTGCTGAACATGCAAGAGATGATTTAGCATCTAGCTGAGCTCTACGGCCCTGCAGGCAGGGAAGAAAAAGTAGCGGCATATATACAGGATATCATGAAGCCTCTAGTTGATGATGTCTATCAAGATACTATGGGCAGCGTGGTGGCCGTTAAACGGGGTCCAGCAGGCGCTAGAAAAATCATGCTGGCTGCCCATATGGACGAGATCGGGGTCATGATTACAGATATCGATGAACGGGGATTTTTGCGGTTTTCCAATATCGGCGGGATCTCGCCTTTCACCTTGATCGGCCAACGGGCAGAATTCGCCGACGGTACCATAGGAGTGTTTGGCTTCGAGAAGTTGGATGACATGAAAGACCTCAAGCTCAATAAGATGTATATCGATATCGGAGCCAGCTCCCGGGAAGAAGCCATGGCCAAGGTCAAGATCGGTGATTCAGCGGTGATTCAGCGGGAGTGCATTAGCCAAGGGCAGCAGATAATCGGCAAGGCATTAGATGACCGTATCGGCTGCGCGGTGCTCATGGAAACGGCCCGACGGCTGCAAGACTCTCCCCATGAAGTCTACTTTGTCTTTACAACCCAGGAAGAGGTAGGGCTAAGGGGAGCCAGAACAGCTGCATACTCTGTGGATCCGGACTACGGTATTGCAGTGGATGTCACCGCCACTGGTGATACGCCGGAAGCTGAACGCATGGCCGTAAGTTTAGGCAAGGGGGCCGCCATCAAAGTCAAGGATAGATCTGTTATCAGCCATCCCGCGGTTAAGGATCTCTTGGTCAATACAGCTAAGGCGAAGGGGATAGCGTATCAAATGGAGGTCCTAGACTGGGGAGGTACAGATGCGGGCTCCATTCACCTTACCCGCAGTGGTGTACCAACGGGTGCCGTTTCAGTTCCCTGTCGGTATATACACACACCGGGGGAGATGGTGGATTTGGGTGATGTGGAGTCTTGTGTTGATCTTTTGGTAGCAGTACTGGAGGGGCCGTGGGAGTAGGCTTACTCAGCTGGTTTTTTGTGGCTGATGCTGTGAGCAGGGATGTAGAATGCCTGTGTGGAACAGGTAAGTAAACCAGCACGGATCCCAATGATAAGGGGGAAGCGACTTTGAAGCATCGAAGACTGACAATTGGGATATTGGCCTTGACCCTGCTCATCCTAGCCCAGGCTGGTCTAGCCCAAGAGATTCGGCAGATCTATGTTCAGGGCGAAGGGGTTGTGCAGGTAGAACCTGACCGGGCCTATATCAGCCTCGGTGTTACAACTGAGGCTCCATCGGCGGAGGAAGCCCAGATAAAGAATGCCAACACTATGCGTAATATTCTAGCCGCCCTAGGAGAATTGGGCATCAAGGATGATGCCATAGAGACCAGCTATTTCAATGTATATCCCGTTTACCGCTATGATCAGGAGAAGGGGAATCAACTGACTGGATATCGGGTCAGCAACACAGTATCGGTGACCCTTGACGACCTGTCCATGGTTGGCGAGGCCATCGACACTGCCATCAAGGCAGGAGCCACCAATGTGAATTCCGTCAGCTTTAGTGTTGCCGATGAGCGGCCTTGGCTCAATGAAGCCTTGGTGCTGGCAGTGGAAAATGCCCGCCAGAAGGCAGAACTATTGGCTGCTGCCGCTGGTGTAAAGCTTGGTCCGGTAATGATCATTCGGGATCCCAGCGCCCAGTTTCAGCCGTATTCAGTGGGTAAAGAGATGCGGATGGTGACCATGGCAGCCGGCGATGCCAGCAGCATGACCCCCATCACTCCGGGGAAACTGGAAATCCGGGCATTTGTAGAAATGGTCTACGCCTTGGACTAGATGAACCACTACCCTAAGGAGGACAGCCCTTCACACTGCCTCCTTAGGGTTTACCTGTCTTTGCCCCTCCCTTACTCCCTTCAATTAGTCCCATCAGCAGCCAGTTGACAAAAAGCGCCAGGGTATGGCCTGGCAGGAGATCCTAGAGTATTATATATTGGGGATAGATGTGCTGTAATATTAGTTACCACAGGGGAGTGGGGCTTTGTGATACACGACGGTTCCAAGCAGAATAGATTTAGTTCAGTATTTAGACAGCTGACTGAAATCGCCGGAGCACTGGGTTATGCAGCTGAACCCGACTCCAGGACAGTGCCCAATAGGGAGGGCATTTTGGACCTCTTACAGGATCTTAGAAGCATCCTGTTTCCTGGTTACTTCAAACCCTCCCAAAACGGTCTCGATGTTGCCTGCAAGCTGGAACATCTAGGGGTGATCTACTGGCGGTTGGCCGGGCAGATTCACAGAACTCTGCACACTGGTTGCTCACGGAGCTGTGATGCAAAGGGTGCAGCCTGTCCGATCATGGAAGACAGCTGTCAGCTAGCGATGGAGTATCTTCAAAGGCTGCCTGCAATTCAAGCTATGTTGCTCAAGGATGTGCAGGCTGCCTACGACGGCGACCCGGCTGCTACTGGTTTGGAAGAGATTATCCTATCTTATCCGGGTGTTTATGCCATTACAGTTCACCGTTTAGCCCACGAGTTCTATAAGATGGGTCTCGTGCTGATCGCCCGGATCATGAGTGAACACGCCCATAGCTGTACCGGTATCGATATTCACCCTGGAGCCCAGATCGGAGAGAGCTTTTTTATTGATCACGGCACCGGTGTGGTAATTGGAGAGACCTGTGTCATCGGCAATAATGTCAAAATATACCAGGGAGTGACATTGGGAGCTTTGAGTTTCCCCAAGGATGATAAAGGCAAGCTCATCAGGGGCAACCGCCGGCACCCCACCATTGAAGATGATGTCACCATTTACGCTGGCGCGACTATCCTCGGCGGCGATACTGTCATCGGTCGGGGTTCTGTCATCGGCGGTAATGTGTGGCTGACTGAGAGCGTACCGCCCTACAGTAAGGTCATAAACCGCCCCCAAATCGAAACCCGTGTTCAGCGAAGCGAGACCAAAAGATAGGATGATACTGTGGAACGAAGTCAGCAGATCCAAAAAACTCCTGTGGCGTTGGCTAGTCTGAATGCCAAGTATATTCATTCCAACTTGGCCGTAGATTATCTGCGGTCGTATTGTGAGGCTCGGCAGGTACCTGCCATCTTTCACATTTTGGAGTTTCACATTAACGAGCCAGTTGAATTGATAGTGGGAGAAATTCTCTCCCTGGGTGTGGAGATTATCGGCTTCTCTTGCTACATTTGGAATATCAGTGAAACCCTTCATGTGATCTCGAGGCTGAAACTGGCAAAGCCGGAGATAATTGTGATCATAGGAGGTCCTGAGGTTTCCTATGAAACCGAGGCTTTGATGGAGGCCCATCCGGAGATCGATTACTGCATAACAGGAGAAGGTGAAAAGAGGTTTGCCGAGCTGTTGACAGCCCTTTTATCAGGAAAAGAAGAAGGGAGCAACGGATTAATAGCGGGGCAGCGAATAATTGCAGGAGAACCCGTTGACCTTGCCCAGGTCCCCTCTCCCTATCCAGAGAATATTGAGGAAAGGTATAAGAACAAACTAGTCTACTTAGAGACTTCTAGGGGCTGTCCCTTTAACTGTCAGTACTGCTTGTCTGCCAACACTCGGGGGGTACGTAATTTTCCGCTAGAGAGAGTTAAGGATGATTTTGCTAAACTGATAGATGCTGGGATTCCTCAAGTCAAGTTAATTGACAGGACTTTTAACGCCAACCCCAAGCGGGCTCTAGAGATTTTCCAATTCCTCGTTGATAAAAGCCGCCGGAAAAGTGCCTTTGACACCGGTAGGTCTCCTACAGTATTTCATTTTGAGATCAGTGCAGATATTCTCACCAAGGAGCTCATAGACTATCTAGTAACGGTGCCGCCAGGTCTGTTCCAGTTCGAAATCGGGATCCAATCAACTACTCCTGCGGTATTGGAAGCGATTGCCCGGAGAAGTGACTGGGATCGGCTGGCGAAGAACGTCAAGGCCTTGGCGGAGAAAGGCAATATCCATCTACACTTGGACTTAATCGCTGGTCTTCCGGAAGAAACCTATAGCAGTTTTGCCCGGTCCTTTGATGATGTGTATTGGTTGGGCGGTCACCGCATTCAGTTGGGGTTTCTGAAACTGCTGAAAGGCTCTGGCTTGCGCAGAAGAAGCAGAGAACTGGGGCTTGTTTTTGATCCCTATCCACCCTATGAGATCATTAGAACAGCCTCCATGGGCGCCCTAGATTTGGTCCGGCTCAAAGAGATAGAAAATGTGCTGGAGCTTTTCCATAACAGTCACCGCTTCAGCATGACCCTTCAGATCTTATGCCTAAGGGTCTATTCATCGCCCTTCGCTTTCTTCGAGGGGTTGGCTGCTTATTTTCGCCAGCAAGGTATCCATAGGGTTTCCCACAGCCAGCTTGCTCTGTATAACATACTCTATAGTTATCTGCGTCAGTACCATCCGGAGTTGCTGCCTCTATTGGCAGAAGCTTTGAAATTCGATTATCTAAGGACAGAGCGCCACCGGCCTCTCCTTTCCTGGATGCCGGACAAGCTGGGGAAGGAGTACAAAGATATCTGGCGCCGCCTTATGGAACATCCTGCTGTCTTAGAAAACCTTCATCCAGGTACAAGAGCTTTTTCCACGCGGGAATTGGCCCAGAGTGTGCGGGTAGCAAAGTTTTCCGCTAAATTCGTGGAGTTCTTGAAGGCGGCTGCTTTACCTGGCAGACTAACCGGAGACTCAGTTGTTATTGAAGAAGTGATTGGAAACAGCAGTAGCTGGGTAATTTTTGATCACCACAGGTCCGATCCGTGGACAAAGGAAAGTTCTTACATGCTGGTTCTATCAGAGTAGGTGATGGTCGGTGTTTGTTCATCTGCATGGTCACACATACTGGTCTCTACTAGATGGGGCAGCACCGCCAAAGCAGCTTTTTCAGCGGGCTGTTGCCCTCGGTATGCCGGGGATTGCAGTTACTGACCATGGAGCCATGTACGGAACAGCGGAATGTTATATGCTGGCCCAGCGGATTTCCCGTGAGACTGGTAAAGATTTTCGGTTCATTCCCGGTGTTGAGGTTTATGTTGCTCCCCGGAGCCGCTTTGATAAGGACTAGAGCCAGGGAGATGATGCTAACTGGCATCTGGTACTATGGGCCCTGGATAATACTGGCCTTTCCATGCTCTACCGGCTGGTGTCTCGTTCAGAGATGTACTATAAGCCTCGAATTGATAAACAGCTTCTGGCAGAGCTAGTTGAAGAATGCGGACAGGGACATATTGCGGCCAGCACCGCGTGTCTTGCGTCGGAAACCAGTCGCCTGCTCCTGGAGGATAGATACCAAGACGCCCGGACTGCAGCCGGCTATTACTGGGAATTGTTGGGGAAGGATAATTTCTTCTTGGAGCTCCAGGATCACGGCCTGGAGGAGCAGAGGTTGGTCAACCGAGGACTTTTGCGGCTCCATGCCGATACTGGAATACCCTTGATCGCCACCAATGATTATCACTATGTAGAACCAGAGCATGCCTTTCTCCATGATGTGGTTGTCTGTATCCAGACTGGAAAACAGCTCAATGACGAAAACCGCCTTCACTTTGAGGGGAACCAAGCATACCTCAAGAGTCCTCAAGAGATGTTGGAGGTCTTTCCTGACCAGAGAGAGGCTCTGACCCATACCATTGAAATCATGGAGCGCTGTCAAGTCCAGCTGGACTTCGATACAGTTCATCTTCCCCGCTTTGAACTGCCACCGGGATTTGAGAGTGCCGATGGGTACCTGCGTACTCTAGCCTATGAGGGGGCTGTCCGACGCTTTGGGGAAATCAGCCAAAAGGTTCGGGAGCGCCTGGACTACGAGCTCAAGGTCATCAGCGAGATGGGTTATTCGGATTACTTCCTAATTGTATGGGATTTTGTCCGTTTTGCCCGGGAGCAAAATATTCCTGTGGGGCCGGGGCGGGGCAGTGCCGCTGGTTCGCTGGTGGCCTACTGCCTATATATAACCAACATTGATCCTCTGCGGTACGGGCTGTTATTTGAGCGTTTTCTCAATCCAGCCAGGGTGACCCTGCCCGATGTGGATATGGATTTTTGTTACCACCGCCGCAATGAGGTGATTGAATACGTTGTCCGCAAATACGGTGCTGACCGAACTGCCCAGATCATTACCTTTGGTACCCTAAAAGCTAGGGCGGCGGTCCGGGATGTGGCAAGGGTTCTGGGAGTGCCCTTGCGCAAAGCCGATGCCCTTGCCAAGGCAATTCCCTTTGGAGAGTCCTTAGACAGTGCCCTAGAGACTGCGGCGGATTTGAAAAGTGCCTACGAACAGGACGAAGAGGCCAGAAGGGTTCTGGACACCGCCCGGTATATTGAAGGTTTTCCTCGCCATGCATCAACCCACGCAGCGGGAGTAGTTGTGGCACCGAGGCCCTTGGAATTGGATATGCCCCTGCAGCAGCCGGACAGCGATAAAGTTGTAACACCGTTTGTTACCCAATATCCAATGGGTATCCTCGAGGAAATGAAGTTTCTCAAGGTGGATTTCTTGGCACTGCGCAACCTCTCGGTAATCCAAGAGACGGTGGAGTGGGTCAAAGAAATACACGGCGTAGAGCTGGACATGGACAGGATCCCCTTGGATGATGAAGCGACATATACCAACATCTTTCATACAGGCCTCACCGGCGGTATTTTTCAGTTTGAATCAGAGGGGATGCGCAGGCTCTTGCAGGATTTCAAGCCGGAGAGCTTGGAGCACTTAACCCTTCTGAATGCCATGTACCGGCCTGGACCGATGCAGTATATTCCTACGGTGATTCGGCGGAGAAACGGACAGGAAGAGGTGAGCTGGCCCCACCCAGACCTGGAAGACCTATTAAAAGAGACCTATGGGATCATGGCTTACCAAGAGCAAGTGATGGCGGTGGCCCACCATTTTGCCGGGTTTTCCCTCGGAGAAGCAGATCTGCTGCGGCGGGCCATCGGCAAAAAGAAGCAAGAGATTATCGATGCGGAACGGCAGAAATTTGTAGAGGGAGCTGTGGCCAAGGGTTATTCCGAGGAGCTAGCCTGCCAGATTTACAGCGATATTGAAAAATTCGCGGGTTACGGCTTTAACAAGAGCCATGCCTGTGCCTATGCCTTTATTGCTTATCAAACGGCGTACCTGAAGCAGCACTATCCCACGGAATTCATGGCTGCACTGTTAACCAGCGTCATGGGTAAAGACAAGAACCGGAAGCTGGGTGAATATCTATCGGAATGCAGGGCCATGGGGATAACTGTGGAGCATCCAGATGTCAACAGGAGCCAGGTGACCTTCGTTCCCCAGGCCGATGGGACCATTACTTTCGGGCTGGCTGCCATCAAGAATGTCGGGGAAAGCGCGGCACAAGCCGTAGTTGAAAACCGAGCATCTGGATCTTATAAGTCCCTCTTAGACCTGTGTGTTAGGGCCCGGCTAAATAGAGACGCACTGCTCAGCTTGATTAGAGTTGGAGCTATGGATTGTTTTGGAGAATCCCGGGCCAAGTTGGAGGCGATTCTAGACCAGGTTATCCAGGCGGCGACCAGGTACAGCCGCAGTCACCACAGCGGCCAAACCAGCTTATTTGATGTGGCCAGTGTTGATGCCCAAGTGTTCTCATGGGAAGTGGGATCCGAGGTAACGGAACACGATGAGTACACAAGGCTGCAGTATGAAAGGGATTTGATCGGCGTTTACCTTTCCGGCCATCCCCTTGACCAGTATAGTGAAGAACTCGAGAAGTGGGGAGTGACGGTCAGCCGGGACCTCGAAAAGTGCTCCCAGAATGAGCCGGTGCTCATTGCCGGTGTTGTGGTAGAATCCCGCCGGATTCTTACCCGGCGCAATGAAGAGATGGCCTTTGTGACATTAGAGGATCAGACAGGCCCTGTAGAGGTTATTGTCTTTCCCCGGGTCTTTGAGCAGTGCCGCGGCTGCCTGACAGGAGAGTCTATCCTAGTAGTTGAAGGGCGGAACGATTCTTCCGTAGAGGAAATCGACACTTCAGCCGAAGCTGAAGTAGATGATGAACAGCTGGACCGGGAGTTCCAGGCTAAGGTCATCGCCTCAGCGGTATATACCCTACAGGAATGGCAGGAGAAGGCTGCCAAGGGAAAAGCAAGACAAGAAGAGGTTTACAAGAAGCCGAAGATTGTGCAAGGCGGGCAACAGGGGCAGGAGTCAAGGGTTGCACAGCAGAATGGAAGGAACCATTGCAACGAGAATGGTACTCAGCTGGTCATCCATGCCGACGGCCTCAGGGAAGAGGTGTTGGTCCAGTTGCGGGACCTTTTCACCCAGTTTCCCGGAAATGTACCGGTTATCCTTCATTTTACTCAGCCGCGGGAAGTGTATTTACGGTTGGGTGATCGCTACAGAATCGATGCCGCTAGGATTTCAGAGATCTATAAACAGGTGGAAGTCTTGGTGGGGAAAGGACGAGTTTATCAGTCTATCGAGTGAGGAGAGGGAAAACTAGATGCGATTGGGACTAGGTATCGACGCAGGAGGCACTTATACAGATACTGTTCTATATGATTTTGAACGGCAGCTGGTACTGGGGAAGGGCAAAGCCCTGACAACAAAAGATGATTACGCTGTGGGGATTGCAGCGTCTCTGGACCAGATCAGAATTGACGCACCGGAAAAGGTGGATCTGGTGGGCTTATCTACCACATTGGCAACCAATGCCCTGGTTGAGGGTAAGGGAGCCAGGGCTGGTATCCTGCTCATCGGCTATGACCGAGAATTAGTGAGACGTTTTCTCCGGGTCAGCCCCTATTGGATTGTGGCCGGCGGCCACGATATGCGGGGCCGAGAGAGGGCACCCCTTAATGAAGATGAGATTAGCCGTACCGTTGAGGCCATGGTGCAAGAAGTAGAAGTGATTGCCATCTCCCAGATGGGTGGAGCAGTGAACCCCCAACATGAACAGACGGTTCAACGCTTCATAGAGGAACAGTACGACATCCCCGTCATTTCGGGTCACGAGATCAGCATGGAGATGGACTCCATGAGAAGGGCTACCACGGTCTTTTGGAACGCCCGGTTGATTCCCATCTTATTGAATTTGATGGAGGCAGTGGAGAAGGTTCTCACCAGCCGAGGCATCACTGCTCCCATACTGCTGGAGCGCAGCGACGGGACCTTAATGGGGAAGGAGTTGGCCCGACGGCGGCCCATCGAAACCTTGATGTCCGGTCCTGTCGCCAGTGTCTACGGCGCTTTGCACCTCACGGGATGCAAGGATGCTTTGGTTGTGGATATGGGTGGGACCACCACCGATATCGGTCTGATTAAAGATGGTCTGCCTCGACTGCGGTCTGAGGGTGCCCGCATCGGTCAGTACCGTACGACAGTCAAGACTTTGGATCTTCATACCACCGGCCTTGGGGGCGATAGTGAGATCGCCTTGGCGCAGGACGGTACCTTGGTCATCGGTCCCCAGAGGGTGTTGCCGGTGAGCTATGCCGCGATTGAAGCACCGGCCATCGCCGATGAACTGGCCAATTGTGAAAAAATTCGGGAGAATCATGTTGACTCCGGCCTACTGCCGCCCGTTGAGTTCTTCATCCCGGTTCAAAGCCCAGCGGCAGAGGGTGGTGCTGGCCGTAACGGGCAAAAAGGGAAGACCACAGATTTGGGCCCCAGAGAAGAGGCGGTTTGGCGGGCTCTCAAGTCCCTTGGAGGTGCCTCCCGCATTCGGCTGGCTGAAGCCATAGGTTACTCCTATCCATCACTTCTGCGGATGGATGTTCTGGAAAACATGGGCCTAGTTCGCAGAGTAGGACTGACCCCGACTGATGTCCTCCACGCCATGGGACAGCTGGAGCTGTGGAACGCTGAAGCCGCCAGGCGAGCGGTGGAGGTCTTCGCCCACCGTTGGCAGATTAGTACGGAGGCCGCATGTCAGCATATAATGGAAGGTATCCAGCAGCGACTGGCCGAAAAGGTGCTGGATGTCATCTTGGCAGAGACTCTCCCCGGTAGGGCCGGTACCAACGGACAGAGGATCTTGCCGAAGGGAGCTTCATGGGCCAGAACCTCACAGGTTCCTGCCATAGAAGAGTGTGCCATATGCCGACACCTCCTGCATACATCACTGGCCAAAAATGGCAGTAATGTCCAACCACTGGAATGCAGTGTCAGGATCAATCTACCCATTGTGGCGGTAGGGGCACCGGTTAAGGCGTATTTTCCAGCTTTGGCTGCTGCCCTCCAGACCCAGCTGTATATACCGGAACATGCCGATGTGGCCAATGCTTTGGGAGCCATTACCGGCAATATTGCTGTAACTGTAGCGGCTACGGTGAGCCTCACCGGTGATGAAAAATACATTATTCAAGGCTTAGCAGAAAACAATACCTTTGATGATTTGGAGGGAGCGACTGCAAAGGCAGTCGCATACCTGAAGGATCTGGCCGAGGAACGGGCAGCGGCTGCTGGAGCGGAGGCGGTCCATGTTGAAATTTCTCAAGATGATATAGTATCTGAGGTGGGAGTCGAGAAGGCCGCTTTATTCTTAGAAAGAAGAATAGTCGCCCGAGCGACGGGTAGGCCCAAAACCAGGACATGAAGCCGTCTCAGTTTACACGGAGGTATTACCATGTATGCAAATAACCCTTTTGTACAGGTGGAAATTGAAGGCTTAGGCAGTCGGCGGGTAAAACCGGGGACCACCTTGCAGGAGCTAGCCAAGGACTGCTGGCCCGCAAGCTGGCGCCGGATCCTGGCAGCCTATGTTGACAATGAGCTTAGGGAGCTGACCTATCCCATAACTAGCAGCTGTCATGTTTCCTTCTTTGGACTGGAAGTCAAGGATGGCTACCGGATCTATCAGCGCAGTGCTGTGTTTCTATTGATCCGGGCTGCCCGGGAGATCCTGCCTAGATGTCGGGTCATTATCGAACATTCCCTCAGTAACGGCCTCTATGGAGAGATTCAATGCCAGAGGGCCCTGGTAAAAAAGGATCTTGAGGCCATCGAGGCGAGGATGAGGGAGATCGCCGCCCGGGATGAGCCCTTTGAGAAATGTGTTCTACCTAAAGAAGAGGCCATGGAGCTTTTCGCAAAAGACGGACAGTTCGATAAGGTAAACCTGCTGAAATATAGGCAGTCAGATACTGTCAATGTGTACCGCTGTGGATGGCTCTATGATTACTTCTACCGTTACATGGTTCCTAGTACTGGGTACCTCGACAAGTTTCGCTTGCATTATTACCTGCCGGGCTTCATCCTGCAGATCCCTGATTCCGATAACCCCGACCAGATTCCGCCTTATCGAGAACAGCCAAAGCTGGCCAGCGTCCTCCGGGAGGCGGAGCAGTGGGCCAAGATCCTTGAGGTCGAGACAGTAGGAGCTTTGAATGACATCATTGCTGAGGGAAAGAGCGGGGAGCTAATTCGAATTGCTGAAGCTCTCCATGAGAAAAAAATTGCCCAAATGGCGGACATGATCTCTGAGCGCCACGATACACTGCGGGTTATTCTGATCGCCGGTCCTTCATCCTCGGGGAAGACCACCTTTGTCCAAAGGCTGGCAGTTCAGTTGCGGGTTAACGGCCTTAGGCCGGTAGCAATACATCTCGACGACTATTTTCTGGACAGAGACAAGACCCCGAGGAATGAACGGGGCGAATACGATTTCGAGTCCATTGAAGCCATCGACTTGGAACTGTTTAACACCCATCTTGCCCAGCTGATCCAGGGTGAAGAGGTGGAAGTCCCCACCTATGATTTCACCAGTGGACGCCGGGTTTACACTGGCAAGCGCCTACGGGTTGCTCCTGGTCAGCCAATCATCATTGAAGGCATCCACGGCCTAAATGAGCGTTTGACGGCATCAATTCCCAGTGGCAATAAGTTCAAGATATAAATCAGCGCTCTGACACAGCTGAATATCGATCACCACAACCGAATTCCCACCACCGATGGGAGGCTGCTGCGGCGGATTGTGCGGGATCATCAGTTCCGGGGACATTCAGCCCAGGATACTCTGCGCTTGTGGAGAGCTGTCCGCCGAGGGGAAAAAGAAAACATTTTCCCCTTCCAAGAGGAAGCCGATGTAATGTTCAATTCAGCCTTGATCTATGAGTTTGCAGTGCTGAAGAGGTTTGCTGAGCCTCTGCTTAAGACCATAAGCACGAAGGATCCGGCCTACAGTGAAGCCAAGCGGCTCCTCAAATTCTTGAGCTATTTCTTACCGCTGGATCCAGATGATGTGCCGCCGACTTCCATACTGCGGGAGTTCATTGGGGGGAGCTGTTTTCAAGAGACGATCTCGGCAGTAAATGAATCCTAACTAAGAATGAGAATGATTTAATATAAATGTTACATTTGCAGGCAGGATACTGCCCCTCCACCAGGAATATATTAGCAAAACGTAGTCATTACTAACAAGGTATCGTTACTGAAAAGTTACAGTGACTATTGCTATTTGTGATGACTAGATCAGACCAGGGATATTTCGCTTACTTGTCGCTAATAAGAAAAACCTGAGGTGAAGGAGGGATAGAATGCTGGCACTGGAAGAGGTCTCCTACAGAAAGCTCTCGTATAGACGGGACAAAGAGTTGGTGGCCAAGTATCTGGCATTGTATGAGAAGAACCGTTCCCCGGAGTTGCTGGAGCTCTTGGTAGAGGCTCATTGGGAATTGGTGGAGTATCTGGCTGGTAAGTTTACTCAGGATAGGCAGATGCGGGAGGATCTTGTTCAGGTAGGGGGAATTGGGCTGATCAAGGCTCTGCAGCGGTTCGATAGCAGTCGCAACGTCCAGTTTGTCACCTATGCCACACCGACTATCATTGGAGAGATCAAGAGATATCTGAGGGACAGTACCTGGAGTGTAAAGGTTGGTCGGGATGCAAAGCGGCTCTACTACCAGATTGAAGAGGCAAGATCTTACCTTTCCAGTAAATTGGGTAGAGCTGTGACGATGAAGGAGATTGCTCAGTGGTTGGGTGTTGAGGAGGAAAAGGTCCTGGAGGCCTATGAAGCAGGTCCAAATCGTGTATCTACTTCCCTCCAGCAGGAAAGCAGCGGCGACGAGATGGTATTGGAAGATTTTCTCGGACATACTGATGGTGATTATGAGACAGTAGAGAACCGTTTACTGATTAGAAACTTAATCGGTACTCTCCCACAGCGGGAGCGTCAGATTCTCTACTTACGATATGTGGAAGGATTATCCCAGAGCTTGGTAGGCGAAATGCTGGGGATATCGCAGATGCACGTATCACGGCTAGAACGAAAGGCACTGGGAAAGCTGCGCACAGCCAGTTCCTTTTAGATAAACTGACATATGGACATCAAGACCTGAAATTAGCTGAGGCCAGGGTTTGTAAACCCTGGCTTTTTCCGCGGTTTAGACCTTAAAGCAGCCAATTTTAATGGTATAATAGATAATGGTGATAGAAGTCTACATAACAGGTTAGCCAGGGCATGAAAGCGCTGATATGTATGAAGGGGTTGAGTCTGGCTGATAAACACTCCTGACGTCGGACAGCAGATAGACAAGAGGAAGGACTGCAACAGGGAGGGAAAGACCTCTGAGCTCAGGGGAAAGAAGGCCCATCCGATCCGGTTGGGACTAGCTCTAGGTGGTGGGGCTGCCAGGGGAATTGCCCACCTAGGTGTTCTCCAGGTCCTTTGGGAACAGGGGATTTCCATTGGAGCCGTTGCCGGCACCAGCGCGGGGGCCGTTGTGGGTGCCTTTATAGCTGCAGGCTTTTCCCCTACCGAACTCATAGAAATAGCAAGATCCAGCAACTGGTGGTTTCTTGCCCGAGGCGTCTCTCTCAAGACGGGCTTGCTCCAGTCTTCGGGAATAGAAGGGTGGCTAGATCGTTATCTCAAAGGTAAGAGCTTTTCCGATTTAGATATTCCGCTGGCGGTGGTGACTTCGGACCTGGGTCGGGGCGAGACAGTGGTTCTTGACCAGGGAGATGTAGCCTGGGCAGTTCGGGTAAGCTGTACAGTTCCCGGTATCTATGCGCCAGTAGAGTACCGGGGTCGATACTTGGTCGATGGAGGATTGACGGAGAATGTACCGGTAAATACTGCCCTCCAGATGGACGTGGACAGGGTCATCGCGGTTAGTCTCAACGGTTCTTTCTTAGATGAAAAGCCGGAACGCCCGGCCGATGTAATCCAGCAGGCCATTTGCATCCTGCAGAGAGCCCATGTCAAGGAGCAGCTAAATAAAGCTGATTTGGTGATTGTGCCCGACTTAGGCGGCTTAGGCTTAACGGATTTTCACGCTGTAGATGCGTTTGTGCGGCTTGGCCGGAAGGCGATGGAAGAGGCCATGCCCAAATTGGAGTTATTGCTGGGGAAAGGGAATCTAGACTATGAACCAGGAAAAAGCGAAGGCTAGACCTCTAGTTAGTGTAGTGATTGGAAGTGACAGCGATCTGCCGGTGGTGGCACCTGGTCTTGAGCTTTTGGAAGACTGGGGGGTACCCTTTGAAGTCAAGATCCTATCGGCTCACAGGACCCCTCGGGAGGCAGCAGATTTTGCTCGGACTGCCGCAGAGCGAGGTCTTAAGGTGATTATCGCAGCGGCGGGTATGGCCGCCCATCTGCCGGGGGTGCTCGCTGCCTATACCCAATTGCCGGTGATCGGGGTGCCCATTGCCAGCGGTCAGCTGCAGGGAGTAGATGCTCTGTATTCCATTGTCCAAATGCCCCCTGGTATACCGGTGGCGTCGGTGGGCATCAATGCCGGCAGGAACGCTGTAATCCTGGCAGTCCAAATACTGAGCTTGACTGATCCCACTTGGCAGGATAAGCTAGAGATGTACAGAAAAAAGCAAAGAGAGACAGTCTTAGATAAGAACGCGCGCTTGCAGGAATGCGGCTTCAAGGCATACCTAAGTGGCAAATAGCTGATAAGCTTGTCAGTGCCATTACTTGTTGTGATAGCTAATAACTGCATATTGTTGGGATGAAAGTGCACCTAGGGTTCCGCCGCCAGCTGACGGGTCTGGACCGAGTGGTGCAGGCACTAACTGAAGGGGTTAGTGCTACACCGTAGAAGGATAAAAGCCTGGGCGGGTAGGTTTCACGATAATCTGTGCAACCTACCCTTTTTTTTCAGGACCATAGTGGGTTTCTCAAGGTTAGAGCAGATTTTTTAGAGCAGACTTGGAAAAGAGCAATATCCAATAAGGGGGCTATGGCTATGACTGCCGATCAAGCCAAACGTTGGGAAGATGCGGGGCTTACCGCGGAGGAATATAGGATGATTGAGGATACCCTTGGGCGGGGGCCCAATGACCTGGAATTGGCCCTATTTTCTGTTATGTGGTCAGAACACTGCGGATACAAGTACTCCCGGGCGCTCCTCAAGAAGCTGCCCACTACCGGTAGCCAGGTGCTGCAGGGCCCCGGTGAGAACGCGGGCATCATCGATATTCATGACGGACAGGCAGTGGTTATGAAGATCGAAAGCCACAACCATCCCTCGGCTGTCGAACCCTATGCCGGTGCTGCCACAGGGGTCGGCGGCATACTCAGGGATATTTTCACCATGGGAGCGAGGCCGGTAGCTGCATTAAACTCCCTTCGTTTCGGTCCATTGACCGACTCCCGTCAAAAGGAGCTTTTGACTGGCTCAGTAGCAGGTATGGCCGACTACGGCAGTACCTTTGGACTTCCCATGATCGCCGGTGAGGTCTACTTCGATGAGTGCTACAGCGAGAATTGCCTGGTCAACGCTATGGCTGTCGGTTTCTTGGACAAAGGTGATCCCATTGCCAGGGGCATTGCCGCTGGTGTCGGCAATGTGGTAATGGCCGCCGGAACTCCTACGGGCCGGGACGGCATCGAGGGTGCTGCCTTCGCATCGGAAGAGCTTACCCAAGAGGCTGCGGAAAGAAAGGATTCCATACCTAAAGGATACCCGGAAATGGGCAAGCGCCTAATGGAAGCATGTCTTGAGGCCATCAGGGCAGGTGTCTTGGTAGGGATTCAGGATATGGGAGCTGCCGGTCTAACTAGCTCGTCCTGTGAGATGGCTGCTAGGGGCAAGCACGGCATCGAGCTGGACCTCAGTCTGGTCCCGGTGCAGGAGCCGGATATGACGCCGTATGAGATCATGCTTTCGGAGACACAGGAACGGATGCTCTTTGTAGTCAAGGCCGGCGAAGAAGCAGCGGTTCAGGCCATCTTCGACAAGTGGGACGTGCCTTTGGCTGCCATAGGCAGAGTGACCGATGATGGCTTTTTGCGGCTCAAGAAGGGTGATGAGGTCTTAGCCGAGGTTCCTGCCCAGGCTCTGGCCAGCGCTCCCGTTTACCATCCTGCTTCCCGGCGCCCGGATTATTTGGCCGAGACGGAGAGCTTCGATGTGCGGTCAGTTGCCGAGCCCGATGACAACAGCCAGGTGCTGCTAAAGCTCTTGGCCTCACCAAATATTGCTAGCAAAGAGTGGATCTATGAGCAGTTTGACCACCAAGCGGGTGGAGGTATCCTTACGGCACCGGGGCTGACCGGCGCAGGAGTAATCGGAATTAACGGCAGCGATAAGGCCGTTGCATTTACAGTAGATTGCAACTCCCGCCTGTGTTATCTCGATCCCCGCTCCGGTGCAGCAGCTGCTGTTGCCGAGGCTGCTAGGAATCTAGTGTGCACGGGAGCTAAACCCCTGGCTGTTACCGATGGTTTGAACTTCGGTAATCCGGAAAAGCCTGAGATCTACTGGCAGTTTTCTGAGGCTATCGAGGGTATAGCTGAAGCTTGTAGGAGACTGGATACGCCGGTAATCGGGGGCAATGTATCTTTTTACAATGAGAGCAAAGGGAAAGCCATCTATCCGACACCTGTCATTGGCATGGCGGGCCTCATCGATAACAAAGCAGATATCTGCACACAGAGCTTCAAGAGGGTTGGAGATGTGGTTGTGCTGCTGGGAGAAAACAAGGGTGAGTTGGGAGGCAGCGAGTACCTCAAGGTGGTCCACGGGCTGGTGGCAGGGCGTCCGCCTGAGCTCGATCTAGAACTGGAAAAACGGGTTCAGGATTTGTGTCTGGAGGCGATCCGAGCAGGGCTCCTGAGTTCCGCCCATGACTGCAGTGAAGGCGGTCTAGCCGTGACCTTGGCAGAATCCTGCATCCTGGGCGGCTTGGGAGCAGACATAGCCTTAGATCACCACGGTTTGACACCTGCTCAGCTGCTTTATGGAGAAAGTCACAGCCGCATCGTAGTATCCTTGGCCCCTGAGCACCTAGATAGCTTAGAAGAGCTGGCGAAGAAGTTTAATGTTCCTTTGACGGTAATCGGAAAGGTGCAGGAAGGGAATCTGCAGGTCAGACTAAAGGTCCAGGTCGGGGAGTGTGATGACCAGCTGGTAATCGTTCTGTCGGTGGAAGAATTAGAAGCGGCTTGGCGGGGGGCTATCCCATGTCAGATGGAATCTTGACAGCGGTTGACAAATATCTAGATAGGCCCCGGGAAGCCTGTGGTGTAATAGGGATCTGGGGGAAAGCCCGAAATGTGCAGGTTGTCCATCTGTGCTACCTTGGGCTGTATGCCTTACAGCACCGGGGACAGGAAGGGGCCGGCATAGTCACCTACGATGGAACAAAGATGCGGCTGTGTAAGGGTGCCGGCCTTGTGCCCGAGGTATTTGATGAAGATAGTCTAGCGGACCTTGAGGGTTTTTCCGGAATCGGCCACGTGCGCTTGGCTGTCAGGGGAGAGAGACATGTAGTCAACACTCAGCCTTTCTCAGTGCGTTCATCCTATGGCAGCCTGGCTGCTGCTCACAATGGAAGTCTCTTAAACGGTAAAGAGCTGCGGGAACAACTTTTGAGTCAAGGTACCGTTTTGCAGACCGACAGCGACTCGGAGATAATCCTTAACTTGATTGCCAGAAGCGGCGCAGGAAGCCTTCCTGAAGCAATTGCAAGGACTCTAGAGATCATGGAAGGATCTTATGCCCTGGTAATTCTGGGAGAAGATATGTTGCTGGCTGCCAGGGACCCTTGGGGAAATCGTCCCCTCACCCTGGGCGAAGTGGAGGAGGGTTACATCGTAGCATCCGAGTCCTGTGCCATCGCTAACCTAGGTGGCGAGATAATTAGAGAAGTGGAGCCTGGAGAGCTTTTGATTCTAGACGGATTGGGATGGCGCACTTACAGACACAAGAGCGCGGCCCGTAAAGCGCTCTGTTCCTTTGAACACGTGTATTTTGCCCGCCCAGATAGCTGCATCGGCGGCAAGAATGCCTATCTGGTCCGCAAAGCCATTGGCCGAGAACTGGCCAAGGAGGCAGCTGTCAATGCCGATGTAGTAATAGGAGCACCCGATTCGGGGGTTGCTCCGGCCCTGGGTTTTGCAGAGGCAGCGGGTTTGCCCTTTGAGATCGGCGTGATTAAGAACCGTTATGTGGGTCGGACCTTTCTGCGGCCTACCCAGGCAGATAGGCGGACTGCGGTGCGGATCAAGCTAAATCCAGTGGTTGATGTCCTCAAGGGGAAGCGGGTGGCGGTAGTTGACGATTCCATAGTCCGGGGAACGACCTCGGGTAAACTGATCACTTTGCTGCGGGATGCTGGTGCCCGGGAGGTGCACATGTATGTCGCTTCGCCTCCCTATCGTTTTCCGTGCTTTTACGGCAATGAGCCTTCATCGCAAAGCGAACTGGTGGCATCTGGTCGTACCGTTGGTGAGCTAAAGGACCTCATCGGGGCTGATTCCTTGCACTATATTTCCATTGAAGGATTGGTGAGGGCCATCGGGATTCCCCGGGATCAGCTGTGTCTTGCCTGTTTTTCAGGTGAATACCCCATTACTCCAGCCAACTATCGGAGGGAAGATGATGGAGAAGAGCACTTATAAAGCATCGGGTGTGGATATTCAAGCCGGCTACGAGGTGGTGCGCCGGATAAAGAAACACGCCGAATCAACGTTCCGGCCGGAAGTGTTGAGCAACATTGGCAGTTTCGGTTCCTTCTTTGCCTTGGATACTACCAAATATCAAGAGCCCGTATTAGTGGCCGGCACTGACGGTGTTGGCACTAAGTTAAAGGTAGCCTTCATGATGGACAAACACGATACCGTCGGCATCGATGTGGTAGCCTACTGCGTCAATGATATTATCTGTCAAGGGGCAGAACCTCTGTTTTTCCTAGATTATTTGGCATTGGGCACGAACCGCCCGGAAAAGGTGGAGAGCATTGTAAAGGGAGTTGCCGAGGGTTGCCGCCAAGCCGGCTGCGCGCTAGTGGGAGGGGAGACCGCGGAGATGCCGGGGTTCTATCCTGAAGATGAGTACGATCTGGCGGGTTTTGCCGTTGGTATTGTGGAGAAGTCTCGGTGCATTACAGGGCAACAGGCCAGGGCGGGAGATGTAGTCATCGGCCTTGGCTCCAGTGGTCTACAAAGCAGCGGTTTCTCCCTGGTCAGAAAGATCTTCTTCCACGACCATGGATATAACGTCACAGACTACTTTGACGAACTGGGCCGCACCTTGGGTGAAGAGCTTCTGGAGCCAACACTCATCTATGTCAAGCCCATTCTCAGCTTGATCGATGCCGTTGAAGTAACCGGTGTTGCCAATATCAGCAGGGGTGGAATGCCGGAGAACATACCCCGCGCTATGCCTGGAAATCTAGATGCGGTGATCCGCAAAGGCAGCTGGCCGGTACAGCCGATTTTCACCATCCTTCAGAGATTAGGCGAAGTAGATGAAACAGAAATGTACAGTACCTTCAATATGGGTGTCGGCATGGCAGTGATAGTGAAACGGGATCATGCCGATGCTGCTTTGCAAAAGCTGGCCGAATTGGGCATTAGGGCGTACATCATCGGTGAGCTGGTACCAGGCCAGGGGAAGGTTGTGTTTATGTAAGGGGTGAGGAATGGTGGGACGGTTGGCGGTCTTGATTTCTGGACGGGGGTCCAATCTGCAGGCTCTAATTGATGCCATAGCCGCTGGTAAGCTTGCTGCGGAGATTGTCACTGTCATAAGCGACACACCCGATGCTTTGGGCCTGGAGAGGGCAAAGCGAGCCGGCATCCCTACACAGGTCCTTCCCTGGTT